>NZ_JANMUN010000231.1:0-66339 GCF_031391665.1 Ferruginibacter sp.
TGGTGCGACCGTTTTTAAACTTAGCTCAGGTATAATTTTAAGATCAATTTATTTAACCAGGTTCAGCACTGGGCGGACGTAACACAGAATCCAGCCCATCAGCAAGCCGCTACCGTTGTGTGCAATGCCTACCATGACCTGTGCTTTTCGTGGACACTTTCTAAGCCATCATATTCATCAATTTGCCAATCAACATCATCAGGTATTTCAATAATAGACAATGAAGCACAACTACCATCTGCATCTTTACCAAGTTCTTCGATAACTTGAATAAGTATTTTGTCTGTTCGGTCTTCGGGTCTTGTAGAAAGACTTATTTCATCATACTTTTTATTCTGTTCTGATTTTTCGGCATCAGTCATTGTATGCCAGTTTTTACTATTAGAAGTATATTCATCAGGGTTTTCAACAGTATATGCTGAAAAGAACAAACTTTTTTCACAATCTTTTATATCTATTGGGATGTGAAAAATTTTATTGTCTTTAAATTCTGATTTGAAAAAATAACAAGGTTTGTTATTTAATTCTGCCATTCTTTTTACAGCAAGTTCTGATAAAGAGAAACCGCCAAAACATTTGTTTACTACAATTTTCATTTTTCGTTTTTTATAAATTAATAATTAAATTAAAGTTTCGTTTGACTACCCAGCACTGCACACAACATGGGGTTTTGTGCAAGTTGGGCAGACGGAATAACAATGAGTATTTGTAATTCTATTTGGCTTTTGTTCGGGCAGGACGTACATCGCTGAACTTTTGTTCTTAACTTCAACTTTATACTTTCAATCAGCAGCGGTTCCGGGCAGACGGAATTCTATTTCCCAATCTGCACAAAGCCCTGTTCGTTGTACGTAATTTATATGACCCATTACTCTTCCATATTTTTCTTTTTGCCTTTGGTTCTGTTGACAGCTTGCGGATCAAGCAAATCTTCATTACTGAAAAAGAAAATAAGTTATCAGAACATTTCTCTATTAGCATGGAATGAAGACACTATACATAGTTATCAATTTGCACTGACAAAAGACAATAAATTCCATTACACGATTTTAAATAATGACAGCGTAAAAAGTGAAGAATACTATTCAGGCACATTTTCAAACCAGCCATTGTTTGACACAATATTCTTGAAATATGACAGAGATATTCGACCCAAAAGAGTGACAAGTTATCTAATAAGAGAAGTTTCTGGTGGTTATTTAATCCAACCATTTGACAACGATACAAAACGTATTTTTCTAAGACTACAACGTTTGGGACACAGATTTTAGATTAACTTTTAACATAGATAATAAGGAAGTCTCCGTGATAAACTACGTACAACATTGGGTTTTGCGCAAGTGTGGCTGGACAAACAAACTTCAGCTAATTGTGTCTCGTCCTGAAATAGGTTGACTACAAAATCAACCAAAATGGACTTAAAAACACAGATCATTCAGGAGTATTTAACACAAGGCTGCGGCTTTAGAAAATTGGCCGCCAGGTATGGCATCAGCCGAACCACGATTTGCAAATGGGTACAGATTCACCAGGGAATTCATAATTTGCCCCCTACTCAAAAGCAAGAATCTTATTCCAACAGCAGCATGAAAAGTTCGCCTAAAAAATCAGCAGCAGGCCAAGAGACCAATGAAGAGTTGCTGCAAAAAATTGCAGCACTGGAAAAACAATTGGAAGACCAGCAACTTAAAGTGATTGTGCTGGATACCTTAATTACGGTGGCTGAAAAACAACTCAACATCTCTATCAGAAAAAAGCCTGGCACCCAACAGTCCGAGAAGTAAAAAAGGTAACTCCGTACATTAGTGTACAACGGATTTGCCGGCTATTGGGTTATTCGCCACAGGCTTATCACAAAAAACAACACCGAAACGTCGTGCAGTTATCTAATGAAGTGTTGATTCTGCAACAGATTGATCTCATACGTAAATATCAGCCACGATGTGGCGGCCGTAAACTTTTTATTATGCTGCAACCTTTTTTAAAGCAACATCAGATCACTATTGGAAGAGATATTTTTTTTGATTTACTGAGGAGAAATAAGCTTTTAGTAAGACGGGTAAAACGAAGTGTGCACACCACCAACAGCAAACATCACTTTCGCAGGTATCCCAACCTGGTAAAGGATTTTACGCCACTTAAAGCTCATGAACTATGGGTGGCCGACATTACCTACATACCGCTTAAAAACAGGTTTGCGTATTTATTTTTGATAACCGATGCTTATTCCAGAAAGATCGTTGGCTTCCATATTAGTGATGATATGAAGGTTAGCAGCACTACTCTTGCATTAAGAAAAGCGTTGGCGCAAAAACCTGCCGATACTATTGTAATACATCACAGCGACAGGGGTATACAATATTGCAGTACTGCTTATGTACAATTGTTACAACAACACAATGCTCACATCAGCATGACACAAAACGGGGACCCCTATGAAAATGCTATTGCGGAAAGAGTAAATGGTATTTTAAAAACAGAACTCATCAGCAGGCAGTATGATAACATCGATAATGCTTCCATACATATTACCCGATGCATTACCATTTACAATTACAAACGCCGCCACAGCAGTCTTAACTGGCAGATACCGCATGAAGTTCACCTGCAACAGGGGCCGCAAATAAGAAGATGGAAAAACTATTATCAAAACAACTCAAAAAACAAAGCCAATATGCAATCAACCTAAACGGCCGGCGCACAAAAAAATATTTTCTTTAGCTATAGCGGCTACAAAAATATTTTTTGCCCCGGCTCAACAAAAAACTTTTTTAATCAACCTTATTCAGGATGTTTTATCTTAGTAAACCAATAACAGGATTTTTATTAGTAACCAGTCAACTTTTTTCAGGACGGGTCATAAGTTGACTGGTTTACGGAGTACCCTGCTATTTATTTCTAGCTTCAATTTGCGAGACAAACTTTGATCAATCGCAAAGCTCTTTTGATAACATCTTTAAAAGTAATAGTGACCAACTTCATACCGGATGCTGATTTCAGTTGCCTGTACATGAGAATGGTGAACATACTTTTGCAAAAAGTAAGTAATGACAAGAGGGAAATTTTTAGCCATTGCCGGAAGTTCAATCATAATTGGTGGAGTAACTTATTACCAACGGAGTGATAAAAATAATTTTGTAAGAGCAGACACTAAACAAAAAGAAACTACAAAAACTCCTCTGCAACCCGATGAAAGGGAAATATTATTTTTAGCTTCTCTTGCCCCCAGCGGCCACAATACACAACCCTGGTTTGTAAAATATATCGAACCTTATCATTGGATAATTGGCAATGATAAAAGCCGTTGGCTGCCCGGGGTAGATCCTGCACAAAGAGAAACTATTCTTTCAATCGGTGCATTTTTGCAAAACCTGGAGTATGCTGCAGGAAATCTTGGTTATAACTGCCAGTTTGATATTACAGCAACAACTAACCAGGATGAAAACATAATTGATGTAAAACTTACAAAAGCAACAAAAATTATTACGTATGATATTGAGCAAATAAAACATCGCCGTACTGTACGCTCAAACTATTTAAGCGATGTAATTAAAAAAGAAGACAGCTCCTATTTAATTAACGAAGAAACTGATTTCATCCACTACATTCCTAATACCTCAAAAGAACACCAATGGCTGAATGAACAAACAATTGAAGCCAACAGGATACAAGCGTACAGAGATGCGGCACAAAGTGAATTAGCCAACTGGATAAGGTTCTCCAGTAAAGATGCGGCAGAACATTTAGATGGATTGACTTTAGCCGGAATGGAAATAGAAGGCATACCCGGTTGGTATTTACGAAATTTTTATGGTAAAGAAAATGTGATGAAAAAAAGTTTTAGAGAACAGAGTATTGATAAAGTGGTAAAGCAGGTATCGCAATCTGCAGGCTGGTTGCTGATTACAAGCAAAGATAATTCTGTAGCGACACTATTGGAAACAGGCAAACAAATGCAACGGCTTTTCTTAAAAATTCGGGAAAGAAATATTGCCATTCACCCTATGACGCAGATAATTGAAGAAGCATCTACCAACCAACTATTAAATAATTCCGTTGGCATTAACGAACCTGTTCAATTTATTTTACGAACAGGGTATTTAAAAAATTATCCTGAGCCTGTTACACTGCGGCGTTCGGTTGAGCAGTTCATCAGAACATAAAAAATACTTCAAACAAATTTATGCTTAAATATTTCTTTGCCTTTATTATGCTTATTCATGGGCTTATACATTTTATGGGCTTTGCAAAGGCTTACGGTTTTGGCAACATAACACAATTAATAAAAGATATTTCAAAACCCAACGGTTTACTTTGGTTGTTTGCTGCAATACTTTTTATCGCAGCTACCCTTTTATTCTTGCTTAAAAAAGAAAGTTGGCCATATATCGCCATTGTTGCTGCGGTTATTTCACAAATCCTCATTATAACCGTTTGGAAAGATGCAAAGTTTGGAACCATCCTGAATATTATTATTCTTTTTGTTGGCATTGCATCTTGGGCAATTGATCATTTTGAGATGGAGTTTAAAGCAGATGTAAAAAAACATATTGCTCAAACTGATTTTTATAATAATGATTTATTGAGAGAAGCAGATATTGCTTCTCTACCTATGCCTGTTCAAAAATATATTCGCTATACGGGTGCAGTTAATAAATCGAAAGTGAAAAATATGAAAGTTGTATTTGATGGCGAAATGAGGGAGAAAGGAAAAGATTTTTTTAAATTCACTTCAGTTCAATATAATTTTTTTGATAAACCAGCAAGGTTATTTTTTATGAAAGCTAAAATGTATGAAACTACAGTGCCAGGTTATCATCGCTACCAAAATGAAACTGCAACCATGCAGATAAAATTGTTAGGCTTGTTTAATGTAGTAAATGTAAAAGGCACAGAAATGAACAAAGCCGAAACTGTAACAGTATTTAATGATATGTGTCTGATGGCGCCTGCTGCATTAATAGACAAACGAATTGAATGGACTGCTATTGACAGTTTATCTGCAAATGCAACATTTACAAACGGGATAAATAAAATAACTGCAACACTTTATTTTAATGAGCAGGGACAACTAATCAATTTTATTTCTGATGACAGGTATGCAATTGGCGAAATGAAGCAATATCGTTTTAGCACTCCTGTAAAAAACTATACTCCAATTGGAGGGATAAAGATTATGGAATATGGAGAAACTGTGTGGCATTATCCTGATGGGGAATTTGTGTATGGAAAATTTACTTTAAAAAGTATTGAGTACAATGTTACTGATTATAGATAATGTAAACTCAACTTTCTAAATCACCACTCACTCTATTTTTTTAAGGTTTGTATAACAGGTGGCAGCAAATTAAATAAACTTTTAAATGCAGGAATTGCAATACTAAAAATAGCAAAAATTATTTAATGAATTTACTGCCAAAGAAAAATGAATACATGAAACAATTAGTTACATATTTTGGACTTACTTATTTAATCTCCTGGATAATCTGGCTGCCATTGTACGGTCATATTTTCGGGTTGAGTAATTTACCGGCCCTGCCCTTTCAACACGCTGTTGGTGCATTGGGGCCTTTAATTGCTTCATTCATTACAACTTGGATTTTTCTTAAAAAAGAAGGCATAAAAAATCTTATCGCAAAATGTTTTAAAATTAAACCATTGCTATATTTAGCGATTGCATTACTAAGTCCTTTCATCCTTACTGTGATAGCTATACTCATAAGTTATTTTATAAACAAAACACCCATTGATTTTACCGAATTGCTGCATATAAAAGAGTTTCCTCAATTCAGCCTCTTTACATTTTTTATTTACAATCTTTTCTTTTTTGGTTTTGGTGAAGAAGTTGGCTGGCGTGGGTTTGCATTACCACGTCTTCAAAATAAAATGAATGCGCTAACTGCAAGCATCGGTCTTACCATATTTTGGGCATTGTGGCATTTGCCTTTATTTTTTTACAGACCTAGCTATATTACGATGAGCAGTGGAGCTATCTTTGGTTGGATCTTTAGTTTATTAACAGGCAGTATTTTATTAACCTGGCTGTATAACTCATCGAGAGAAAGCATTTTGATATGTGCCGTTTTTCACTCTACAATTGATATTGCATTTACAGCAGACATTGCAGACAAAAACGTTGTAAACTATTTGGGATTTCTTATTACTGTCTGGGGTATATTAACCATCATCATTTTCAAACCGAAAAAACTGGCATGTCAAAACTAGCCGGGATTAAAATAATTCACACTATCATTTGTATTTTTTTCAACGTGGTATTATTTTACATGGCTTATGCAGTAATCACCAACAAAATTGGCAAATTTGTTTGGATAGGGATTGGGCTGATTATATTGGAAGGCATTGTACTGCTGGTTTTCAACAAAATGTGTCCGCTCACAATTATGGCCCGTAAATTTTCTGATTCTAACAAAGACAACTTTGATATTTATCTGCCTGAATGGCTGGCAAAGTACAATAAGCAAATTTATACAGCCTTTTTTATCATCATAGTTTGCGGCATCATTTACAGACTTATAAATTAATATTTATGAAATCAAGAACGGCGAGAAATATCCATTTGTTCTTATTAGCCTTTCTCGGGTTAAGTGCAATCGGCGGTGGCGGTGCATTAATAATTTCTCCTTCGGGAAAATTACTTGGGGGCCTTCCTTTGTCAATTTTGGAACGTTCGCCTTTCCATGATTTTTTGATTCCTGGTATTATTTTATTTGTTGTTTTGGGTGTTATCCCTGTCTTACTAATATTTGCTTTGCTAAAAAAATCCCGCTCTTTATTTGCAGAACGTTTCAATTTTTTTAAGGATATGCATTGGGCCTGGTCGTTTAGTATTTATGTGGCTTTTGCACTTATCATCTGGATACAGGTGGAAACAATTTATATACAGGGAGTTGGTTGGCTGCAAACTTTTTACATGCTATTTTCTATTCCTTTAATTTTTGTTGCATGTTTACCACAGGTTAGAAACTTTTATAAAAAATGAAAATTGAAAAGAAATATTTTAGCTTTTTATTTGATAATTTCTATAGATTTGGGAAATTTCATAATAATTTTAAAAAAGCTTCAACTGTGACATACAAAGCATCTTTGGGGAATGTGGCCAAAGTGATTACAATTGGTATTACAGTATTAATTGCCGCTATCATTATTGGGCAATATTCCATAATTAAAGATTCGTCAGGAATTGCAACACCAATTTATACAACAGTTGGTTTATTGATATTTTATTTTCTTGCTTTTGCTTTCAGGCCAATTAAGTACAGCCTTACTAATGACACCCTTATTGTGCACAGGCTTTTTTCGGACGTAAAAATTGAGCGGAGCAAAATTAAAAGTGTGCAATTGCTGGATAAAGAAAAACTAAGTTGGTCTGTTCGGGTTTTTGGAGTGGGCGGGTTTTTCGGTTATTTTGGAAAATTTGCAAATGCAAAACTTGGCACTATGACGTGGTATGCAACACGTAAAGACAAGATAGTTTTAGTTGAAATGTTGAACAACAAAAAAATAATTTTAACCCCAGATGATGCTGAAAAATTTGTTGCAAATTGTAATGCATAAAAATTTACAAATGCAAAATGAAACTTGAAAACAATTGGCGACAAAAGACTCTTGAAAATCTGGAAAAAGATTTTTGGGGTAAACCAGACTATGACAGCCATTTAGTAACACGTTGCCACGATCTTAGAAAACTTCCTTTGGACAATTTTACAACCGAAGACCTAAGAATAATGATTGGACAAGAAATTGGTTTGCACTATTTAATTCCTTTGGCTCTTGAAGTTTTGAGAATTGATTTATTTGCAGAAGGTGATTTTTTTGAAGGTGACCTTTTAAAAAATGTTTTGGCAATTAAGACTGATTTTTGGAACAATAATAAAAATTATTGGCTAACCCTTGAGGAACTAATAAGATACAGACGAAGTGAAATTGCTGCTAAAAAACTCAATACCCACAACTTCGATAAATGTCTCCACCGCCTAGGGTGTTCTTACTAAAAAGTGGTTCGTTTTTATTTGCTATTATTACCCAACCACAAACCGCCATCGAAAGAACAACAATATTTTTTACACTGTATATTTCTTTACTGTAATTGTAAAATTTGTTGCCAAATGCCGGTAACTACCGGTATGCCATTGGCTAAATTTTTTTCCCTTGCCGCTAGCACCCTTTCGCCGGGCCATGTTATGGTATCTTTTTCACCTGCAGGTACAGATTGTTTATAGTCGTTAATAATATTTTCAATTATACCGGCGATAGCTGATGAGTTGCCGAGTTTGGAAATATCAATAGCGATAAATACCTGCGACAACCCAGCCTCGGCTTTCTTATTTTTAATTTGATGTGTAGCCAAACCGCCGGATAAAATGGCCGCAAGCAGATCCAGTAACAAAGATAAACCGGCACCTTTCCAATAACCAATGGGCAATGGCCTTTTCGATTGTATGATGGCTGATGGGTCTTTGGTTAATTCTCCTGCTGTATCAAAACCGCCAAATACTGATAACGATTCCTGTTTGATAGCCGATTGTTCCATTGCACCAAAAGAATATTGCGACATAGCCATATCTAAAACAATCGCTTCATCTTTATAAGGTATTGCTATTACCAAAGGATTATTGCCAAGCCTTGCATCTTTTGCACCCCATGCCGGCATCAATGCTGTGGTATTTGTCCAGCCAATAAATACATAACCTGCTTTGGCGGCCTGCCAGCCATAAGTGCCTCCCCTCATCCAGTGATTAGTGTTGGATAATGCCACGCAACCAATACCAAATTCATTGGCAAGTGCTGTTGCAATACCGGTAGCATGAATAGCATTTAATATGCCCGGGCCCATGTTACCATTCCATTGCTGTATGCCGCCGCATTTATTTTGCAGTGACAGGATAGCGTCTTTATCTACATACCCTTTTTGAATGTATTCTATAAAGCGGGGGAAACGGTTTACGCCATGAGTATAAATGCCATCTACACTATTGGCAGTAAATATTGCAGCACAAGTTTCGGCTTTATCATTTTCAAATCCATGCTTTAATAAAATGGATTTAAAAACAGCTTTCATTGTATCAGCCATTATATTGGTGGTGCCATTTTGCTGCATGAGCCTTAATAATTTTATTGCAAAATAAACTTTCTGTCTGCCATTATCGAATCAGGATATTTTTTAAAATCTGTTTTATTATGATGACCGGCGAAAACTGAATGACTGGTGTACAAAAGGTTTGGATTTAAAGTAACCTTTTTCAAAAAAAACAATGCATAAATTGCAAAAAAAAACCTGCAAACTTCACCATACTTTAATCATCAGTTTTATAATTACTGCAAAAACTCACTATAAAATTATTTTACGTTTATTATACTTCACATTAAAGTAGTTTTACGAGGGAAATTACATAAAAATCGAGTAGTTTTTTGGGGAATAATTAATCTAACTTTAAGTTTAAGTTATAGATGCCATCGTTAGTATCTAAACAATTTATCCAAATCCGTACCTCTAAGTTTATTTAAATTGGGAAATCTATGAAAACAAATATACTCCTGCTTGTAATCTCAACTTTTATTAATTCCTTAGCGGCTCAAATAACAATACCTGCAGTAAAAGCCAATTTTGGTGTAGATGCAGAATTACGTACCGGTTATTTTACTGGCAATGTTATATCCACCAGCGATGACTGGTTTAAAAATAATAAGTTAGCAGCCGGCCAATTTATTATTGATACTGCCGGTGCCGCAGGTATAGTTGCCAATTACACCAGCAATCCTGCCAGCAGAATGCTGTCTTTTTCCAGGCTGATGAAACCTGCATTTTACAGTGTACTGCAAAATAAACTGGCTATTGATGCTATTTTTCACCGCGACTTTCATGGAGATGATTCAACCGTATTTGCATCGGGCAGTAATAAAAATGGTATGAGCCCTGCAATATGGTCGTGCCCGATAGCACAAAATATTCCCGATAAAAATGATATACTTGATGGGTTTACACATGTAAGAAGAGATGGGCCCGGTGTTACAGATTCGCTTTGGATGTTTGGTGGTATTTCTATTGAAAATACTAGCGGTAACCGCTACTTCGATTTTGAATTATACCAGACAAACATCGTTTACAACCGTACAACAAGAACGTTTAGTGGCTATGGCCCAACCGCCGGGCACACAGCCTGGCAATTTAATGCTGCTGGAAATGTGGTTACGGCCGGTGATATTATTTTTAGTGCCGAGTTCAGCAGTTCTTCCTTAACGCTTATTGAGGCAAGAATTTGGGTTCATAAAAATGCGTTATTAACTACTCCGGTTAACTTTAACTGGGGTGGTAAGTTTGATGGAGATGGTCCATCGGCAGTTTATGGTTACGCCAGCATTTTACCAAAAACATCTGGTAATTTTTATACCGGCTTGCAATCATCTGGCAGTACATGGGCCGGTCCCTTTGCTTTAGTAAGGCAGGATAACAGTGTTGTACCGGATTATATACCGGGGCAGTTTATGGAATTTTCTGTAAACCTTTCTAAACTCGGTATCGACCCGGCCAGCTACAGTAATAATCCATGCGGTACCCCTTTTAGAAGGGTATTAATAAAATCAAGGTCTTCCACTTCGTTTACATCGGAATTAAAAGATTTTATTGCCCCATTCAGCATGTTCGATTTTCCGCCGGTTGATGCATTTACTAACCTGCTTTATTTTTGCAACACTTTC
Organism: Ferruginibacter sp.; assembly: GCF_031391665.1. Taxonomy (GTDB): domain Bacteria; phylum Bacteroidota; class Bacteroidia; order Chitinophagales; family Chitinophagaceae; genus Ferruginibacter. The sequence continues at coordinate 10,717 of NZ_JANMUN010000231.1, forward strand.
CCCATAACACCAATCAGCGTAATTAACCCAAGCCCAACATCAACCTATACCTGGAGTACACCCGATGGAAATATTGTTGGCACCAATACCGGCATTACAATAAATGTGGATGCCCCGGGAACTTATTTTGTAGCACAGCAATTAAATGTTGCCTGTGCCTATTATTCAAGAGATTCTGTAAAAATATTTTTTGATAGTGTGTGCAGGGTAATGAATGTTAACCTCACCAATTTTAAAGCAGCCCAATTAAATGGAGTTGCAGAATTTAGCTGGCAGGCATCAAATAATAATGAAGCTGCAAACTTTGCAGTTGAATACAGTTTAGATGGCCGTAATTTTTTACAACTTGCAACTTTACCTGCAAGTAACGAAACAGCATTTGCGGATTACAATTTATCACATGCATTGAGTAAAATAAATGCTGCGGTTATTTATTTCAGGATAAAAGTAACCGCAATTGATGGCAGAACTAAATACAGTAACACCATTGTTTTACAAAATAATAACGGAAACAAGTTGGCGTCATCTGTATTCCCCAATCCAACACACGGCGAACTATGGCTTTCTGTAAAAGGTACTGTAAATGAAACCGCACCAATAGCTGTTTGGAATATGCAGGGCAAACTGATTACTACTGCTACAATAAATATTGTTGCAGGAGAAAATTTGATACAATTGCCGGGCCTATCTAATAGTGCTGCAGGTGTGTATCTTGTAAAAATTAAAACAATTACCGGCAGTATTACACAAAAAGTATTAAAATTGAATTAAGTGTTTTTTAAGAAAAAATTATTTCATATAAATATTTGTTTACTGCAGCAGTACAAAAAAATTTGTATTTAAAAAGCGGGCAGTACAAATATTGCTTTACTTCATGTCCGGAATATAACTCCATACTTATGCAATATCCTTTGCATCATCTATCAGGATTTGCCTGCAGATAGACGCTAACACCAGCTTCATACTATCTTTACCAATCAACATTAGCTCATATTGCACCACTTCAACTAAAAATCATTTTTATTTTTTTGAGTAAAATGGGAACAGAATCATAAAAAAATAAAAGTGAAATTCTGTAACTGTGGCGGGTGTACAAAATTTGAATCTATTAAAGCGATATCTGGCTGCTAATTTTCAGCCATTTTTTAGATGGCATACTGTTTGAGGGTAGAACATTAAGACGGTTTAATCCAAAACAAAATTACGGAGTATCCATTCGGCAAAATCCAATAGAGCCGTTTTAGATATGCCTGTTTTGCATCAGTTTAAGAATAAAGTGGGGATTTTTTTCACCAAAAATATTTTATAAGGGTAAAAATTTAATCACTTTATATTTTTAGTATGTATACTTTTCAAAGTTATTTTTCAAAATTTTAAAACAAACCCACTTTTATTTTGTAGTAATAAAGCTACCATTTATTTACTATTAATAACCTTACTTTAATTTTATCAAACTTCTTCTTAATATTCAATAACAAACACAACAAAACACAATTACCATGAAAAAAATTACTACCTTTTTGTTTTACCTGTTATTTGTAATTGCTGCCCAATCGCAAATATCTTATTTAAAAGCTACCATAGATGCTGCGCAGGAAGTACCGTCTAATGGCTCCACTGCAAACGGTGTTGCCATTGTAAAATACGATGCGGCAACAAAATTTTTAGAATTATATGGCGATTACCAGGCACTTTCAGCCGCTATTTCCGCTTCACACATTCATGGCCCTGCAGCTCCCGGTGTAAATGCCGGCGTTCTTTTTACAGTTTCCAATAGCGGCGGATCTACGGGAACATTATTTTTAACAGCAACTTTAACGGCCGGGCAGGAAACAGATTTACTGGCAGGCAACATGTATATAAATGTACACAGTGCCGCTTTTCCCGGAGGAGAAATAAGAGGACAGCTTACTACTACAACCGCCGGGCAAACAGATTATTTAACGGCAAGAATACAAGGTGCACAGGAAGTACCACCTAATGGATCGCCTGCTACGGGCAATGCAAAACTTTTGTTAGATAAAACTACCGGTATGGTTTACATGACTGGCAGTTTTACAGGATTAACAACAGCCGCAACTGCTGCTCATATTCATTCAGCAGCTGCAAACATTAGCGGTCCGGTTATTTTTGGTATTAGTTTTACCGCAGCTACTCAGGGCACTATTCATGTTGCAATTCCAATATCACCGGGTGATCAAACACAAATGATTGCCGGCAATACTTATATTAATATTCACTCGGGAACTTATCCCGGCGGCGAAATAAGGGGGCAACTTATTCCTGAACAAGACCTGGTTTATTTAAAAGCAAATTTACAGGGCAGCCAGGAAGTTCCTGCTAATGGCTCTACGGCTACTGGTACAATTATAGTGCGGTACAACAAAGCAGTAAAATCATTGGAGTTAAAGGGAGATTATCAAAATATAACTGCAGCTATTTCTGCTTCGCATATTCACGGCCCGGCAGCAGTTGGTGCAAATGCAGGTGTATTATTTACCGTAACTAATACCGGCGGCACGTCTGGTGCTTTAACTGCCAGCGTAACTTTAACGGCACCACAGGAAGTAGATTTATTAAGTGGTTTAATGTATGTTAATGTACACAATGCAAGTTTTCCCGGAGGAGAAATAAGAGGACAGCTCACTACAACATCACCCGGCACACAAACCTATTATCTAACAGGTAATTTAACAGGTGCACAGGAAATTCCTTCCAATGCGTCTACTGCTACAGGTAGTGTAACAGTATTATTAGACAGGGTGACCAGTGAAGTTTTTTTAACCGGTAATTTTAGCGGACTAGCTGCCAATGCTTCAGCAGCACATATTCATAATGGCGCCGCCGGATCTAATGGCCCCGTGGTAGTAAGCCTTTCCCCTACACTTGCTACAGCCGGAAGTGTTAACGGAGGTGCTGCGGTTTCAACCACTTTTGCAGATGCCATGATTTTTGGTTTTGCTTATGTAAATATTCATAACGCTTCTTTCCCGGGTGGAGAAATAAGGGCACAGCTGGGCAACCAGGTACTACCGGTTAAGCTTAGTTATTTTAATGGTTACAAAAAAAATAATAATGTAGTGCTTGTTTGGGAAAGTACAGAAGAATTAAACCTGCAGCAGTATGAAATAGAACAACAGGGTACTGAACCAGGAAAATGGATTAGTAAAGGTACCGTTGCAGCTAAAAAATTAAATGCTGCAACTGCCTACACTTTTACAGATTTACCGTTAGATAATAGTAAAGGCTATGGTATTTATCGCTTAAAAATGATTGATGTTGATGGTAAAATAGTTTATTCGAATGTAATTAAGATAAACTTTAAAACAGCCACAGCAACCCTGTCAATAAGTAACAACCCAGTATCAAATGGCATATTGCGGTATGTAATAACTGGTTTACCTGCTAATAAGCAGGCAGCAGTTGCAATTATTGATAACACAGGAAAAGTAGTTTTGAAAACTACAGCAAGAACGCTTATGATTAACAATATCGCTATTGGTAATTTAGCCGCTGGTATGTACCGTTTGGTTGTACACACCGATGGAAATATTTTGCAGGAGAGTTTTACAAAATAAATTTTATTTTTAAAATAAATAGAAAGCCGCCTCATGAATAAATGAGGCGGCTTTTTTTATACCAAGTTAAAACTTTACTGCTTATTATTTAACTTTAGCAAACACAGTAAAGAAAGCAGCATTGTAAATACAATTTCAGTTATTATAAAACCGTTTTGCAAAAATGAAAATACTAGACAATAATTTTATACTCCGGCTGGCCGTGGCCATTATTCTTTTATCGCACAGCATACCCGGTATGTTTAATAATGGCATTAACGACTTTGGTAATTTTTATTTGAATGCAAAAGGCTTTAATCCATTGGGTGTATACATTGCGTGGGCCATTAAATTATCGCATGTGGCAAGTGCCGTTCTTTTACTGCTGAATAAGTTTATAAAATGGGCAGGCTTTATTACCATTTTTATTTTAATTGCCGGTATTATAATGGTGCATTACCCCGAAGGCTGGTTTGTAGTTGGCGGCGGAAGAAATGGTGTGGAATATAATTTTCTGCTGATCTGCGTTTTAATTGCCATTATGTTTCCAAATGCATTAAACAAAACACATTAGCTGTACGTAATGATTGATAGTAAATTATGGCTATACATGCTCAAGTGGTATCCTGATTTTTTCTTTCATTGATTTAAAATCTGAAGCTCTTAAACCCGTAATTTTTTTAAACTGGTTAGAAAAGTGTGCAATACTGCTGTAATCAAGCTTTGAAGCAATTTCTGTCAGGGTTAATTCATTGTAAACAATTAATTCCTTTGCTTTTTCTATTTTATGAGAAAGGATAAAACTTTCAATAGTTATTCCTTCAGTTTGAGAAAAAAGATTGGCCAGGTAAGTATAATTGTAATTTAATTTTTGGCTGATATAATACGAAAATTTTATCTTGGGCATCTCTTCCTCGTAATGAACCATTTCAATTATTATATTTTTCACTTTTTCTACCAGCAGCTTTTTTTTATCTTCAATTACTACAAGGCCAAATTTATTTAGAGCAAATTTAATTTCTTCAATCTGCTCATTTGTAATATTTTCACTTATTTCAGCTTCTCCTAATTTTACACTCACGTAATCATACCCAAGTTTTCTCAACTCTTCCTTTACAATCACAATACAAGGATTGCTAACCATATATTTTATAATAATTTTCATATTTGTAAAATGAGATTTTAAAATGTCTTGAAATATCTAAAATATTACCCCCTACATATTCAGCAGGTAATAAAGTCATACATATAGTTATCAATTGTATGCCAAAATATATTATAGTAGTATTTATGAGGTGGTAATATGAACTAAGGGAAATACTGTGTAAAATTTTGCACAGTTTGAGTATTTTGTAACTGTGGGTAGGCGCCACATTAATTACAGGATTACGAATTCAAATACTTAAGATTATGTTAATGGAGTAAAAAAACGAGGTATTGGAGATAAAGAAAGATATCCACTTTAATTGTAAAGTAAAAAGATAAGGCTGATTGCAGGATTAAATACAATTTACTTTAATAAGCTTTTACTCCATAATCTTAGCTAAGGTAAAAGTTCAATAAAGATATAATGTATCCCGATGCATCGGGACGACGCTACTGAAGATGAACATAGAAATATTACCTGGCTCAAAAAAAAAATTAAAAAAATAATTTTGATACTGTGATACAACTCCGTTTACACTCCTATTTTTTCATTTACAATTTGTAATACTTCAGCTTCCTGAGCAATAATATTATTTTCAATTGCTTTTCCTTTTGCAACAATATCTTTTACATAATCTTTATCACTGTAACCGGAAGCGTTAATACGTACATTCATAAATGCCCCCATAACGGCACTGCGTATGCATAATGCGCCAACACCTGCATCGCTAACAGAATTTGGATTACCAACGGCAGCCATCGTTTTTACCAACTCCATGCTTGCAGCTGCAGTTTGCATTACTTTAAAAGGAATTTCGATAGCATATTTTGTAGCCTGCTGAATGGCTTCGGTACGTTGTGTTTTTTCTTCGGCAGTAGCTTTGGGCAATGCAAACGCTTCCATAATTTTATTAAAGGCTGCAGTATCGGCATCTACCAATTGCAACAATTCATTTTTATATTGCTGCCCTTTTTCGGCCCAGTTACTAAACTCCTGCCAGCGATCGTCCCACCCCTTTTTGTGCGACGAAAGATTGGCCACCATTGTTGCCAATGATACACCTAACGCTCCTACATAGGCGGCAATAGAACCTCCGCCGGGTGCAGGGCTTTCACTTGCCGTTTCATCAGCAAAATTATTCAGTTGCATGTTTATTAATTTACTGCTGGCTTTTTCAGCAAGTAAATATTCTATAATTCTTTCTTCGGGCTTAAAGGGTTGCAATTCATCCAAACCCATAGTTTTGATGGCAATCTTTATTAATTCATTTTCGCTAACGCCAATGCTGCGTTGCTGTTTTTGTAAAAAATATTTTCCGGCATCCAGCAAAGCTTTTAATGGTATTAATCCTACCAGTTCACTTCCTGTTACTCTTATCCCTCTTGCTGTGGCTTTGCTGCACACTTCGTCGAATGCAATATGCACCGGAGTAATATTTATATTGGTAAGATTCATAGAAATTTGAGCCACGCCATACTCTTCAATATACCAACCAATCGCTTTTACACTTTTTAAAGTTCCGGGTTGATTTATTTTCTTTCCATCTGTTTCAATATTTCTTCCTGCTTCACGTACATCAAAGGCAATGGCATTTGCACGGCGTGTACTTGTAGTATTTAAATTAATATTGTAAGCAACCAAAAAATCTCTTGCGCCAATTACAGTTGCGCCACGCTTAGCATCAAATTCAGCAGGACCGAAATCAGGCTTCCATTCGGGCAGTTTAATTTTTTTAAAAAAGCCTTCGTACTCGCCGGCACGTATAACCGATAAATTACTTCGTTCTTTTTTGGGTTGTGCAGTTTCGTATAAATACACAGGAAGCTGGAGCTCCCCAATACGCTTTGCCAGTTGCTGTGCATACACTGCTGTTTCTTCCATGCTAATATTTGCAATGGGTATCAGGGGGCAAACATCGGTAGCTCCCATTCGTGGATGTTCGCCTTTGTGTTTGCTCATGTCAATTAATTCTCCTGCTTTTTTTATGGCAAGATATGCCGCTTCAATTACCGCATTCGGTTCTCCAACAAAAGTTACCACGGTTCTGTTAGTGGCTTTACCGGGATCAACATTTAATAAACGTACACCTTCCACTTTTTCTATTTCATCAGTAATTTGTTTAATGATGTTTAAATCATTTCCTTCGGAAAAGTTGGGGACACATTCAATAAGTTGCATAATACAGGTTGAGGTTAAAATTTTTTACTAAATAAAATATCTGCAAATTAGTTTTTCTTTGCATTTATGCAAAGAAACAATCATACCCGTCATTATTACAATCATGCCAATACATGACGAAAATTTGCTAATGAAATTTTAAAAAAGTACATTTTTGCCATAATAAATATACTTAAATATGATTCATCCTTACAATTACGTTTCTGCACCGGAAGCCTTATCTATAATACAAAGCAACATGAGAGTGTTTATTCATGGTGGAATATGCACCCCCACTTACCTTTTGCATGAGCTTGCTAAAGAAAGTGACCGGCTTAAAAATGTGGAATTGGTTTCTATAACTTTAAAAGGCGATATAAAAGTAGTGCAGGAAACTTACCAGGATGCTTTTCACATCAATTCTTTATTTGTTTCCACACCAATAAGGGCTGCTGTGGCAGAAGGCCGTGCAGATTTTATACCCGTGTTTTTAAGTGATATCCCTGATCTTTTTAAAAATAAAATTTTAGAATTAGATGTGGCGATTGTGCAGGTTTCGCCACCTGATATGCATGGTTATTGCACATTAGGCTTATCGGTTGATATTGCCCGTGCGGCGGTAGACAGTGCTAAACAAATAATTGCATTGGTTAATCCCTTAATGCCCCGTACACATGGCGATGGCATGATTCACACCGATCGTTTTACTAAAATGGTTTTTTATAAAGCAGATTTAATTGAAGAAAGCTATACACATAAAATTGGACCAACAGAAACCATTATTGGTAAAAATATTGCCGGCATGATTGAAGATGGCAGTACACTACAAATGGGTATTGGTACTATACCCGATGCTGTGTTGCAATTTTTATCGCATCACAAAAACCTGGGCATACATACCGAAATGCTGAGTGATGGCATTATTGATTTAGTTGAAAAAGATGTGATAAATAATAAAAATAAAACTATTCACCCTAACAAAAGCGTAACCTCCTTTGCAATTGGCAGTAAAAAATTATATGATTATTTAGATGATAATCCTTCATTTGCTTTTTTAGATATTGATTATGTAAACAATCCGCATGTAATACGCCGCAACCCAAAAGTGATTGCTATAAACAGTGCTATTGAAGTAGATTTAACAGGGCAGGTTTGTGCAGACAGTATTGGCGAACTGCAATACAGCGGCATTGGAGGCCAAATGGATTTTATGCGTGGGGCAGCATTAAGTGTGGGTGGCAAACCTATCATTGCATTAAGCAGTCGAACTACAAAAGGTATCAGCAGAATTGTACCGCATTTAAAAGAAGGTGCCGGCGTAGTTACTACCAGGGGGCATGTGCATTATGTTGTTACGGAATATGGTGTGGCTTATTTATTTGGAAAAAATTTACGGCAGCGGGCAAAACTTTTAATTGATATTGCTCACCCTGATGACAGGGAGGGTTTAATGAAATATTGCTTTGAAAGGTTTAAAATATTTTTGTAAATCTTTGCAGGCAGAGAATTTATTTATTTTTTAAATTAAATAAATTCTCCTTTAATCATTACTTTATCAATTAAGTTATTACCAAAAGCGTATGACAAATAGGCCAAGGATGGAATTGGTTTTGTAAAAATAAGATTAGCTTTTTTGCCAATTGTTATACTGCCCACTTCGTTTTGCAATTCCATTGCATAAGCACCGTTTATTGTTGCGGCATTAATCGCTTCTTCAGGCAGCATTTTCATTTGTATGCAACTGAGTGCCACCACAAAATTCATATTACCGCTGGGTGATGAGCCGGGATTATAATCGCTGGCCAATGCAATGGCACAATTGCTATCAACTAATTTTCTGGCAGGCTGATAACTCATTCTTAAAAAAAATGCGGCGGTTGGTAACAGTGTACCAACCATAGCGGGTGACTCACCCTTTGGGGGTGAGTCACCCGCTATGGTGCCACCGCTTAATAATTTAATATCATTATCCGTCATCGTTTCTAAATGATCTACTGACAGCGCATGTAGTTTTACAGCGGCTTCAATTCCTCCAATAGAGTTAAGTTGGTTTACATGAAGCTTTGGTTTTAGTCCATAACTCATCCCGGCTTTGCAGATAATTTCCATTTCCTGCGGAGAAAAGAAACCAGTTTCGCAAAACACATCAATGTAATCGGCCAATTTTTCTTCTGCAATTACCGGCAACATTTCATTTATTATTAAATCAATATATCCCTGGTGATTTTCTTTATACTCCAAAGGAAAAGTATGTGCCCCTAAAAAAGTGGCTTTAATACTCAGGTTTGATTTTTCTTTCAGTTTTTTTATTACCCTCAGCATTTTTAGTTCGCCATGTACCGATAACCCATAGCCGCTTTTTATTTCAATTGCACCGGTACCCAGTTTACTCACTTCTTCCAATCTTTTCCGTGCGGATAAAAATAATTCGTCTTCGCTTACTGCCTGTAGTTTTTTTGCAGAATTTAAAATGCCGCCGCCTTTAGCTGCGATATCTGCATAACTCAGGCCTTTTAGTTTATCAATAAATTCTTCTTCCCGGCTTGCTGCAAAAACTAAATGGGTATGACTATCGCACCAGCAGGGCAAAACAAATTGCCCCTGTGCATCAATAATATTTTTTGGGAGTTGTGGTACTTTTAATTCCAGTTCGTACATCGCACCGTAATCTGCAATGATACCGTCTTCTATTAAAATAAAGGCGTTTTTAATTGAGGGGAGATGTGCAAGAGCTGCACCACGGAGCAAAGTTGTTTCTTCTCTTGCACCAATAAGTTGTTGTATGTTAGTAATGAGTGTTGTCATTTTTTATTGCATACCATTTGCATTTTTTTTAACGTGATCAGACGGAGACGTCAGACCATGTTAAAAACAGATTTACTAAAAGTTTCAAGCGACGGATCCCTTGCACCCATTAAAAGTAAAACAGTATTCGCTGTTAAATGAGGCCTCATAGTTTCCACAAAATTATTTCTATCTTCTACAAAAAAAGCTTTTTTACCAAGAGCTTTAATATCATTTATTAAATCTGCTGCACTAATATCTTTTACAGCAGTGCCACCGGCATAAAAAATTTCACTCATCCAGATTTCATCATCTTCCCTTAAAACAGTTGCAAATTCTTTTACAAAATCATTACGTAAAAATCTTGTTGGGCCATAACCATGTGGTTGAAACCATGCAATAACTTTATTGGCCAATGGTTGACAGGAAGCAATAGCAGCCGCACATTTTACCGGATTGTGTGCATAATCATCAATAACCCAAACGCCGTTTTTATTACCTAATATTTGATTGCGGCGATAGATGCCTTCGTAGTTTTTTAATGCTGCCGCACAAATTTTCAAATCAACACCTAACTGGTTGGCAACTGCAGTAGCGGCTAAAGCATTTTCCATGTTGTGCCTGCCAATGGCGTTAAGGGTGAATGGTGAATGGTGAATGGTGAATGATATTTCAAATTCATTTTGTTTAAAGTTGCTTGCAACATATCGGGCATTCGATTTTTCATCAGAAGAAAAATCATGTTTTATATTTTGAGATAATTGTTTAGCCAATGCATTGGATTGATTTGCTATAAACAATTCCTTAGTATTATTTTTAAATGTGCCGAATATCTGCATCAGCTCTTCAATCTCCTGGTGGTCTTTATCTACATTTAATAACAACCCTACTTCGGGTTGATATTGCACAATGCTGCCGTCGCTTTCATCTGCTTCAATTACCAACCACTCTCCTGCTCCTACTTTTGCATTACCAATTTTTCCTTCTTTAATAATGCTGGTTAATCCGGCACCGCTGATAATGCTGGGTTGCATATTGGCATGTTGTAAAATATCAAACAACATTGCACTGGTAGTGCTTTTACCACTGGTGCCGCCAACTGCAATCGTTTTTTTGCTTTTCGCAATAAGTGAAAGCACTTCACTTCTTTTTAAAATAGGAATATTTAATTGCTTTGCCTTTTGTACTTCTGCAACAGTATTTTCTATTGCTGTTGACACTACAACTAAATCCGTTTCGCTTGTAATGCCTTCGCCATTTTGTAAAAAACATTGTATTCCTTCTGCTTCCAATTTCTCTTTTGTCTCATTAAATTCGCCATCTTTAAAATATCTGTCACTGCCGCTAACATTTTTTTGAACACCGGCTAAATATTGTGCAATAGCACTCATGCCCACACCGGCAATGCCAATGAAGAAAACGTTTTTAAAATCACTAATACTTTTTATCATACAATTTCAAATGCTTTTGTTTGATGTAAAGTTTTAAATGCAATAACAGCACTTGCACCCATTAACATAGCGCCAAGAAAAAATGGCGCACCCGGTAAATAAATTGGCGCTTCATTATGTGTAAAATAAAAGAAAAGGTTGTTCATTACCAATGGGCCAATTATAGCCGCCAAACTCATAAGGCTGGTGAGTGCGCCTTGTAACTCACCCTGTGCATTGCGTGGCACTTTGCCTGCCATAATAGCTTGTATGGCCGGTTGAGCAATACCTCCCAGGCAATAAGGAATTAAAAAAACAAACATCATCCAGCTCACGTTGGCTAAACCAAATAATAACATACCAGCACTATACAATATTAAACCAGTGTACAAACTTTTTGCATTCCCTATTTTAGGATTAATAAAACGGGTTAACCCGCCTTGCACTACAGCAACTAATATACCTACCACAGCAAGTGATATGCCTACCATTTTTTCATTCCAGCTAAAGCGGTGAATGGTAAAATAATTCCAGTTGCTCATTACAGCATGTGATGCAATTTGCAACAACAGTACGCTGATAATTAACCCCGTTACCGAAGGAAATTTTCGCAGGTGCAACAATGTACCCACCGGGTTTGCTCTCTTCCAATTAAAATCTCTGCGATTTTCTTTAGACAAAGATTCTGGTAATACAAAAAAACCATAAGCCCAGTTTAATAAGGCTAATCCTGCAGCTGCATAAAAAGGAATGCGTTGCCCAAAAGTACTCAACAATCCTCCTAATAACGGACCAATAATAAAACCTAATCCAAATGCGGCGCCGATCATTCCAAAATTTTTCGCCCTGTTTTCAGGCAAACTGATATCTGCAATATAAGCAGCAGCAGTGCTAAAACTGGCTCCGGTGATCCCAGCAATTATTCTTCCTAAAAATAGCCAGCCATATGTTGGTGCTAATGCTAAAAAAAGATAATCAATTCCAAAACCAAACAAAGAAAATAATAATACAGGCCTGCGGCCATATTTATCGCTGAGGTTTCCTAAAATTGGTGCAAATACAAATTGCGTTAATGCATAAGCAACCGTAAGATAGCTGCCGTATTTTGCAGCAGTACTAATATCAACTTGTTTTAAATCGGCGATAAGTTTTGGCATTACAGGTATAATAATTCCAAATCCAATAACATCAATTAAAAGTGTAATAAAAATAAATCCTATTGCTGCGTTGCGTTTACTGGCCATAATTACTATTGAGCTGTTGCTTATTTTTGTGCTAATTTAAAGTTTAAAATCCAATACTATAATTTGTTTATTTCTCGCAGGTAATCGTATTGCAAATCTTCATGCAATGTTGCAACAGTTTTGGTTATTTTTTTTAATTGATTATTATATATATTAGTGAGCACAGGATTTTTATTGATAGGTATATTCAATGCTTTCATCCTGGTGCAAAAGTAAAGGAGCAATTCAATTTCTACATTGGCAAGGCCGCTGTACCTGCTGTATTTATTGGCAGTGCGTAAAATTTTACGCAAGGTTTTTTTTATAAAGTAAACATTACTTTTATTAATGTCTTCAAACTGGTTATCCATTTCTGCTTTTACATTTTCAATATAAGCAGTAGTATCATGTGCTTCAAAAAGCAAATACGTCAGTAATTCTTTATTTTCTTTTTTAAAACGTGCAAGCCGCAGGCAAAGCTCAGTTACTTTTATTGGGGAAGTAGTTTGTAATTCCTGTTTTAATTCGTTTATTGTTGCTGCTTTCATGCTGCTAAAATACAGAGAATGTTTTTTTCTGTACTTTTAAATATCATCATTAAATAAAATTGCATGGCTAAACTAAAAAAAGTTCCCTCTCCTATTCCAATTTTAATGGTGGTAATTATAATTGCAGCTGTTGCAACCTGGCTTGTACCTGCCGGACGTTACAATACCTTATCTGCTAATGACGACAAAAGTTTTGCTGTATTATCTGCCAAAGGCGAAACAACCACCCTGCCCTTTACACAAAAAACATTAGACAGTTTACAAATAAAAATTGCTTTAAAAAGTTTTGCAACCGGTGCTATCCGCAAGCCGGTATCTATTCCCGGTTCTTATCAATCGTTAGAAAAAAATGAGCAGGGTTTTATAAAAATTTTACAGGCGCCGTTAAAAGGCATTTACGATTCTATTGATATTATTTTATTCATTTTAATCATCGGTGGATTTATGAATATTTTTCATCAATCCGGCGCTATGGTTAAAGGTTTAAAAGCGCTGGCATATTCTATGAAAGGAAAAGAAGCCTGGTTAATAATCATCCTTACTTTTTTATTTTCATTTGCCGGCTCTTCTTATGGTATGGCAGAGGAGGCCTTGGTTTTTTACCCGGTAATGGTGCCGCTTTTTTTGGCTGCAGGATATGATTTAATTGTACCTGTTGCCGTAATTTTTGCCGGTACACAATTAGGTACACTGTCTTCATTCAGCAATCCGTTTTCTGCAATCATTGCATCCAATGCTGCCGGTATAAACTGGAGCGATGGTTTTTACGAAAGAATTTTAATGTTTATTATTTCCACCGCCATCACCATTTGGTATATTGTACGCTATGCCAATAAAGTTAAAAAAGATCCGGCGGCTTCGCTGGTGTACCGTATTGATGGCAATGTAAAATCTCTTTACCCAAATTTAGATACCAATAATACCGAAGTACCGGCACTGGATACAAGAACTAAATTATTATTGCTGCTTTTCTTAATTACTTTTTTAACTATGATTAGGGGTGTTATTTTTTTTGAATGGTGGCTGCTGGAGATGTCGGCATTATTTTTAGCATCGTCTGTTTTGCTGGGCATACTGCTAAAAATGAATGAAAATATTTTTATTACTGAATTTATTAAAGGTGCCGGAGATTTGTTAAGTGTGGCATTTATTGTAGGTGTTGCAAGGGGCGTTACCATAATTTTAAACGACGGGCATATCAGCGATTCTATTTTATATTACTCTTCTAAATTGGTGGGCAATATGCCACCAGCTTTATTTATTGTAATGCTTTTGTTGTTGTACATGATATTTACCTTATTTATTTCTTCCTCATCGGGTATGGCAGTTTTAACCATGCCCATTATTGGCGCATTAGCCATTATGGTAAATGTACCGGGCAGAGAAATTGTAAATGCTTATTTATTTGGAATGGGTATTATGGGATTTATAACTCCTACAGGTTTAATATTACCATCATTAGCTTTGGTAAATGTAAGTTTAAAAGCGTGGTGGCAATTTATTTATCCTTTGCTGATAATACTAATGCTGCTGAGTGCAATGTTTTTAGTAACCGGAATTTATTTTTAAGAAAGCGTTTTATTCATACGGCCAATTAAAACGCCATTATGATAAATTTGCATGGTATATTTTCCCTGCAGGTATTTATCGGCAGTTAAAGAAAAGTTGACTTGTTTATTTTCGCCCCTAGCAGTTTCGCAGCGAATTTTACAGGAGTAAATTTTTTTGCCGTCGGGTGTTTCAAAACTCCCCGATTCCCATGCAGATTTTTGCAACACCTGTCCATTGGGCTGCACCACCACTACCACAATATCGCATCTTGCAGTCATGTTACTTTTAACAGTAAACGATCCTACTAATTTTTCTGTTTGCGCTGCTTCTGTAGTTTCCTGCTGCTCATTACTAGCCAGTGCAGAAAGGTTAAGGTTAGCTGCACTTACGGCAACTAAGGTGTTTATTTTTTCGGCTAAATTATTATTTTCTTTCTCTATCTGTTTGGTATTTTGTTCTATACCTTTTGTTTGCCTGGCCATCTCTTCTAAAATGGCTTTAAGTTTTTTATTTTCAGTTTCCACATCGGTATTACGGTACTTGAGCACATCAACTTTTTGCTGCAGTTCGCCAATTTTTTTTCGGGCAAGATTAATATCTACTGTTGCATTTTTATCCTGAAGCAAAACAGCAATCTCATCTCTAAGCCTGTAAAATTCTTTTAAATTAATATCCAGTGTGCCCGTTAATGAATCGGCGTAGTACGATGCGGTATCAAAGCGGTTATCGAGACTGTTTAAAGTGGCTTTATAAATATTTAAAAGAGAATCTCTTGTACCATCGGGTACAAGAGGTGGTGTGTTTTTAACAACGGCTGCTTTGGTTTTATCCTGCTGTATCTGATGATAATATTGATAGCCCCAGGTGCATAAGAGTATAATAGACAATAAAAATAATACCGATGATAATAATAAAAGTGATAATGATTTTGTATCTCTCATCAAATTCCGGGTATATTATTGTTTAAAAAACAATTGCATGAATAAATTGGAAAAGTAAAAATCTATTTGTTGATATGCTGGTCAACGTATGCAGAAATCCAGCCCACCTGGCCATTTTTTACCAGGAAGAATTGCTTCTTTTCGTAAACGCCTTCAAACTGGCGCATAATTTTTAAAAGCAAACCTGTACCCGCCATTAAAGATCTTTGATCAAAAACCTGGTTCACTCTTTTTACTTCTTTGCCAATAAGATCTTTATCTAAAGTTTTATCCGTTATCGATTTTAAGATTGCAGCATCAGAAAGCGAAGCATAATTTTTATACATTCTTTCATTAAGTTTTACCACATCATCATAAGTAACCGGCACAACTGAATTACCAATTAACTCCGGCGAAATAAGTGTAGCCACGGACCATGCAATACCGCCACTAAAAGCAATATAATCACTCATTGGGAACGCTCCACTCTCATTAACCATGTAAATAATTTCCGAATTTTCGGCACCGGTTAATACTCTTGTCAATTGCTTATTGTAATTCTCAATAGTTTTATCATCATCGGTTCTTTTTTCAGTTGCGTTGGCGGTACTTTTTGTACCCCAGCTCAATTGAAAAAGTTTTAAAAATTTTGTATCGCCATTGGGAAAAAATCCGCCTTTGGTATTGCCGCTGCCAATATCAATTAAAAAAGTGGAGTACCTTCTTGATTCCGGTACAATACCAATATGAGATAACCTTGCCTCCTGTACCACATCAATTACATCAACTTCCCTGGCAGGGTCATTTATTTTTGTTCTAAATGAATCAATCAAATTCTTTATCCAGGGTTCTTTGTTATCTTTTTCTGCCTGGCCTTTTACACCACTGCTGATTACGGTATAAATTTTTTCTGAAGGAATATTATAATCTTTTACTGCAGCATTATATAATGATGTAAAGCCATTAACGGTAGATTGAAATGTTTGCGGACTAAAAGAAATAAAATCGGAGTTTACTGAAGTATCTTTTAAAATATTAAAGGCACCACTTTTTTGAGCACCTCTTCCAATTTCTAAAATACTCATTTTTACACCTTTGGAGCCAACCTCAATGCCGGCATACACAGCCGAGTTATCGTATTTAAGCTTAAAACTACTTTGGGCAGAAACGAAAGGGGTGCTTAACAGCAATACAATTACTATGCTTAATAAGCGTTTTGAACAAAAAGGGAACATTTGGGTAAAATATTTTTTTTAAAATTACTATATTAAGTCAATTAACTCAAGCACAAATGTACGTTGTGAAAAAAATGTGACTAATCTTTTAAGCAGAAATTCTCAATTTTTTTATACAGTTAGGTGTATAAAATAAATATTCTGCTCATCCTACAGGTATTTTACCTTTCCTTATAATTAAAAATTGTGTTGGGTATAATAAAATGTTTTTACTAAAACTCAATGCCAGCAAGGGTTTACAAAAATATTTAACAATTTTGCAGTAATAAAATCTGCAAAAAACTGGTTTAAAGCCAACAAAAAAGCATTGTATGTTTACATCATAATTAATCAGTGCTCTTAAAAAAATAAAAACAGGACATTAAAAATTCAAGAACCTGTAGTCACTGTGTCTTACTTTACAAAGTTGCCGTACGCACTTTATCCGTTTGCCTGCCATACTGAAATAATCAACAACAATTAGCCTGCTGCATGAATGTGATTTTATAACCGTTAACTGTTATGCAGTTGGCACAACTAAAATTTGAGTAACCTTAAAAAACAAATATTAATTAACCGTTAAACTAAAACAAAATGAAAAATTTAAAAAACATCACCACAGCAATTGTTGCAGTAATTTTATTTGCAACTTCAGCCGCAGCGCAAACAGTTAAACCTGCTGCAGCAAACGAAACTTTTACCGTAAAGTACATTGGTAACGAAGCGGATTACCTTTATTTTCAGGTAGAAATTAACACCGGTAACAGCAATTTTGCCATGTTAAAAATTAACGACAAAGAAGAAGGCGAATTGTATTCTCAAAGCCTGAGAAACAATTTAAAGCTGCAAACTTTTAAAATTGAAAAGAAAGATGGCCAGGAGCTAAACTTCAAACTTTTATCAGGTAACAAAACATACAGCAAAACATTTTCGGCAAGTACTATATTAATAGAAAAAACTACCGTTAATGAAAACGACGTGGTAATATTATAAACCCCCGGAAAAACTACAACTAAAACTAAACTTATAAGTGCTTTCTATAAAAGTGCTTATGAGTTTTTTTGTTTTAAGGTGTAATAAACTGTGTTTAAGCTGTTTTTTGCAGCAGGGTTACCTTTTTAAATAAATGGTATTAACCAACAGAAAATAATACCTGCAAATCTTTTGATCATAATAACTACGGTACAAAATTTGTAACTGCTTAACGAAGCTTTTTTCTGCCTGCTATAACTGAACGAACTTTTACTGTTTGTGTTTACCTTACTTGAGTAGCACATTCAATTTATATTTATTAATTTAAAAGAAAACAAATGCTACAAAAGACTTATTTTAAAACCAAAGATTATTGCAAAGTAAAATTTGTGTTTACTGCAGCAGATGCAGAAACTGTTGAAGTGCTTGGCCTAAACAGCGATTGGGAAAACTCAATTATAATGAGTAAGAAAAAAGACGGCAGCTTTACCTGCGATGTATCTTTACCAAAAAACAGCCAGCACCAGTTTAAGTACAGGGTTAACGAAACTACCTGGGTAAACGAACCGGAAGCCGACAGCGAACAAGCTAATGAATTTGGTGGCACCAACAGTGTAATAAGTTTATAAAAAATATATTTTAAAAATTGACAAGGCCGGTTAGTAATTAACCGGCCTGTTTTATTTTAATAAGTAAGCAGTAATTTTATTCGGGCACTTCCACAACCGTCCAGTTTTTTGTACGGCGGTTCCAAATTATGGTGTAATCTTTACCATGCGTTAATTTAAAAACCCTTGCACCATTATAGTAGGGCAGTTTTAACCAGCCGTAATTATAAACTTCAAATTTAAAAACAAAAGGCTCCCCGGGTTTTATTTGTGCAGGCTGATAATTTTTTCCATCATCGCTTAAATAAACAGTTTCTGTTTTTGTGCTGTTAAAACTTAATGCGATCCAGCTGGGGTCGGTTGAAGGGTCGGTATTAGTACCTGTGTTTCCTGTATTACCACCGCCGGTTGTGCCGGTATTTTTAGTTTCATTCAGCGCTACATTCCAACCCTTAGTTATAGATGCGATCCTGTCTGCCTTTGCAGGATGTGTACTGCTGGCTTTATCAGTTGCAATAGATTTCATTGCAGCTATCGATTGTGCCAGTGTAGCTCCCAGTTTATTCATCATGTAACCCGAAAAACCATCAGCTTCAATTTCTGTTGGTATTGTACTGCCTCTTCCGCTTACAACATGGTTATAATAATGATGCCCCATTTCGTGTGCCAGTACACTTATTGATGCCCATTTGGTAGCGGCATAAGTATCAATATTTTCTAAAAAATCATTATCGTAAATTATCCAGCGCTTATTTTGCAGTATAGTGGCGTACGCATTATTAATTCCATTTTGTTCTCTCAACGAAAAATTTTCTTTCCACTTTATTGTATCCAGCATATTTTTTACAATATCCCTTGCTTCGTAAACGGATTGAAATTTTGTAATTAAAGATTTGGGAGGAATTTTAAAACCGCAGCTGTTTACCTGCTGCGCCGATGCAGCTATAACTATTAAAAAACAGCATAAAAAAAACAGGCTTCTAAAATATTTCATACACTTATTTTTCACTAAAATAAGTTTTTAAATCATAAAACTATAATTGATGGAATATTTCTTCTTATAAAAGGATTACTTTCTCCATAACATCTCCTCCTCTTATTTCATCAATAATATCTATACCACCGGTTACTTTACCAAAACAGGTGTGCACCCCATCAAGATGTTTGGTATTACTTCTGTTATGACAAATAAAAAATTGAGAGCCTCCTGTATTTAATCCCCTGTGCGCCATCGATAGTACCCCCCTGTCGTGCTGTTGTTTAGCACCTTTTAATTCGCAGTTAATGGTATAACCCGGCCCGCCTGCTCCAGTACCATTCGGGCAGCCGCCCTGTATCATAAATTCAGGTATCACCCTGTGAAAAGTTAAACCGTTATAAAAACCTTCACTAATTAATTTTTTAAAATTTGCTACTGCAATGGGTGCATCATCATCGTATAATTCAAATTGTAAAACACCTTTTTTAGTATGTATTTCGCCTTTTGTAAGTACTGTTTCGCTCATGTTGTATTTTTAAAAGTTACTGCATAAATAATTTCGCCGCTGTACGGCAAAATTATTACACTAAAATTTGAAGATTATTTTACTTGCAGAAATCCAGCAATTAATACCGGTTCCTGTCACGGGGATTATTGTTACCTCTGTCATATCCACCGCCGCCGCCGCTGTTTCCGCCGCCACCGCCACGGTAACCGCCTCCGCCACCACCACTATTGCCGCCGCCATTGTAACCACCGCCGCCACCACGATTTGGTGGTGGGCCACTGCGTTCTTCGGCTTCTTTTATAACTAAAGGTTTTTTACCTAAAGAGATCTCGTTAAGACTGTCCATCGCATCTTTAGCCTCGGTACGGTCGGGCATATCAACAAAACCAAAGCCCCGGCTTTTTCCGGTTTCTTTATCAATAGCCACTTTTGCAGAAGCAATGGTGCCAAATTTCTCAAATATTTCTTCCAGCTCAGCGTCATCCAGGTCATAAGGTAAGCCAGCAACAAAAAGTTTCATGGAGATATTTTTTGTAAAAGTAAGTAACTTATAGCTTGTTTCTTTTAAATATTGTTATTTTAAAATTATTTAAAAAAATGAGGCTGTTTTTAACAAAATGCATTAAATTAAATTTCAAAATCTACTTTTAAATTAATTGTTTGATAAATATGAAAAAGAAAAAAATTATTACCGCCGAAAATAGATCAAGAAGGTCCTTCTTAAAAAATAGTTTAGCAATTGCCGCCGGGTTTTATATTATTCCCCGCCATGTGTTGGGAGGCCGTGGTTTTATTGCTCCAAGCGACAGGTTAATTGTTGCCGGCATTGGTGCTGGTGGCAAAGGCGAAAGCGACCTGAATGAATTTTTTAAAAGCGGCAAAGCCGACATTGCTTTTTTATGCGATGTTGATGACAGGCAGGCTGCAAAAAGCAGGGAGCGTTTTCCTAAAGCAAAATATTATAAAGATTTTAGGGAGATGCTGGAAAAAGAAGGTAAAAATTTTGATGCCGTTTCTGTTTCCACACCCGATCATAACCATGCCATACAGGCAATGGCAGCTATGCAAATGGGCAAACATGTATATGTACAAAAACCGCTTACCCATGACATTTATGAAGCAAGAATGTTAACCGAAGCTGCACTGAAATATAAAGTGGTTACACAAATGGGTAACCAGGGTTCGTCCGGCGATGGCGTAAGGCAACTGATGGAATGGTATAATGCAGGTGTTATTGGCCATGTGCATGATGTGCATGTATGGACTGACAGGCCCGTGTGGCCGCAGGGCATAGCATGGCCTGCCAAAACTGCACCAGCACCTTCGGAAATTGACTGGAACCTTTGGTTAGGTACTGCACCACAAAAAGATTATGTTGAAAATATTGCACCATTTAACTGGCGTGGCTGGTGGGATTATGGTACCGGTGCACTAGGTGATATGGGCTGTCATTTAATTGAAGCACCTTTTAGAGTACTGGGCCTGGGCTACCCAACAGAAGCAGCATGCAGTGTAAGTTCTTATTATACCGGGCCTTTCCGCAGGGGATATTTCCCTGAAAGTGCACCGGCAGCATCGCATGTAACCTTAAAATTTAATGATAAAAAAGGCAAAGATCATATTAATATGCATTGGATGGATGGCGGTATACAACCCGAGCGGCCTGATGAATTAGGCGCTAACGAACAAATGGGTGATGGCGGCAACGGTGTAATTTTTGTGGGCACAAAAGGCAAGATGATGTGTGATACTTATGGTGCCAATGCAAGATTGCTGCCACTAAGCCGTAACAAAGAAGTTAAAACACGGTTAACTATTGCCAGGGTGCCGGGTGGTGCAAACGGCCATTACAAACAGTGGGTAGAAGCATGTATTGCAGGTTATAACAGTAAAGAAGCAAATAATTTAAGTTCGCCATTCAGTATTGCCGGGCCGCTAACCGAAACCGTTTTAATGGGGAACCTTGCTATAAGAAGTTATGATGTTAGAAAAATTAAACCCAACGGTGCTGCTGGTTTTGATTATCCCGGCAGAGGAATAAAATTATTGTGGGATGGCCCCAATATGAAAATTACCAATTTTGATGATGCCAATCAATTTGTAAAAAGAACTTACAGAGAAGGCTGGGCATTGGGAAAATAGATTTTAGTTATTTTAAAAGATTAGTTTATCGCATTTTCCAAAAACTATATAATAAAAACACGAAATTATATAACAGCTTTATATAGCGGCTGATTTAATTTGCAGTTGCTTTATTATGACTATACCCAACAAAGAACAACTGCAACCCTTTATTACAGCTAATAACCTCAAAAGGGTAAACGGGTTAATTATTTTTGATGCCGAAGTTATTTTTTATAAAAATAATGAAGAGCATAAAATTAATTCTTCTATACAAATAATTATTTTACCAAGCGCCTCGGCAGTTTATATTTTTGAATTTTTTAAAGAAGAGCATCAGCAAACTGAAATGTTCAGTACAAATGATTATCAATTTAACCTTACAGCCGCCAATAAACTGGAAGTAAAAAAAGACAATGCCGTCTCCGGCCTTTTAATTTCTGTGTTAAACCAGTAAAAATCCATTTTAATTTCGTGTTACATTAAAGTTTATATATAATTGCATTACCGTTGTAATTTTACAACCTAACAGCAACCTGTATGAAATTATATATCCGCAATATGGCATGCGAAAGCTGCAAAGTATTGGTAAAAGAAGAACTTGAAAAAATTGGTGCCCATCCTTTAAAGGTGGAGCTTGGCGAAGCTGATGTAAAAGAAAAACTTTCTGAAAAAAAACAGGAACAATTTGGTGTTGCTATAAAAAAGGCAGGGCTTGAGCTTGTAAAAAGTAAAGAAGGTGTTCTTGCCGATCAGATAAAAGCTTTAATCGCAGAATATATTGAGAATAACAGCCGCATTAAAACAAATCTTTCTGATTACCTGAGTAAAAAATTAAATTACGATTACGCATATTTATCCAGTTATTTTTCTGCAATGCAGGCCAACACAATTGAGCAATACACTATTGCATTAAAAATTGAAAAAGTAAAAGAAATGCTGGTGCTGGAAGATTTAACCCTTACCCAAATTGCCGACAGGTTAAACTACAGCAGTGTATCGCACATTTCAACCCAGTTTAAAAAAGTAACAGGCTTACCTGCATCTCATTTTAAAAAATTAAGAAGCATCAGAAGAAAAAGTATACAGGATTTGTAACGGTAATTAAAAGTTTACTGCAATACTAATTAACAATAATTTTTTCACTTACTGCTTCGCCCTTTAAAATTATTTTACCCACGTAAATACCCGATGGTATTTTTTGCAAATTTATAATGGCGTTATTCTGGTAATTTTTTATGCTGATTATATTTTGTCCGTTCAAATTAAAAAGCTGAAAATCTACTTTCTCGTCAGGAGGAATATTTAGCCATATTATTCTTGAGTTACCATTATAAGAATTAATGATTTTTTCTTTTACTGTAGTTTTGTTTTTTATAATAATGGTATTGGAGTATTCAATTTTACCATCTTTGTTAAGCATTTTTAAGCGGTAATACAATAAATCATTTTGTATATAATGCCTGAACAAGTATGCCGAAGGGCTTTCGTTTTTTGCAGCAATTACGCCGGCATTTTTAAATACAACACCATCATTGCTGTATTCCACTTCAAATTGCAGCACCGCATTCTCATCAGCTGTTTGCCAATTTAACTGGTTATAGTTACCGTAAGAATACCCATCCCAATTTACTAATTTTAAAGAAAGAACCGTACTGGTACTAACGCTGTACAATACCCCAGAAAGTGAAAGTGCTACTAACTCCCCATTTTCCCTCTCGCCAAAACCCGATGCATTCGATAATGCACCTGCTTGTATTGTAGCTGCATATGTTGAGCTGTTAATAACCCAAACATTTCCGCTAACATAATCGGAACAAATATAGTAACCATACATTGCAGGGTACAAACTTCCCCTGTAAACATAACCTCCCGTTACAGAAAAACCCCCAGTAGCATTATTATGTGGGTAATCAAAAACAGGAGATGTATAACTGGCCTGCGGCAGGCAACCTGATGTATTAAAAGGCTGTAACCCTTCATAGCATCTCCATCCGTAATTTGCACCACTTGCCAGTGCAGGCGTTAACACATTTACTTCCTCTCTTGCATTTTGCCCCACATCAGCAATCCAGAAATTACCATTTAACCTGTCAAAACTCCAGCGAAACGGGTTGCGTAATCCTAATGAAAATATTTCATCAAGAAAATTTGGGTCACTTACAAAAGGATTATCTGCAGGAATAGTATAGTAAGGTGGTATAGTAAAATTATCTACATTAATCCGGACCATTTTGCCCCATAAACTATCACCACGTTGTGCAAAGTTTCTGGGGTCACCGCCATTGCCGGCATCTCCTAACCCAAAATATAAATTGCCGTCGGTACCAAAATTTAATTTACCGCCATTGTGATTGGCAAATGTTACCGGCTTATCAATCGTCATTACATTGGTTCTTGTTGCTGCGTCGGCCTGGTTTGCATTAGCCAGTAATGTTTGAAAACGGTCAACATTTATACCCCCTGCTGCATTAGTATAATAAACAAAAAAGTACCGGTTGTTTTCATAATCAGGATGAAAAGCTAAACTTAATAATCCCCTTTCTCCACCGGTAGAAATATTACCCGTGATGGTTAAGAAATTATTATTCAACAAAGCATAATTGTTAGCGTAAACTTTTATAGTACCTCCCTGCTCAGCAATAAAAATGCGGTTGGTACCATCATTGGCTGCTACTACATCTACTGGGCTGTTTAAGCCAGAACTAATAACGGGAGTAAAATTTAACACTGGCTGGCTGTATAAATTAAATACCCCATGCAATAAAAGACCAATGATTAAAGGTATATTTTTTGACATAGAAGTTTGTTTACAAAAAATTAACAACTTTAATGCCATGCTCCATTACTTAAGGTTATCAATTTATTATTTTGATTAGCAGCTACCTGTAATTACAATAATGGCAGAAGGCAACTGGCTAAACTTAAAGTTGAGGAAAAAAATACCCGCCTTTTCCATTTTAGCTATCACTCTCAATTCCGGCAACTTATAAACACATTATTCTGAAAAAAGAATAACAGGAGCCAACGCAACCATGAAGTAATAAATTAAAAGTAAAAAAAGTACACTCACTACATTTAGCTACAATAGCACGTTATTGGAGCCTTTTACTAATAAATAGCCAACAACATAACTACTATTAGCGATTGCACAACAGCTATTTGTTTATCACTTTTGTGTTGCAGTTACAAAAGGCTGCATTATACAACGATGATATATAGCCGCAGTTTTACCGCTATTTCATTTTGCATAGCATGCAGTATAACTGTTTTAAATACAAAAGCACAAACAGGCAGCGAAAACGCCGGCAGTAAACTAATGCCGAGAGAATTAGCCATCCCCACATCTCCATTGTTTGACTTGCTGGGTGCAGCACCAAGCCAGGTATCTCGTACTGCAGATATAAAAGATTTTAAAGTTGACTGGTCGCTGAAGAACTGGAGGGTAAACCCTAACTTATCCATTCAGTCGCAACCGGTTTGGGAATTATTTTATAACAGAAAAGATTTAAAAAAATATCAACAGGCCAACAAGTTTCAGCAGATGATGGCTTCGCTGGATGTATCGTTGGGTACAGTACTGGGCGATAATAATGAGCGGCGTATTGGAGGTGCCTTAAAAATAAATTTATACAAACAACAGGATCCATTATTGCTGAAAGGTGTTTACGATGACATACAAAAAAAATTTGCTGATGAATTGATCGAATTAAAAATTAAAGAAAAACAGTTGCTGAGTGCAATGGATACACTTGTAAAACCTGCAGAGCTGGCAGCCAAAAGAGAAGCATTGCAAATTAATGATGCACTGCTTACCAGCTTTTACAACAGAAGAAATGCAGCCATACAAACACAGGCGTTGCAGTATGTTAGTGACAATTGGAATGCGGCATACCTCGATCTTGCATTTGGAAAAATTTACAGCTACATTACAGACAGTGCCGGTTCTTTAAGCAAACTTTCGCTTAACCGTAATACAGGAAATGCGTTGTGGCTAAACTTTGGTTTTGGTGCAGGAAAAAAAGGCCTTATATCAGGGTTGATAAGAACTTCTTTTTATGAAGAGGAACTAACTTTTACAGTAAAAGATGAAGCAACGGGTAACGAAAATATACAACAGGCAATTGCCGCCAGCAAACTTTTTACTTTAGGCATAAACTTCAGGTATGGCGGGCCAGTATTTAATTTTTTTGCAGAATTTATAAGAGAGAACAAATCATTTAAAACACCAGTACAGGCATTAAATGATGTACTGAGTTTGCCCAATGGTAAAACGGTAATAACCAGTACTGTAAAATGGGATGTGGTACAACCTTACATTATAAACTTTGGTGGCGACTGGCGTATAAGCCGTAATGTAATTTTAAACTATGGCATGCGTTGCGTACTTAACGAAAATTTTAAAACAATATCCTTTACACCAATTGCAAATATCAGTTGCATGATGCGGTAAAAAATTAAAAACAACTAAAAATATAAAATATGAAACACACTAAAACACTGCTTATTCTTGGGCTATTCATTACAATTATGCTATTACATGCTAACAAAACTGCGGCACAAAAAACTTCCTACACGCAATCATTAATTCAGCTTACAATTGAAGGTAACAGCATTTCAACAGACAACCTGGCCATTACAGATGCACTTGGACCAGATAATAAAATGATACACACTGCCAGTTTTGATATAACGCTCTCAAATTCAGAGGTCACAAAATCAATTATATCATCTTTCCAGTCATCCATGAAAAAAAATAAAACCGCACAACTTTTATTTACTACAATAAATTTTAATGGAGATATCCAGGAAGAAAGAACTTATATCAACACCTCTATACTGGAAATGCAGCTGCCCCAATTGGATGCGACTGCCAAAGTAACACTTAAAATAAAAATAAAAATAAAAGCAGAATCTGTGCAGGTAAAGCAGGGCGATGATAAAGCTATCAGTAAAATTGGGGCTAAAAGCACATCCGCAATCGCATCAAATTTCAGGATTAAATTAGGCAGTTTACCAACCAACAGAATTTCTAAAATTAGTGGTATGAGCATAGTTCAGGCAGATGGTCCACTTCAAAATTTTTCTCTTGATGTTTCTGTTGTTGATGCAGCGCCATGGAATGAATGGTTTTTAACCGGTGCCGGCGGGGTAAAAAAAGAGTATGGCACAATTGAACTGTTATCTCCAGATTTTAAAACTGTACTCATCACCATACAGCTAATGGATGTGGAAATTATTTCCTATTCGCAAACCAACAACAGTAATCAGCAGGCATTAGCAAAAGCCAATATCGGACTCCGCACAAAAAGTGTTTCAATAAAATTTTAAATAACAACGGTTAATACTTTTACTAACCGTTGTTCAAATAATATCAGCAGGTTGATCTAACAAAAAAACTGGGCGGGTACCTTTAATTTCCAGCGCCAACTCTTTGCTGCTCTTCTTCTGTTGCCGATGATCTTCTTCGGTTCTGTGGCTGCCCCTGCTGTTTTCCAAAACGGTAAGTAAAGTTTACACCGTATTGCCTGTTATCCCAACGGTTTTTTATATCAATATCAACAGTGCCGTATTTTGTAAGGCCGCTGTAGCGCTGCCAGTTAAAAGGGTCACGTGCATTTAGCCGCAGGCTTCCTTTACCTTTAAGCAAATTATTTTTTGCAAGCCCCAAACTCATTTGGCCCATTGGGTAAGAGAGCGATAATTGCTCAATGGTTTTGTAACGGTACCAACCGCTTAGTTCTGCACTCCAACCTTTACCGATGGTAAAATTGTTGTTAACATTAATGGTGAAAGAAGTAAAAGCAAGATCGAGATCTACCGCTACCGGTTGCCCTGTTTCGTTACTGATATAAGTACCCATGTAATGATTGCGGTAAACATTACCGTAAAGATTGGAGGTCCACCACTTAGCAAATTTTACAGGTGCACTAATGGCAATACCGGTGTTGGTATATTTTGCAATATTATCAGATGTAAGAAAACCGATGATCTCCCCACTGTTACCTTTCTTTCTTTTTATAATTTGAGAAATTACATCTGTAGTGCTGGTATAATTTAATGTGGTGGTTATTTTTCCATTGTAAGTATGTATCAGTTCATAATTATTGGAAAATTGCGGCGTAAGATAAGGGTTGCCCTGGCGGTAACTCAGCGAATCGAGGAAGAAAGTAAATGGATTAAGGTCCTGGTAGTTAGGGCGCTGCAATCTTCTTCCTGCCGACACTGTAAACATATTTTTTTCATTAACTGTATAACTCACGTATGCTGTTGGAAACAAACTTACATAATTGCGTTTTACAGTTGAATTATCCGACACCTGCACCCCTTTCGTATTGGTATTTTCTGCCCTTAATCCCGTTTGCACATTCCATTTTTTAAATTGCTTATTCAAATTAACATAAGCAGCATTAACATTTTCTTTATAAATAAAATGATTATTTCTAGAATCGGGTACCCAGTTTCCGCCATTGCTTCTTAAATAATCCACCAGGTTATCGGAAGTTACATAACTCGATTTAATACCGGTTTCAAAACGTAAACCGTTTTTATAAGTATGTACAAAATCTGATTTTATAGAAAAGATATTTATTGTTGAAGGCAAATGCCCTTTTAAAAACATAGAGTCGGCAGTTTTATTATAATTGCCATCAAAAAAACCTGTACTTAAAAATTGGTCGGATACATTATTGTAACGGGAATAATCCAGGTCGAGTGTTAGCTCTGTGCCTGTAGTATCAAATGTATGTTTATAATTAAAGTTGGCGCCAAAATTATTCCAGCTTAATTCATTTTTGATATTGGTATGAAGCCTTGAAAAAATTTGTCCGTTTAAGTTTGAAAAGGTAGTAAATGTGGCTGGCTGCGGCCGTCCTGCAAAAAGAAAACCATTTAATACCACACCATAGGTATTTTTTTTATTGGGCGAATAATCAAATCCTGTTTTTAAAGTATAGTTATTATTACGAAAACGAAAATAAGTGTTTACATGATTGATGCTGTCAATTGGTTTGTCATCACGGTAATACCGGCTTGTAATATCCAGTGCGGCTCTTCCTTCACGGTAGTTGTACACCCCATTGGTAAAAAAGTTAATTTTATTTTTACGATAATTGTAATTTATAGAAACAGAAGGCTTCCAGGTCATTTCTTCGTTACCATTTTTTCTAAACAGGGCATTGGTAGTACCCACTGCAACACTTCCGTTGGAACCTTTGCCTTTATTCTTTTTTGTTTTGATGTTGATTAGGCCCGAGTTGCCTGAAGCATCATATTTAGAAGATGGATTAGTCATAATCTCAATTTGATCTAATGCAGAGGCTGGTAGATTACGTAAAATATTCGCCAGGTCGGCGCCGGAAAGATAAGTAGGTTTTCCATCCATCATAACAATAACTCCCTGCTTTCCTTTAAGGCTGATGTTACCATCATTATCTACTGTAACTCCGGGAGATTTTTCCAGCACTTCCAATGCAGTTGCACCGGCATTGGATGGCGATGCTTCTAAATTAACAATAGTGCGATCGGGCTTCTGCTCAATAAAAGGTTTTGCTGCAATTACAGTTACTTCGCTCAATCCCTTTGCCTGTGCAGCTAATTGCACCTGGGGCAAATCAATTTTTAAATTAGCAGCTGTTATTTCAACAATATCTGTAATTTTTTTTACAAAGCTAATGGCACTGATACTGATAAGATATTTTCCTTCTGCAATTTTGTCGATCAAAAAATTACCGGTCTTGTCGGTTACGGCAACTTTTACCAGGCTTTTATCTGTTGCTTTTAATAATTGCACTGTAGCAGCTTCTACAGGTTTATTTTCATTGCTGATAACAGTTCCCGAGATGGACCCGGGTTTGTTTTGGGCATGCGTTGCAGCTGTTATTACAACAGCGGCAAGCATGAAGATTGTTTTTTTCATGACTATTTGTTTTGGTATTCTATACTTTAATAATGGCGCAACGAAAATGTAAATTTGAGCAGGTATAGAAAACCTAAAACAGGATAAAGGGTAATAATTATTTACAGCAGGAAAGTAAAAAAATAAAAAAAGCAGTTTTGGTTTTTATTGCTGATGAGTGGGGGTACTAAATGTGTATCAAGAGAAGTTGAGCGATTTTTTATTATTTGTTTCCAGTTACCCCAATCATTACTCCAAAATTTCCATCAGTTTGTATCCAGTTTTGTTCAGGCAAATAAGTTCGGGAAACAAAGCCATCTAAATACAGAGCATTTTTACAACCCATATTTTTAAAATAGATTGCAAAATCATAAAAATTGATTTCATTTTTCGACATGGCGAAAACAATGGTGTTATCAGGCAAAATCCCCACACCATTCCTGATATTTACATTGGCAGAACCTTTTACAAATGCGGAATGTATTTTTCCATCAATTACCAACATGGGGCCAGATTGTGTAGCATATTTTATTTTACCATTGTTTAAAAATTTGCCGGTAGTACAAATAAAAGGAACGTTATCATCAGTAATATGAAAAACGCCATTAGGCTTAAGGTAAAAATTACCCGTTGCATTTGCTTTGTTTAGACGGGAAACTATTTTTTTATCTTCTATAAAAAGACCAAGGGGAGAATTATCCGTTTTATACATTCCTGCATTTGCAGCAAATAACAATTTTTTATTTTTTTTCTCTACCCACAATTTTAGGTTTTCAATACTTTTAAAATTTTCGTTGGTCTCATTTTTCCAATACAATTTTAGTTCCTTCTTTTTAATATCAACCATATAAGTTACAAAACGGTTGTCGGCGTTATTTTTGTTTTGGGCAAATACAAATATTCCTGCAAGCGCAAGAAATAAGACAGCCGTTAATATAAAAACAATATTCTTCCGCATAAATACCATTAATTTATACTGCCTTATATTTTTCTACTGTAAAATATATTTTTGTTCCTGCTCCTATTTTGCTTTCAATAGCAAACTGTCCATTTATAGAAGCAGCACGCTCTTGCATATTAATCAATCCCGGGGTTTCTTTTTGTTGATTTACATCAAACCCTTTACCATCATCAAAAATGGTTAGTTGAATTTTATCTTCAACAGCTTTTATATTTATTACTACATTCTCTGCCCTTGCATGAGAAGTTATATTGATGAGGGATTCCTGGCAAACCCTGAAAAAATCTATTCTCGTTTCAGGTGTTAAATTTTCTTCGTCATATGCACTGGCAAACCTGCAGGACACACCATTCAAAAGTGAAAACTCATTACACAGCCATTCCAGAGTGGCGTTTAATCCTAATTCATCAATCATAGCCGGGCTAACTGAAAAAGAAATTCTTTGAATTGCTTTGATCAGCATTTTGGAAACAGCTACGGCATTTTCAATCCGTAAATTTAATGCTTCGGGCAAGCGGGGCATATTAACAGCTATCCATTCTACATCCATTTTTACTGCAACTACCAGCTGGGCCAGTTCTTCATGCAATTCATAAGCTATATATTTTTTATCTCTTTCTACTCTTTTTTTAAAATTTGCAGCTATGTTTTTAAGTTTTATATACTTTTCTTCCGCTTCTTTTTCAATCACTTTTCTTTCTGTAACATCTTTTGCAATAGCAAATACTATTTCTTTATCCGGCGAATATATCGAAGTCCATTCTAGCCAAACAATCTCACCTTTTTTTGTTACATAACGGTTTACAAAATTTCGCAACGTTTTACCACTAAGTAAACCAGCCCTGTTTTTTTGTGTAAAACCCCTGTCTTCAGGATATATAAATGTTGCAACTGGCTGTGCAAATAATTCTTCTTTTGTAAACCCTAACTTATCAATAACAGCCTGGTTAATTTTTTTAAAGAACCCATCTTTTCCTGCAATGCATACAAGATCCGGTGTCATTTCAAAAAAAGCAGATAATTCAAATTCAGCGCTCATAAGGTTATTATTATCTTGCTATTTTTAAAGTAAAAAATTAAATGGAGTGTTTGCAATTTAAAACAAAATTATCTTTAGCTGCAGTTTATCTATCAACAATTATAGTTGCTTAGTCTTTTTATTATTAAGCAAAGCAATAAGTCCCGCTGCAGGCCCAATTGCCAGTATCATATAAATATACTGTGCATTAATATTTTCAGCCAATAGTTTTAGTAATTGAATACTGATAATTGTTATTGAAAACCCAATGCAGGTTACCATTGTAAGCGATGTGCCCCTTGACTGTTGAGGAACATTTTGTGCCACTAATGCTGAAAAAAGTGGAGAATCAGCAATAACCACCAGCCCCCAAAAAAATAAAAAGCCAATTAGTATTGGTGCCGAACTGCTGAATAAAAAAAGTGGAGAAAGCAGGCAACAGCAAAAGGATAAAAACAAGGCGATGGTGGCTATTTTTTTTGCACCAAAATATTGCGACAGCAAACCTCCTGCTACACATGCAAAAGCGCCACAGGCAATTATTAAAAAAGAAAAAAAGGAAACATTTAAACTGTTGTGATAATAATTTTTATTAGCAGTTAAAATTACGGGCACAAATGCCCAAAAAGTGTACAGCTCCCACATGTGGCCAAAATATCCAACAGCAGCCGATCTAAAATTTTTATTGTTGAATCCTGAAAATAATGCTGAAAATTTTAATTGCTGCCCCTGCTTTCTATACGGACCATCAGCAACTAAAACTAGCATTAATAAACCACCAAGTAAAGAAAGCGCAGAGATCGAATAGATAACATACTTCCAGGAAAACTGTGCGGTAATACTTTTTAATAAATGAGGAAAAGCAGTTCCTAAAACCAAAGCACCTACCAGAAAGCTTAACGATTTGCCCAGGCCTTTTTCATAATAATCGGATGCTATCTTCATACCAACGGGATAAATGCCTGCAAGAAAAAAACCTGTAAAAAATCTGAAGAGTAATAATTCTACCGAAGAAATACCCTGTATAATTATTGCAAGATTAAACAACGCAGCAATAACAGCACATGCAAAAAAAACTTTTGAAGGAGAGTAACGATCGGCAATGGTGAATAAAGCAAAAATTAAAGTGCCTGTAATAAAACCAAATTGTACTGCACTGGTAAGGTTTGCTAAAAAAGCCGGGGCAGCTGCAAAATTTTTTATAATGTCGGGCATAACGGCATTACCTGCAAACCACAACGAGGTGCAAAAAAATTGCGAAACAACAATTACAGGCAATATCCATTTGTTAGTGCTGCTATCGTTCATAATTCAATTTTTCGCTTTATGATTTTAATTAAAGAAACGAACTTTTTTTTAAACCACCATTTTGACAGGTAACCATTTATATAAAGTTTTGCGGCGAATAGAATACTAATTATTTTGTAGAGTATATTTGGCTAACTAAAAATTAGTATCCCAAAATATTTTAAGATGGCAAAAGCAATTAAACTTTCTGATGAGGAACAGGTAACGCAACATATAAAAAAACTTGACCCGGCTTTTGGTAAAATTATTGACACCATCAGAAAAATTATTTTAAGTGCCGACCCATCGGTTGGTGAACGCATAAAATGGAACAACCCCAGTTTTTATTATACCGGAGAAATGAAGCCTTTTGACCCGAAAGAATATAAAAGAGAGATAGTGGTGTTTAATCTTTTTAAAGAAAAGATAATGCTGGTTTTTCCCAGTGGCGCCAAAGTAAAAGATACACCAGGCTTATTAACCGGTGATTATAAAGATGGGAGAAGAATTGTAGTATTAAAAGATATGGCGGATGTTAGAGTAAAAGAAAAGGCTTTACAAAAAATTATTAAAGAATGGTTGAAGCTTGTAGATTAATAATACCAATTAGACATTGAATCTATCCGATTAAAAAAATGTCAGGCTGAGGTACTCATAAAAGAAAAATTTAAGCTCTTTGCAAATGACAAAACTTCGATTCCATCGGAGTGTCAGTCCCGATTGCAATCGGGATTGTCGAAGCCGATGTGCTTCTTTAAACCCGCTTTCGACAAGCTCAAGCTGACAGTCTAATAATTTGAAAGTAAGTGTTTTGCATAATGTGTAATTAGCAGCTTGTCGAAACCGGTGCAATGTCAACCCGCCTTCGACAAGCACAGGCTTGACAGTATTCTTTCAATGTCTAATTGGTATAAATCTTGAAAAACAATCATCAACATGATTAATATAGCGACATTCAAAAAAATTGCGTTGTCATTTGCTGAAACAAATGAACAACCGCATTTTGAAAAAACATCTTTCAGGGTGGGTAAAAAAATATTTGCAACTTACGACAGTAAAAATAACAGGGCCTGTATTAAATTATCAATACCCAATCAGGATATTTTTTGTCTTTATGATAAGTCAATTATTTTTCCGGTGCCCAACAAATGGGGTAAACAGGGATGGACATTTATTGATCTTTCAAAAATTAAAAAGCAACTGTTTACTGATGCTTTAACCCTTGCTTATGGTGAAGTAGCACCAAAAAAATTAACCAATCTAATAAAATCGAAAGAAAAAAAATAATTATCCATTAAGGATTTTTAGATTTACTCCATTCAAAAGCTATGCCAGCATAATAATTTTTTGCCGGAGCTGCATTATAATATCTTCCGCCTGCAGCATTGATATCATTACCCAAACTATACGTTTCGTTAAGCAGGTTATCAACACCAAAATAAAAATTAAGTTTGTTATTTGTTTTCAAATTAACTTTCCAACCAGCCCGGCAACCTAATAAGTGATAAGCATCTGCCGATACCGCATTAGCATCATCTAAAAATATTTTATCTGCATAATACCAGGTACTATTAAAATAAATTCCTCTTTTAAATTGTACGTCTGCCAAAACAGCAATGATATTTTTAGGCACACTGGGTAAATATTTTCCTGAAAAATTAACAGTACCTTTTTTAAAATCCCCGTATTTAAAATTACTGAGTGTGTAAGAAGATTTCAACACCAAGTAATTAAGAAAAGTATTTTTAAAAGCAATAGAATAGTCGGCACTTATTTCAATTCCCTTTTGTTGCGTATTGCCTGCGTTTACAAAATAATCGGCGTTGCTGCTGTCTTTTCTTGTTACCAACGCATTGTTTAGTTTAAAATAAAAACCTGTTGCTTCTACACGTAATCTATTTTTTAAAAAAGAAAATTTCCCTCCCCCTTCATAATTAATTCCTTCTTCTGCTTCTAAAAAAGTGCTGATAGCCCCGGTGGATGGAAGCAATTCCGAAATAGTTGGCGGCGAAAACCCTTTTGAAATACTTACAAATACTGCATGGTTATTTATTTTTTTTTGAAGTGCAAGCCTTGGAGATAATTGATTTTTATAAGTGCGGTTTTGCTGCACCACTGGGTAACTGTTCAATCTTGTAAAATCAACTTTCGATTTATTAATGCTGGCACCTGTAGTAATAATCCAGTTTTCTTTTATACTAATATCTGCCTGTGCAAAAATGCTGTAGGTGCTGTACCGGATATCATCATTGGTTTGTAAAGTATCGGGGTTGCCATTTTTATTTTTACTAACCTGTGTATTAAAAAATCCTTCCTGCAATTCTCCTCCGGCAACCAATTGTATTTTAGTTTCATTTATTTTTTTATCATAAATAAAAGAAGTTCTGCCGCCAAAGCCTGGTTCGTTCCGGCGTTCGTAATTACGGAATGTAGGGTTTTTTATTTGTGCAAATGCGCCGTAAAGTATTAGGGTGTTCTTAAAATTATCGTTGAAATTATATTGATGATTTAATCCTGCAACAAAATTTTTTTGATAGATGGCGGCTTTTGCTGTGGCTGCGGAAGGAAAGACTCCTGCTGCCGGCCGTGCCTGTTTTGGATTGGCTGTAAATTCAGCTTTAGTTAAACCACCGGGTGTTTCGTAAAACAAATTATTATACAAAATACTTGCTGTCAGTTGCTGCCTGTCAGAAATTTTAAATCGAGAAATAAAACTTGCATTATCTCTTTTGCTTTTTGCATTATTCCGGTAACCATCACTTTCATTATGAGCATAACTGATAAGACTGTGATTATTTTTTTCGCCAAAACTTATGGAAGATAAAATATTTTGAAGGCCGTAACTGCCAAAAACATATTCGGCTTTTAGCGAGGGTGTAAAAGAATTATCAAAACTGTGCATCAGCAATACACCACCAGTGCCTGCGCCATACATACTGCCCGCCGGGCCTTTAATTATTTCTATCGAAGAAAAATTATTAAATGCAAACTGGTTAAAATAAGTATTCCCACCTGCATCGGTAACAGGAATACCATTCCAGTAAACTTTTACATTTCTTACACCAAAAGGAGAACGCAGCGAACTGCCCCTGATATTGATACGGTAACTGCCCGGCGAACGCTCCTCCATTCTTACGCCTGCAATAGCATTAAAACCATTTACCAAAGAAGTTTTATTAAATCTGTCGGCATTACTATTACTTAACACTTTTACAATGGTGCCGCTGTTGATGATCCTGTTTTGCTCAAAGGCCGTAACAACAATTTCATTCATTGTAAGGGATGAGTCAGTAACAGTTTTTTCCTGTGCAGCAGCATTCTTTTGCAGCGATAAGACGATTAATAAACAAAGAATATTTTTTTTCATTAAAATCATTATTTAGCAAAGCTATGCCGTAATTTTATAAAAATAACTTCTGATGAAATCAAAAATTGCATACTTAACTTTTTTATGCCTGATAATTTTTACGGCATGCCATAATACAAAAAACATCAACGCAAGTTCTAAAAATGCTAATAGCACTGAAGGATTTGCTGATACAGTTCAACTTCCTGCGCCGTTTGCTACGCCGGCGGTTAGAAATAATTCTAAAACAATTGGCTGGCCGCAGGATAAAGCTCCTATTGCTCCCGAAGGATTTTCTGTTACAAGGTTTGCAGAGGGATTGGATAACCCACGCTGGATTTATGTGGCACCCAACGGCGATATTTTTGTAGCCATGGCCAATACAGTTAGCGATGGATTTACAAAAAGCACCGGTGATAAAAAGTTGGGCAAAAGCAGCAACACCATTTTATTTTTAAGAGATAATGATGGTGATGGTGTTGCAGAAGTTAAAAAAGTGTTTTTATCAGGGTTAAACCGTCCATTAGGGATGCTTATTTTAAAAGATAAATTTTATGTGGGTAATACCGATGGATTATGGATGTATCCTTACGAAACCGGGCAAACAGAAATGACAGTTACAGGAACAAAAATTTTAGATTTACCTGCAGGCGGTTATAATAATCACTGGACAAGAAATTTAATTGCCAACAGAGATGGCACAAAAATTTATGTGTCAGTTGGCTCGGGCAGCAATGTTGCAGAACATGGCATTGATAATGAAATACGCAGGGCAAATATTTTAGAAATAAATCCTGATGGCAGCGGCGAAAGAATTTATGCAGGTGGTTTACGCAACCCGGTTGGAATGGGTTGGGCAACAGGTACAAATATTTTATGGACAGCAGTAAATGAAAGAGATAATTTAGGAGATGATCTTGTACCGGATTATGCAACCAGTGTAAAAGAAAATGGTTTTTACGGATGGCCTTATGCCTATTATGGAAAAAATGCAGACCCAAGAATGAAAGGCGAAAGGATGGATTTGGTTAAAGCAACTATTACACCTGATGTTTCAATGGGAGCCCACACGGCATCGTTAGGTTTAGTTTTTAACGAAAATAATTATTTAACCAGTCCTTATTTTGGCGGCATGTTTATAGGCCAGCATGGCTCATGGAACCGCAGCGTACTCTCTGGTTATAAAGTGGTGTTTGTTCCCTTTGCCAATGGAAAACCATCAGGACCTGTGCAGGATTTTTTAACCGGCTTTATTGCAGATAAAGATAAAAGCACTGTTTATGGCCGGCCGGTGGGTGTGGCATTTACACAAAACGGATCGCTGCTGGTGGCAGATGACAGGGGCAACACCATTTGGAGCGTTGCAAAAAAATAATGATAAAATTTTTATAACATCTTTTTTAACCCTTCCCATTTCACTTTCCATTTACCATTTTTTGGTATCCCTGGATTTTGAATAGTGTTACCATCATAACCGGCGCACATCATTGCAATGGCAGTAAGTAAACCGCCGTTGCCGGGAAGATAAATGGTTAATCTTCCATCCTGGTAATTGTGCCCGTTATTTAAATAAGTGTTGGTAGTGATGTTCATCAATAAAGCATCAATGGCTTTTTCGGGTTGGCCTAATCGTGTGGCTGTCATTGCTGTCATCGGAAAATCCCAGCCCCAGGTTTCGTTCCAGCTCCAGTTATCCCATATCCAGTTAAAGGTATTTTGCATGATGGTTTTATTTACCATCGGCGTTTCGGGTGCCATACCTAATGCTCCAAAAACAGAAGGGTGATCCGTTTTAAATTCGGGATTGGTGTAAGAGTCAGTTGCACTTTCAGTAAACAAATATTTATCTCCCTGGATCGGTAATGGTGATAAATCATTAATTACCTCATCCCATTTTTTATTACGTGGCAAGTGCAAACGTTCTCTCCATTTTTGTGCGTTGGATAAAGACCAATGCCAATACGCCAATTCGTAAGTAGGATTAAAAGTTGTATCTGCTTTAAATCTTTCCTGGGCTGCAATTACACCTTTGCCTAAAACATATTTTTTAGTTACTGAATCGTATCGGGCAAAGGAAGCCATAAAATCGGCAGTGGCAAAAACAAGATCTTTATATTTATTCAATGTTTGCAAATTTGTTTTTTGTCTATACACCAACTCAGTAAAATAAATATAATGTGGTTGTTGCCAAATTAAAAAAGCACCGATTGACGATGGCACTTCTCTCCCATCATTATCGGTCATTTTTTGCCAGCGTACCCCATCGTAATCCTGTCGTTGTGCGATAGCTTTTGCAATTGGTGCAACCTTATCGTACCAGGCTAAAGTTTTTTCTAATAAATCTACTCTTCCCCACAATGCAAAATGTACGGCATGCCACCAATGCATTTCAATATGTGGTTTGCCATACCAACTGTTATAGGTTAAACCCGTTTCCTGCGGCGGATTGCTGCCTTCGCATTGTATTTTAGTAAGGTATTGAGAAAGCACAATTCTTCTTTCTAATTCTTTTGCTCTTGTATCGGTGCTGCCGGTAAAATCAACAGCAGCGCCCCGTTGCCAGAATGAAGCCCAGGAACTAATGCTGTTGATTTTTATTTTTTCGTAAGAAGGAAGATCGATATTTTTTGAATCTACTGCAAATTGACAACTGAATTCAAATACATTAGTATTGTTTGGTTTTAATACAAAGTAATGTTTTTGTTTTGTTGAGATATCGGCTCTGCCCTTCCAGTTTAAAGTTATTGCGTAATTTGCAGTATCCAACCTATGATTAATTACTGCATCGTTGTGCGACATTTCCCTGAGTGTTGATTGATGCTTATCCTCATCTTTAAAATTATTTCCCATATCTGCCCAGCCACCAGTAGGATAAGGCAAACGGATACGCACACTAATTTTTTCTTTTTGAATTAATGAAGAAATAATTTTTACTCCGATGATATCCAGTTGCTGATGGCAAAATGTAATTACTTCAACCGGCACATCATCAACCGTAAATTTTGAATGCACTTCGCCGGTAAATAGGTTTAATGTTTGATGGATATTTTTTACATCTTCCACTTTAAAAGTGCTGCCGTCTTTCTTTATAATTTCCAAACCAATATTGGCTAAATGTAAACGATGCAAATTTTGCCTGAAATAATTGGAAGCATTTTTATTTTGTTCCGGGTTATTCCATTGCACCATATATTTTACATCACGTCCGTTAAGTTGATATGTTTTTAAAGCATCTTCTTCTCTATAATTATTTGTATTGGGAAAGCTGTGCCAGCCCCATTCGCTTTGTGTACCCAGCGGAACGCCTTTTGCATAAGCATCGGGGAAAGATTGTAAACCTGTTGCATCAACGGTGAATGCGAATTTGCCGTTGCCAACAGACAAAGATGAAAGTGTATCCATAGTTTTATTGATGATAGTATGTCTTTCTACAAGAGCTTTTCTGTTGATGGGTTGGGCTGTTGTTTGTTGAAAACAAAACAAAAATGCGACTATGGTGTATGTAAATATTTTTTTCATTAAATAACTATCTAAATTTTGTTTTAATTTAATTGCACCGATATAAAGCTCAAGTTGTACAGGGCTTTAGTCCAAATATTCATTGGGCTAAAGCCCTGTCTAAATATCCATCTTATCCCTGCCCTGCAGGGCAGGGCAATTCAATTGCCTTAACTTAATAACCTATTGCTCAACATCTGTTACTAAAAAATATCATTGCATTATTTAATTGCACCGTCCCTTTAGGGCGGTGATGTAAGTTTTCAGTTGAACAGGGCTTTAGCCCAAAAGATATTTGGGCTAAAGCTTATCTCTTATAATTTATTTTATGCCTGCTCTAAAGGGAATGTCATTTAGATAGGTCAAACTCCATACTCCCTAATATCACCCCTTCGGAGTTTTGCTACATTTAATTTATTTGTGCGCTATATTAATTTCAGCCTTTCAGGCTTTAAAATCCCGAAGAGATGATATTAGTATAGATATTGTTACAAAGTTAAAGACCCAACCCCGATGGGGTGACATTAGTTGAGAATTACAATCCATAATCATGCACATTGATTATTATTTAGTCAATTATTCATTATTTCACCAACGTTATACTCATTAGACCTACCACCACTTCATTAGCTAATGTAATCAATTGCAAACTTTTTAATTCTTTATCTTTTTGCAAAGGCATTTCAATTACCGTTGCAGCACCGCCATCAATAGCACGGTTGCTAAAACCTTTTATTGTATTGAATTTATCTATTGTTTTTGTGAACGTTCCTGTTTTTAATAATAAGCGATATAGTTTTGGTGCACCAGTGGTAAAAGCAAAGCCATCGTCAAGATAATCCTGTTCAATGGGATACCAGTTACAGGGATTTATTAATGGCAATTTATTTATAGTACCATCTGAATAAGTAACAACAATGGTTGCATTGGTAAATTGCGATTGATGGTGATTGGTACTGCCTGCCA
Organism: Ferruginibacter sp.; assembly: GCF_031391665.1. Lineage (GTDB taxonomy): Bacteria > Bacteroidota > Bacteroidia > Chitinophagales > Chitinophagaceae > Ferruginibacter. Next base: position 51,409 of record NZ_JANMUN010000231.1, read on the forward strand.
TTAAAAGATAAGCATGTTGTGCTTTGCCTGATATTGGTACGGTTGCAGACTTTGGATAATTATCCCATTGCGAAGTGTAAATAATATTTTTAGCTTCCATTGCTGATGGTGTGGCAAAAGGAATTTTATCTAAGTAAATTTTATTTTCCACACCAGCTTTTACCCTCATCCCACTATCATTAATGTTAGCCTCCGTTAATGGATAACACCAGTTGCCAATGCCCTGCCACGGAATTTGTAATGTGGGTGAGTGTGGCCTTGGTGAAAGATATTTGTTCTTGAAAATTTGTGTTACTTTATCATTGAAGTAAGGTTGCAAATCAATCGTTGTAAAACTTGCATTTGCAGAAAGCTTAAATTCTGAATCAGGAATTACGCCACTGCCAACTGTTTTAAAACTGATTGGTTCAAGCCAAATAACGTCCCTTTGTTTTAAACGAAGAAATGCAGAATAATAATTTTCATCCTTAGCAACTTCAAAAAGCAAGTTACTTTTATCCACATTAAATTTTGTGATTGCCTGTTGAGGATCATCAATACCAATACAACTTGCTCCAGACAAACCAATAACAATTTTTTCTGCGGCAAATAACACAGGTTTAAAAACAATATTTTCAAAATCATTTCCTCCCCAAATTATTTTAACTGTACTATTTTTTTCTTTTCCTGCATAAATAGCTATCATTGGTTGTCCCACCACATTTTGCAACCAATTCCATTTAACTATTTTACCATTTGCTGTTACTGTCACAACTTTATCTTTTAATGCTTTTAGTTGCAGCACAACATTTAATAACTTACTGTAAGATTGGCGAATGCTGTAAATAGAAATATTTTTATCCCCCTTAAAATCTATACTGATATCCGGCACAGATAATTTGGCAAATTTCCATGATGAAGGAAAACCAGGCTTGATTAACAATTTATCATTCAATGCATCCGGCAGAATACCAAATAAACCTTCAGTCAAAGTTCTTGCCGTCATGCCTAATCCATCTGCAAAATCACGATACAATTCGCCACGTATGGCATCGTAAAAACTTAGTTGCTGAAAACCACCGGGGCTTGCACTGGCATACATACTTTCTACCAATGTACTTTTAAATAATTTATAAGCATTGTCATTTTCTCCGCCCTGCCAGTAAGATAATGCAGTATGTAAATTTTCTCCAAGCGCAACATTGTTGATACTCCAGGTGTAGGGTTGCCAGTTGCTGGTGCTCAGTAAATAATATCCTTCATCTTTCAATCCATTTATTTTTACCGGGATATGCGGAATGTAATTATCAACATAACGCAGCATTTGATATTGCTGCTTAGCATCCGCTGCCCCTTCATCAATGGCATGATAGATCGTCCATAATCCGGCAGATGGATGCACCAGTTGCAAACCCATTAAATCTTTATTCTCTGCAAACCAGCCCTTATCTTTTAGCCATAAATTTTTATTCATGGCTAATAAAATTTTATTGGCTTCGGCTTCATACACCGTTCCATCTTCGCCAATTAATTTGGCTAAATGTGCGGCAGTTTTATTTGCACGGTAATTATAAGCAGAGGAATGTGTAACGCCGCCGCCACTATATTGCAATGCATCACTTGCCCATATTGCAGCATACGCATCATACAATCCATCGCCATCGGCATCAAAATTTCTTTTTTCCCATTGCAAATGCAAAGTAATAAGCGGCCACTTTTTTTTTACATACTCGATATCGCCAGTGTAATTAAAATGGTTTAGTAACTGATCCACAAAAACTAAGTTCATATCGTAATGGTGTGGACGAATATCACCACCGGGATTGCGGCTGATATAACCATTGCTGAACATAGCAGTACCCATTTTTTCCTGTTGCCTTGCAATATGCAATGCAGTATCAAATACAACAGGCCCTGCAGGAATTTTTGTTACCTGTGATAATGCATAACTGCTAAAATGCATTCTTGCCCTGTCGTGCCAGCCAAGCGGATCTGCAACATAAGCACCACGCCAAGCAGGCAAGCGCATACGCCATGCAATAGCGCCGTGCATGTAAGAAGGATCTTCCCAAATGCCATCGGCAGCAATGGCTAATGCACCACCCAAAGGATTGATGTATTCATCCGGTGTTTGCAAAATAATTCTATCAGCTAATTTTTTTCTTGCAGCTTCTGCTTTTATAAAAAGTTTTGGTAAATCATTATAACTTATTGCTTCTCCCGGTTTTTGTATGGAGAAATAAACAATATCATTTTTATTTAACAAAACTTTGCCGGCTACAACAGGTAAAGCTGCAGTTGCTGATGATGCAAACAGTTCGTCGGGTGAGAGTTGCTTTTCTGCATCAGTAATTTTTAGGATGGCATTTGGTGGAAAAATACCTGCAAGCAGTTTTGGCTTTTCTTTTGCGTTGGTATCGGGTTGTTTATTGCCGTACTGAATTTCGTAACGTTCTTCTTCACTTAATGCTTTTGACAAACCATAAAATAATTGGAAATTATTTTTATCAATTTTAAAACTGTTGTCTTTACAATACGCCGGTTGTAAATAAAAAACTGACTCAGGGTCGGCGCCAATATCTCCATCACGGCTGAATTTTTTTCCGGTGGCGCCGCCGTAAACAATTATTAAGTGTGCGTTTGCAGGAACATTTATGTTTTCTATTTTCAAAATCATTCCTTCGGCATCTGCCATTGCCAATACAGAAAGATTGATAACGCCTTTACCCAGTAAGCTGTCTGTAATTTCGTACAGCATTATACCGGGTCGGTAGATAGTTTTTATTTGAGTTGCCTCAGTAATCCATTTATTTTTTCCATTTACACTTATGCCAATTTTACAATTGCCGCCCATGCCCGGCATGTACAAAGCAAACTCTGGCAAATCACCTGTTTCCACCCTAAAACCAGTATTGGTTCCATACAATGCCCTGTTGAATTTCCGTGTGCCTTTGTATAAAATAAAATCGTTACCATGCGGCTGGTAATGTATGGTGCGTTCAAGACCATGCCATAAATTAGCAGGTGAAATTTGAGCAGAAACATTTAGTGTACAAACAAAAAAGAAAAAAGCCCATCCTATCCTTCCCCAAGGGAAGGGAAATGGAGGAGATTGATGCGGAGATTGTTGCAAAGATTTCTGCAAAACACAATTAAAGCTGAATAAAGATTTACAGTACAAGAGTGTCCTTCGTTCCTCAGGATAAACTCTGCCAATGAAGTTGAACATTGTTACTTAGCTGGGTTCAAAAAAAATAAATTTATTAATTAAGATATTTTTTCAATTCGCATTTTTTTAATTGCTTAATGCCTTTTACAATGCTGGCGGCATTTACTGCGGCACCTTCTCTTGAAGTATGCGTATGCTCATTGGGGAAAAATGGTTTTACTTTTTCCTGGCCCAGTGTATCATATTCATCTGCAGTGATACTATTTAAATCAATAAAATAGGCCCCGGTGGTTTCTGCTGTTTCCTTTGCCCACAACCCATAACTTGTTCCATTGTAACGAATCAGTTTCCCATCTTTCCAATCGTTTCGGGGAATAGGCGAACAAATAAAAACAGTAGCGCCTTTTGCTTTAGCCTCATTGGTAAATTTAGTAAGATACCAACCGTAAGTATGCACCACTTCCTTGTGTTTGGTGATAGGATTATAAATTTCTTTTGCAGAATCGCCCACACCTTTTATCGTTCCCCTTGCTCTTGCGGTATCATCCAGCGGACTGCTGTCGTTATGACCAAACTGCATGATCACAAAATCGCCTTTCTGAATTTTTAAAAGCACTTTATCCCATAAGCCCCTGGTTAAAAAAGTGCGGCTGCTGGTGCCACCCAATGCATGATTTTCTAATTTTATTTTTGTGGTATCAAATAATGGTGCCATTAAATCGCCCCAGCCCCACATGTTGCTGCTGCCATCGCCACGGCCATTTTTTACCGTGCTGTCGCCAATAAAAAAAAGAGTGCGTTTCTTTTTTTCGTTATTAAAAATAATAAATGAAGAAAATAAAATTACGGTAACAACTAAAAATAAATTTCTTTTTTTGTTAGCAAACATGCGCTTAATTTTTATTTAATAAATAATTATTCAACCCTAATTGATACAATAGTTTTATTCCGTCGATAACAGATGCCGCATTAACTGTTGCTCCGGCTTCGTTGGTATGCGTATGATCGCCGGGGAAAAAATCCTTTACTTTATCAGGACCGAGTAAATCATATTTATCTGCAGTAATTTTATTTAAATCGATAAAAGAAATATTTTCGCTTGCTGCAACTTCTGCAGCCCATTTTCCAAAATCGTTACCGGCACGTTTTACTTTGCCATCCACAAATTGGTTGCGTGGTATCATGGAGGCAATAACTGGAATAGCGCCTTTTGCTTTTGCATCGTTTACAAATTTGCGTAAGTACCAGCCGTAAGTATGTACAATTTCTTTGCTGCTGTCGGGCCAGGTTAGCTCTACCGTTTCTTCACCAACGCCTCTTAATACGCCACGGTAACCGGCTTTATTAGTATCAGGCTTACTGCCTTCGTTGTGGCCAAACTGCATAATAATGTAATCGCCTTTTTTCAAAGTGCTCATTACTTTTTCCCAGCGTTTTTCTTTTATAAAAGTTCTGGTGCTTCTTCCGGCCATGGCCTGGTTGGAAATTTTTAATTGTGCAGTATCAAAAAAATTGGCAATTTTTTCGCCCCAGCCGCATTGTGGACGGTTACTGTTACGAACGGTGGAATCGCCAATGATATATAAAGTTGGTTTTTCTTTTTGCAGTAATACAAAAGATGTGAGCGTTGCAAATACAATACAATAAATAACTATTTTTTTCATCGTAAATTATTTTATTCATTTCTTTTTTTCTTTTCCCTGATGAAAAGAAACAAAAATCAAGGGCTGCGAAAAAAAAATATTATACATTATTCCGTTATTAATTATACATTATTTATCGTTTCTTCATCACTATAATATTCGGTTTGGGCGGCGGCGGCATATCCTTGCCCATAAAAAAACTGGTATGCGGCGGTTGATTGTACGCCACGTTTTGCCATACAATGCTTAAACGGTATTGCGGATCCTGCATCAGCGTATACATTTTTTTGTCTGTTGGTATTGTTGTAGTAAAAATGCGTAACTCTTTACTGTCTTTGGTACGGGCAATAATTTCTTCACGCCAATCGCCAAATAAATCTGCAGATAAACAAGGATTACTTTTTGTACCGTTGTTACTCACACAATCAAAATTTCTTCCATCAAATAATGTTTTAGTGTTACTGCTGTCGTACATCCATTTGCTTACATTAACGCCATTTAAAATTTCGCTCATTGCATCGCCATCCCAAAATATACCCATGTTGCAGGCAGGTGTTTTTTCTGCAATTTTATTTCCTTTATTATCAAACATACCTGTTATGCCTGCCCCTGCAACCCAGCATTCAAAACCGGGATAGCGTGGATCAACATCTAATGCCAAACCCCTGCCCGGCCCTTCGCCATCGCCGCCAGCCTTTACCGAAGCTTTTTTCCAAATTACTTCCCCCGTTTTTGCATCTCTAAAATTTGCACCGGCATCATCAAAACGTTCCTGTATGCTAAACACTTCCAAACCGGGCCGTGAAGGGTCCAGATCTGAAACATGCAACGCATCGGCATGACCAATACCTGTTGAGTATAACCCTTTGCCATTGTCATCAATTGTCATTTGCCCATAAACAATTTCATCTTTACCATCGCCATCTACATCGGCAACAGATAAATTATGATTACCCTGACCTGCATAAGATTTATTGCCTTCATCTTTACTATCGAACACCCAGCGTTTTTTTAATTTACCATCTTTTAAATCCCAGGCCGCTAAAATTGTTCTGGTATAATAACCACGGCACATTACTAAACTCGGGTGAACTCCATCAAGATAAGCCACACAGGCTAAAAATCTATCCATCCTGTTTCCATAACCATCACCCCAACCTGCTTTTAATTCTTCTGTTGTGGGATTTAATTTTTCACTTCGTGGAGGGGTATAATCTGTTGTATTAATTACTTCGCCGGTTAACCCATTAAATACTGACAAATACTCGGGGCCTGATAAAATATACCCTCTTTCATTTCTCCAGTCTTTAGAAGAGTCGCCAATTACATTTCCTTTGCTGTCCATTGATCCATCGCCTGTTTTCATTGCAATTTCTGCTTTGCCATCGCCATCCAGATCGTACACAATAAACTGTGTGTAGTGAGCGCCCTCTCTTACATTTTTTCCCAAATTAATTTGCCACAAAAAAGTACCATTCATTTTATACGCCTGAAAAATTGGCGGATCGGTAATGCCTGCCTGCGAATTATCTTTTCCTCTTCCTGTTAAGTGAATAATAATTTCATATTCACCATCGCCATCCATGTCTCCTACCGATGCATCGTTGGCAGCATAACCTTCCGGTGTTTTTAATGGAATAGTTAAATATGTTTTTGCTAATGCAGGCACGGTAAATTTTTCGGATGCGGTTTGTTCTTTTGATTTTACAATTGGGTTTACATAATAAGTATAAGCTTTTGTGCTGTCAATTTTTTCATCATTGTAATTAGTAAATGCTGCAATGGGAGTTCTATTTATTTTAATTGCTTTTTCATTATTTACGGCACGATAAATATTAAAGGCTATTTTATCATCGTCGGTAACCAATAAGCGCCAGCTTACAAAAATATTTCCTTTGCCATCGGGCACTGCAACTACGCCACGGTTTAAATATTCCATTTGGCGTTGGGCCATTGCATTGTAACAAAAAAATATCGCAATAAATAAAAATACAGTTTGTTTGTTCATATTTTTTCTGTTTGATTATTTATTTTTTAATGGTGAAGTATCTTGAAGCTCCAGCTTCAAGCCCATAATTTTATTTTTATCAGCAGCAATGTTTCTGAAAGCCAATACACCAACAAATATTTTTGTAATAATAGATAAGGACATGCAGTACAATCGTTTTACCTGCACAATTTAATCCATCTGCAACGGGTTGCATCCTGCTGCATCCTGAGAGAAAGCTGTTAATAAAATACGCTGCTGCAGCGACGGTTTTTATTTAAGAAGGCGTTTTGGGGTGATTCTATTTTTTTGTTAGTCTCGTTTTTTTAAGACAGGGGCACTTGCGTCGTTTTGTATACCAAGAAACGAGATAGATTAATCACTCTTAAAAACCTTACTTTTGACAGCAACACCAAGGCATCAGCCAATGAAATTATTATTAAACAACTGGACTAAAATATTTTTACTTGGTGCTTGTTTTGCATTATCCATCTTTGGATTTATGATAAAACTGCCATCGGTGTTCAGGCATTTTGATAAAGAATTACATTCGATATTTTATTTTTTTGCAGCAGCATTTGTAAACCTGCTATTCGCAAACAAAAAAATCACTATTCACCTGTTAATATTTGGCGTGCTGTATTTATTTGGTGTAGCTATTGAGTATGCCCAGGAATATTCCAATAAGTTTTTTCATAAAAAAATACATGGCCGTTATGATATTGAGGATATTCAATCTAATCTGAAAGGCCTTATCGCATTCTCCATTCTATGGATAATATATGTTGCCCTTTGGTTTGTTTACAAAAAAGCAATTGTAAAGAAAGTTGTATAAAATGGATAATAATCACCCGGGCCTGCTGCAATTAAATGTATCTTTTATGCAATTAAATACTCTTCTGCTGCTGCTTACTATATGGTGCCTCTCCTGCAATAACGGTAAAGCAAAAAAAGCAGTAAGTGAAACAACCACTGCAATTGAATTTGATACCACCAAATGGAGAACGAAGGACGGTGATGATTATCCTTACAGAGATGAATTGCTTACATACTTAACCACTAATAATAAATTAAAGGGCTGGAAAAAAGATTCCGTTCTGGCCTTTCTTGGCCAACCCGACAAGATTGACAGCAACTATTTATTTTACAGCATAGCACAAAAACGCCTGGGCTTTTTTCCTTTGCATACTAAAACATTAGTAATTAAATTAGCTGCGGATAGTACGGTGGAATGGAGAAAGATTCATCAATAGAAAAAATAAAACTGTAAAATACTAAATTCATTTACGCAAGTAATTAATTGGAGATAAAAAACCATTGTAGTAAAATTATTAAAAATGGAGCCGGTATAAAACCAGCTCCATTAGTATTAAACCCTCATCAATTTATTGCGGCTGTACCACAGTATTCATTTGCAGTGTTACTGCTGTTTGTGCCAGCAGCCTTCCGTTTATAGTTGCACCTGTTTGTAAATTAATACCAGTCTGTCCTAATATTATTCCTTCAAAATGACTGGTAGTTCCTAAGGTAACATCACCCGAAGTTTGCCAGAAAATATTTTTTGCCTGCGCTCCACCTGCCAGTGTAATCCTTACCGCAGAACTCATAATCAATGTTCCGGAAACCTGAAAAATCCACACATCATTTGGGCCGCCAGAAATGGTGATATCGGTTGGTATTATTAAGGCACTTGTCCAGTTATACAAACCCGGTGTAAGTGTTTTTCCGCCAATATCCCCAGCGCCTAAATTAATAAAATCCGGGTTAGATCTTCCTGCTGCATCGGTATATGCGGTTTGCATATCGCCAACTGCCGTGGTTAACCTGGTGGCATTATTTACTGTACAGGGCAGCGGTCCGGCTGCATCAACAGAATATATAGTACCTGAAACTTCTGCACAGGTTACCAAAATTGCTGCGCCTGTAATGGGGCTGCTTCCAATATCACCGGTAACAGCAGATTGAAAAACATTTGTAATTCCGGATTTTGAAAGAATTGCAAAATTACCTGCAAGGCCCAACGCTACACCTGCCTGCGGCTGAAGTGCTTTGTTGGAACTTATTGAAACTAATTTTGAAGAAGCTGAAGCAGCAGAAGATATATCGCTATCCATTGTTTTTTTACAGCCGCCTGATAGTGCCAACAATAGTGCTGCTGCAGCTGGTAATAATAATAATTTTGTACGCATGAGAATTGATTTAGTTGATTGTGAATAATTTTGAGTCTTTATTATTTACTAAACCTGATTGCAGGGATGAGTATTAAATTCTCCTGCATTGCACATTCATAGTTTACATGCCTTCAATAATGTAATTAACGGCAACCAGTAGCCGCAGGCATTAAGGAATGGTGGACATTCCGGATAGAGACAGGGTTTGCAGAAATGATTACGGGCTGCTTAAAATTAAAGCTGATGATAATACTTAGCTTTACCAACAAATATTCCTTTTGCTTTACTTTACAGCAAAGAGAACTGTTGCAGTATTCGCAATGATTAAGTTGATCTATGTATCTTGATTTTATGTAGCCCGTTACCGGTAAATTTCCTGTTCTGCAGTTATACAAAACTTTGCTGACTATGAAGCTTATTTTAAAAGAAGTGATATTGATTTTGTAACAACTACATTACCATAACCGTGCCATGGTTTAATTACACAAACCAACAGAATACTTTAATACCGGATATGTTTTTCAATTTGCCGGAAATTTTAAAATAATCTGTTACAAAAAATTAGTATTAGCAACCTTCATATTTTACAATTTCTAAACAATCTTCTCCCCTTTTTTTAAGGATGGCTTAAACTCTTCTTCACGAATCATTCGCTGCAATCAATACTATTATAAACAGCAGTTTATTTTACACAAAAAAGGAGCGGCCTGAGCCACTCCCTTAATAGTTTTTATTTTTACGGAATTATTTTTTTGGCATTAACACTGCATCTATTACATGTGTTACACCATTACTTGATACAACATCAGCAATAGTTACGTTAGCACCATTAATCATTACTTTACCGTCTTTTACTGTAACTGTTAAATCTTTACCCTGTACAGTTTTTAATTTCTGTCCGTCTTTTAAATCGGCAGCCATTAATTTACCAGGTACAACATGGTAAGTTAAAACACCGGTTAAATCTTTCTTCATTTCTGGCTTTAATAAATTATCAACAGCACCTGCTGGTAATGCACCAAATGCTGCATTAGTCGGAGCAAAAACGGTGAAAGGACCAGCACCACTTAAGGTTTCCGCAAGCTCGGCTGCTTTTACTGCGGCAACCAATGTTGTATGATCGGCAGAACCTGCTGCATTTTCAACTATATTTTTTGAAGCTACCATTTTAGAACCGCCAACCATAACACCAGGCTCTTCGGCAGGCATCATTTTAGAAGTATCGGTACTCATCATTTTAGTAGTGTCTGTAGAAGTTGTTTCTGCAGTTTTTTCGCCACTGTTGCAAGCTGTTAAAAACAAGGCAGAAGTTGCTGCCATAAAAAGAATTTTTTTCATAAAAATTTGTTTAGTTGATTGATTTATTGATTAAAAGAAACTATAAACGAAATAATAGCAGAAAAGGTTTTAAAAATCCTGATTTTTTTTTTTACAGTATGCAATAATTAGTCCGTTTGTTTAAAACAGTCGATTATACCTTGTTTGTTAAAGTAATTTGCACTCTACTGAACAAAAAAATAAACAGAGTGATGTAAAGCAGTAGAAGGACCTTTAAATACTGTGGGTAATATTCGCCATACCAACATCGCAGTAAAAACAATGTAGTCGAAAGGTTAGGGTGTAAGTCTTAATAATAAGTAAAGAATAAACACTGTTACTGCCAGCAAAAAACTTAAACCAATACAGGCTAAGCTTATTTTTACAGATAAGTGAAAGTAACGGAATGTTTTACAGGTAGTTTTATAAAAATAAGGCCGTAGTAAAACAATACAATAAAACACTGCATTCAATAAAATTACATAAGGGTTGTTATAAAAAACAAGTTGCGTAAATGAAGAAGTAAAAGGATTTAATAAATGCAGATTATAAAAAATAATCACCGGCATTAATATCCAGCATAATAAATAGGCCATTTTATACAACATATTTATGGCATCCATCTTTCTGTTCATCGAAATTTTAGCCAGTATAAAAGTAACGCATAAAAGAACTGAAGAAACCCCAATAAAGTTTATCATCATCAGGGAATACAATTCAGCATTAGTGTCTGCAAAAAACAAACTGCATAATATTATAAAAAAACTTTTGCCAATAAAGCAAAAGTGAATCAATGAAATGCACAACAGAAATAATGCCTGCTGAAAAACGGGAATAAAATACAAAGCCTTTATTGCAGCATTAAAAGTTTGGGTACGCTGTATTTTTGTTTGAAGAGAATTTTTAATAAAAAACCGGGCATATAAAATAAGCGACAACCAAATAACAAAATAAAGAAACAGCATACACTCTTTTTTGGTATTTCAAATGTAAGGATTAAGCTTTACCAAAAATATATGCTGCTCTTTTTTTGCCAATCGATTTATATGCTACACATGCTGGTCAATTAAAATAACATTGCCATCAGGGTCTGTTAACATAACACTTGCAGGCCCCGAAGTATTTTGGTCTGGTTCACTCAGCAGTGCTATGCCTTTATTTTTCAATTGCTGCTGAATTTCTCTTACATCATCAAACTGTTCTACTGCAGCAGCATTTTCATCCCAGCCGGGATTGAATGTTAAAATATTATTCTCAAACATTCCCTGGAACAGGCCAATCAAAGCATTTTCGTTTTTCATAATTAAATACTTTTTATCCATGCTGCCTGCAAACAATATAAAGCCAAGGCTTTCGTAAAATTCTTTTGAAGCTTTAATATCTTTAACATTAAGGCTTATTGAAAATGCACCGAGTTTCATAATTTATAGTTTTAGTTATTTAAAATAATGATAGAAAAATAGCTGTAATTTTTTCAGGCATTTTTAATACTGAAAGCAAATAGAGTTTTTAACGGCGGCAAAAAATTACACCGCAGGTTTTATTTTCCTTTTTAAAATAAAGGCACTGATGAGTGTAACAATAAGCCCAACAGGAAGAATCTCTGCATAGGTAAACAGAGCAACCAGCAAAGGATTTTTGTACATTTCCGAAAAGTTGTCCATTGTTTTGGTTTGTTTAGCAATTTCTGCCAGGCTGGCGCCATCGGCTTTTAATTTTTCCAGCATGTGTGCTGCATATTTATCTGCAAAATCTGGCATAAAAACATAATAATCTATCATCCATGCAATAACATAAATAGTTGAAGCTATCAATGTAATAAAAAGCCCTGTCTTAAATGCCTTACCAAAACTAACAAAGCCGCTGTTATATTTATCCCTGTAATTTTTAATGCCCACAAAAACCAGCGAAAAAGCCAGCAGCATACTGGCATAGCCATACAGCATACCGTCTTCAAAATTGCCACTTTTATAACAAAGGGCTATAGAGATTAGCATCAGCACAGATACAATTAATCCTCCAATTAATCCGCAAACAATTACAATTTTTTTCATCGTTTAAATTTTGGTTTACAATGTTGTAAAATTGAAATTAAAATTTTTAAGGAGCCTCATACTTACGGGTGATTTTTACATTTGCTCCCCTTTTTCATACTAAAGAGTGAGCTTTACATGATCAGTTTTAATCTTTTTGCTTTTTCAATGGCCTGCGTTCTGCGTTTTACATCCATTTTTTCAAACAGCTTTGATATATGTGTTTTAATGGTATTAAGAGAAACAAACAAACGTGCCGCAATCTCTTCGTTACTTAATCCTTCGGCTATTAAATCCAACACCTCCAGTTCTCTTTTGCTCAAGCCCATTTTAGCTATTTCATTTTCATTTAAACCAAATTCGGTATCGTTATTAATGTAAATTTCTTTTTCGATAATAACAGTTTTAAATTTTGGTTTGGTTAGCTTAAGGGCCAGCCAAATACCCAGCGCTGTAAAAATAAGTGCAATGGCCCCGGCATAAATTTCAAAAGCATGGTTAAAAATAATAAACCGTAACTCAAGCCATCTTAATAAAAATAAAAGTAATGCCAGGCTTACGCCATAAAGCAGCAGGGTTTTATTTTTTATAAATAGTGTTTTAATGGTCATTTTAAATGTTCCAATGTGTTTATGTGCTGCAATTTCAAATGTAAACATTTCTTTACCATTGCTTTTTTGCTGCAGATAAAAATTTACAGGTGTATCAATTCGTTCATCTTTCGTAATATTATAAAAAAATATTAACTTCAAATAATAATAAATATAAACTACTATGCCCATTTATATGGACATACACATTATACCGGGTGTAAAAGCCAGGGAAGTTGCACAGGCGCATCAACTTGATTTATTACACCAGGAAGAACATGAATGCAAGTGCATGACATACTGGATAGATGAGGAACGTGAAAGTGTTTTCTGCCTGATTGATGCCCCCAATGAAGAAGCGGTAGCAAAACTGCATAACAAGGCACATGGCCTTATCCCCAACAAAATAATTGAAGTAAAAAGCACATTGGTAGAATCTTTTTTGGGCAGGATTTACGACCCCGTAAATACAGAAATTTCTGATAATGGACTAAAGATTTTTAATGACACTTCTTTTAGAATTCTGCTGGTTACTAAAATAACCGACCCAATATTATTGAAGTATAAACTTGGTACAGAAAAAAGTGAAGAGTTGCTCAATAACCATAATAATATAATAAGAAAACATTTTCACCATTTTGGTGGCAGTGAAGTGGAGCATGGAGGAGCTGAGTTTATTATCTCTTTTACCACTGCAAATGCGGCAGTTTCCTGTGCTTTGGCCATGCTGAATTCAGTGAAGGCAATGTGTGGAGATGAAATCGATTTTAGAATTGGCATTAACGCAGGCGAACCTGTTGAAAAAGGTAATACATTATTTGGCGACACCATACAACTTGCAGAAAATATTTGTTCCATTGCCAATAATTTTCAGGTTGCCCTTACCGGTACTGTAAAAGAATTGGTTTTAAAAGATCATTTTCAAAAGCACAATAATTTCTTCACCCTATCTGCAGAGGACGAAGTGTTACTGGAATTATTGTATGCCAAACTGGAAGAAAACTGGCAGGATACCGAATTCGACATTACCAATTACTGCCATGCAATGGCCATGAGTAATTCGCAACTATACAGAAAAACGATATCCCTTACCGGCCTGTCGCCTAATTTATTTTTAAAAGCTTTCCGGCTTCAAAAAGCAAAGGAGCTGATGAAAAAAAAGCACTGCAGTATTTCGCAAATAACTTTTGAATCAGGTTTTTCCAGCCCTTCTTATTTTACCAAATGTTTTAAAAAGAAATACGGCCTGCTGCCCATGGCCTATCTCAATCTGCTGGATTAATACATTTACCTGCGGTTGAATTTTACCATTTATTGAACGATTTGTTTCAGATGTGTTACCATTTATTGAATGATTTGTTACAGCCTTTCGTCCCGATGTGAAATTATCTTTGTGCATCTTATCACTTAAAACAAATTTTATGAAACAGATCACTAAAAATTTTGCGTTACTGGTTGCCGCTATACTTTTTATCGCTTATGCTTCACTGGCGCAAAATCCCACAGCAACAAATCATTCAACCACTAAAAACAAAACAACAATGAAAACCTATCTTATTGAAAGGGATATTCCCAATGCCGGCAACTTAACACCGGAACAATTAAAAGCTATTTCACAAACGTCCTGCAGTGTACTTAAAGAAATGGGACCAAAAATTGAATGGATACAAAGCTATGTTACAGGCAATAAAATATTTTGTGTGTATAAAGCCGAGAGCGAAGAATTAATTAGGGAGCATGCAAAAAAAGGCGGCTTCCCTGCTAATGTTATTACAGAAATTGGAACAGTTATCAGTCCGGCTACTGCTAACTGATAATTAAGGATAAATGATTTACATTTTAGATTTTCAGAAAGAGAAACTATGCTCTTTCCAGCAATTCCTTAAAAATGAAATGATGAAATTATTTTTGCGCATAAAAATTTTTATTAAAAAAACAGGCGAGCCCGAATATTCCTATTCGTGCCCGTTTGGCTGAGGCTTATCGTCAGGTGCAGTGCGGGCATGTTCACCAACGGCACTCCTCCACCGGAGAAGCTGACC
>NZ_JANMUN010000251.1:0-52710 GCF_031391665.1 Ferruginibacter sp.
AGCAATAGCCGAGGTTAATACTACTTCAGCATAACTGGTAATTTCAATAGTTCTTTTTTTGCGGGAGCGGTTGTTAATATGTACCCTTCTTAATTCAATATCATCTTCCGGCGATACTACTATTTCAGTATGTGTTTCCAGCGAAAAGTCGCGACGCCGGAACTCTGCACGGCCCTGGGAGAAAACAGCTTCATAATTTTCACCTTCTTTTTGTGTAGGCTGATAGGCTGTTGACCAGGAGCTGTTATTGTCCAGGTCACGGATGAAACAAAATGAACCCCAGTTATCGCAGGTGCAGTCTTCACGCCAGCGGGTAAGCGCAATATTTTTCCATTTGCTGTAACCACCACCTGCATTTGTTACCATTACATTATACCTGCCATTAGATAATAATTGTACTTCAGGAATGTTGGTATGCGGTGTATTGATCACCCTCATGGAGGTATCTGCAGCAGGATTAATGCTGGTATCACCTGCATGCACACTGGGTGAATAGAAAGTGGTTATTCTTGGTACACGTTCCTGCAATAACAATAAAGTTGCTTTTACCAGCACATTACTTTCAAACCTTTGCTGCATGGGCCGGTTAAATAAAACATACGCCAGCGATAAAAAACTCATACCCTGGTGATGTGCCATGTAAGATTTTACTATGGAGTGTTTTTGTTTTCTCAATAAACGGGATGCAGTATAATCTATGGCTTCATATAATCCATGCTTACCTTCAAAGCCTGCAGTTTTTAATACCTGCAAATTATCATAGGCCTCATCCGGCGCTACCATTAAACCCATTACTGTTGAATAAGGAGATATCACCAGATCCTCTCCCAGTCCACGTTTAAAGCCAAGGCCAGGTACACCAAATGCTTTGTACTGATAATTTAAATGAGCATCAACCATATTATACCCCGATTCTGAAATGCCCCATGGTACACCTTTCTTTCTGCCATAATCAATTTGTTTTTGTATAACTGCTTTATACGTTTGATCAAGCAAAGTATTTTCGTAAGTAGGCATTACCAGTAACGGCATTAAATATTCGAACATGGAGCCGCTCCACGATAAAAGAATTGGTGTAGTACCCAAATTAGTTAATTGTCTTCCTAAAGAAAACCAACTTTCCTGTGGTAGTTTTCCCTGTGCAATGGCCACAAAAGTGGTAAGCCTTGCTTCGGATGCCAGCAGATCGTAAAAACTATTATCTCTGCGGTGTTCATCTGCATTATAACCAATAGTTAGTAAATGCTGTGATCTGTCGTATAAAAAATCGTAATCAATTACAGAGAGTGCCATACATTTTAAAGCCAGTTGTTCGAGCGTTAATAAAATTTCTTTCCCTCTTCTTCCGGCTTCTGTAATAAAAGTTCTGAACTGATTCAGCCATTTATTTTCTTCTTCGGTATTATCAGTTGTGTATGCAGTTACAATTTTTTGCAATAAACTTTGTTCTATTCTTGCCAGCTGTTTTATAGTTGGTATTGCCGGCAGATCGGGAATAAGGTGTTGAAATTTTTCGGGCACCTGCGGTAACAACAGCCAGGGAATAAGGGCAGTTATCTCTTTCTTTATATTTATTATTTGAGTTAAAACTTTTTGTGCCCAAGTATCTTCCTCACCATCGGGTTCAAAATCAGCTTCGATGACTATTTTGGTAAAATTAGTTTCCAGTTCATCCAAATATAATTTTGCATCAGTGGCGCTATCAGTTTTTTGAGGATAATTATTTTCAAGCTCCTGTAAAAAGTTACTAAGCGTTTTATTGTCTTTTGCTTTTTCAATCAATACTCTTAATGTATCAATAATACCTTCATACAATTTTTTTGTAAAAACTTTTTTATCAGCCAGCAACATTAAACCCTGCTGCATAGTTATAAGATGGCCAGCAAGATTACCGCTATCCACTGTAGAAATATACCTTGGTGCTAATGGATATAAAGTTTCTGTATCGTACCAGTTATAAAAATGTCCACGAAATTTATCCATGCGCTGCATGGTATTGAGTGTATTTGTAGATCGGGTAATTACTTCTTCGGTAGTGATGTAACCAAAATCGTGTGCTGTTAATATTGACAATAAAGACAGGCCTATATTTGTTGGCGAAGTGCGGTGTGCAATTCTTTCTACCGGCTCTTCCTGATAATTATCAGGCGGTAACCAGTTATCCTGTGCCACAACAAATGTTTCAAAAAAGTTCCAGATTTTTCTTCCCAGTATTCTTAAATAAATTGTTTGTGTATCTGTAACAGTAGCAATTTTAGCAGTACTGACACGGCTAATAAACCATGTAGCAAATGGTGCAATGATCCACACAATTATAAAAGGCACAGCAAAAATTAATGCAAAAGGATTGTATAAAGTTAAATATAAAAATATAGTAACGGCAAGGAGTGGCCCAAACCACATTTCTACATAAGCAGCCAGTATTGTTTTTAGATTATTGTTAGTGTTGTGAGAGGGATTCCACTGCAATAAATTTTTATGACTGATGAACATACGCCATAAAGTACGCAGTATAGCATCTGTATTGCAAGCCGCTTCGTAAGGCAATGCACAAAGTTCTATCAGGTGCTGGTAAAACTGATCGCTTGCGGAACGAAAAGAAAAATTAAAATGCTGCGAAAAAATTACATCCTGCGGTCTGGTGAATAAAGACCAGCAAAAACTAATTACAGATGGCAATAATACTATCAGAGAAACGGCCATAGTCCAAAACAAAGGCATAGAAGAAATTATCCAGCCATACAATAGCAATAACAACAACGCCTGCGGCACCAAACTGCGGCGGATGTTATCGGCAATTTTCCATTTAGATAATAAGCTTAATGGGTTTCGTAATATTTTTTTATTGGGGCCGGGTACAAGGGGTAACATCCAGTTGGCTATT
Source organism: Ferruginibacter sp. (assembly GCF_031391665.1). Lineage (GTDB taxonomy): Bacteria > Bacteroidota > Bacteroidia > Chitinophagales > Chitinophagaceae > Ferruginibacter. The sequence continues at coordinate 2,885 of NZ_JANMUN010000251.1, forward strand.
TGCCAGTCGCCACGTATCCATCTATGCCGGCGTTGCATATCGCCACTGTAGCGGTTAGGATATTCTTCATACAATTGCACATCGGTAATTAAACCAGAACGGGAGTAGCAGCCTTCTAACAAATCGTGGCTTAAAATTGAATTATCAGGAAAAACATTATTGAGCGTTTCTTCAAAAGCAGCAACATTATAAATTCCTTTACCAATAAAAGAACCTTCTTTAAAAAGGTCCTGATACACATCGGATGTAGCTTTTGTGTAGGGATCGGTGCCCGGTTCGTTACCATGTATTTTTGCATACAACGAACTTTTATTACACGGCAAACTATTGCTAACCCTGGGCTGTAAAATTGTGTAGCCTTCTGTTACTCTTTTTTTCTTTACAGAATAAAATGCCTGGTTAAGCGGATGCGCCATAGTAGCCACCATCTTCCAGGCGGCATCTCTTGGCAGTTGCGTATCTGTATCAAGAGTAATAATATATTTTACAGCAGTATAAACAACCTCTTCGCCGATGATCATTGAAAAATATTGTTTACCCCTTCCCTGTATCAATGCATTTAATTCGGCCAGCTTACCACGTTTACGTTCGTAGCCCATCCATATTTTATCTTTTGCATTATATTTTCTTGGCCGGTGAAAAAGAAAAAAAGTATCATTGGTTTGCCTGTCGTATTTTCTATTGAGTTCAACTATTTTATTACGCAGGTTGAATAACAGCATTTCATCTTCGGGAAGCGTTTCAGTTTTTGCATCTTTAAAATCGGTTAACAAACCAAATTGCAAATTTTCGTTTCTGTTAGCTAAAAACCTTACTTCAATACCTTCTATCAATTCATTAATGCCTGCTGCAGATGTAAGCATTGTAGGTATTACCACCATAGTTCGGTGCTGCGCCGGAATACCTTTAGAAAAATCCATCCTTGGCAATAAAAAGGGTTTTGCAAGCAAGGTTGATAACCAGTTAACCACGGCCAGGGACAAACGACTTGTAGCCAATAAAATAATAACACCGACTATTATCATTTGCCAGTCCCTTAATCCTTCATGAAAGATGGTACAAATTAAACCCCAGCTTATTAACAAAGTTATTATTACAGTACCGCCGGCATATATCAGAAAGGGGGCTTTGTTGAAAAAATTTCTTAGAGAGTCTGCTTTTGTGCAGCACATTTTTGCATGCCGCTGCAATTGTGCCAAACCCTTTCCTGATAAATAATAACCTACATGCTGTTGCCTCAGGTGTTCTTGCTTTGCTGCATTATTTTTTGCCAGTTGAATAGCAATTTCGGCTATTTCATTTTCTGTAAGTTTACTGTACTTGGCAGTTTTTTCTATCGCATGCCTGTAATTATCACGGGTATAAAAATCCATTTGCTGGTACACACTGTCAATATCCTTTCGCAATACCAGTTCCACAATGCTGGTGTTCTCTACAAACTCTCTCCAGTCGGTGGTATTTAAAAATCTTAAACTGCTGATGCTGTTACTAATTGAAACCTGGTCGGCGGCCTGCTTCTGATTTTCCAGGTGAATTTGCTCGCTGCTGGTAAGGCTTTCTTCGGATAAACGTTGTTCAATCCAGTTTAATGGCAACGATAATGCATTACCTTTTTCCTGCAAACGCCGGGTAAGTTCCGCTATAAATGAGCTGTCCATTGGCGGCTCACTTCTTGCCATATCAGCAATAACCAGTACTAAATTTTTAGGATCGTTTTCTGCGGCATCAATCATTTTATCGGCCCATTTACCGGCCAATGTTTTATTAATGATATCGCTGGCAATTTGTATAGAAAGACGGCGCAAATTTTCAATTAATGCCAGCCTTAACATAATGGGGATGGCCCACAATTCGCCCAGTTTTAAAAATGTGTTGGTTTGATAAGCGGTAACAAAGCTGATGAGACTTTTAAGGTCAATATGGCCATCACTGTGGGAAATTATTTCCACAGCTATATCGTAAACACGTGGTAAACCGGCCGATTCGCCCTTTAAAAGCTGGGGTAATCCCTTGCTGTATCCCTTGGGTAAATGCTTTTTTCCGGTATAAATTTGCTCTTCAATTAAATAAAAATTATCCAGTAACCACTCGCCTGCCGGTACAATGCGATTATTATTTTTTATAGCATCGGTTAATGCCGCATGTACTTCCAGTAAAATATTTTCGTTTTCGGCAAGGCGTTTTAATAATTGCTCAGATGGATGTGCCGATATAAGCTGGTGTTTCCTGGAAATTGCTCTGGCATGCTGTTCCAGTTGTTCTGCGGTAAATAATTCCGACCGTAATGGCGGTCTTTCGTTAGCATATTTATCAGTTTTACTTTCGCCAAAAATGGGATCAATTATATTTTTTTTCAATGCTGCTATTGCCTGCGGCAGCATTTCAAAAAGTTCAGTTGGTTGATTTGATTTTTGGTTGCTCTTCATATTTAAAATGATTTACCCTTCCCTTTACCTTAAAGCGATTGTAGCTGTTTTTCCGTTCTATTTTTATTAGTTTCAATACTAATATCATGCCTTTAATTGTACCTGTTTTTAGAGAATACAAAACACAGGTTTAATACTTAACTTTTTAATAATCAAGCGAAGGCTTTACAGGTGATAATTAAAAATCAGCAGGAGAAAATACTAGCAGGTTATTTCTAAATCTTCGGCAAAAAATCACATTTTTATTATTTAAAAATATGCTGTTGCTGAAAAATAAGTAGTCCAAAAATTGTACTTGAAAAAGATGTTAAGTGTAAAATGTTACAGGTGGCAAAAAATAACAGTAGTAATGAAGGGAGATAGCTACTTGCTTACAGTTAAGATAACAATGCAGCAGTATGATGCATAAAAAATAGAGAGCCTCTATAGAAATAGAGGCCCTTTTAACGATTGCTTGCTATATGAAAAAAGATAATTAAAATTTATACACTGCTGCTACCAATGCGCTTGCAGTAGATTTTGTGCCCGAGCCATCATCCTTTAAGAAGATAGTACTCTGTGCACTTTCAAATCTTACTTCAGGAATAATAGTTAGCGGACCAATTTTGCAGTTTACAGAAAGTGTGTTGGCAAAAATACTTTTTGTAGGAAAATAAACTGTTTTATCATCGCTTATGTATTCGCTTCTTAAAGTAATGCCCAGTTTAGCTGTAGGATCAAAATTTAAATACAATGCATTACCTATCCAGCTTCCTGTGCTGCCAGCAATAGGTTTTCTTGATTGCACAGTTCCATTGTAACCAATATTAAATTTGCTGCTGATAGTACCTAATACAACCAAATCAATTTGATTTAATGATTTTAAACCGCTTGGATTTACGCCTTCATCGGAACCGGCAAAGCCAGAATAATTAAGGTATGCTTTAAGCTTGCCATTTTTTGTAGCACCACTAACCTGTGCAATTAAATTTTTAACACTTGTTGTGGCAGTTGTTTGATCGGTATAATTGGTTAAGCCAATCATAAAACCAATTGGCCCTGCAGTAATATCTGTCTTTACACCTGTATGAAAAAATGGACCGTTAGTAAACATATAACTCATACTGTAGTTTCTGTTTAACGGAGCATCTACTAATTCGTAACCCACATGCGTAGCAAATTTACCTGCAGTAAACTTTACTTTAGCTGATGGAGCGTAAGTAACATACGCCTGCTTTATTGCAGATAAAGATAAAAAACCATTTTTGTCTGAGCCTGTTCCCACATTATCACTACCATCATTGTAAGAAAATTCTTCTGCCCTGCGGCCAAAACCTAAATCAACAGTTGCACCCACTTTACCCGACAATGCAGTAGCATCGGCACGTAGCGAAGCCATACCCAATTCAAAAGAACTTTGCGAATTGGTGAAGCTGGTAAAATTATTGGTTTGGTTGGCAAAATTGTAACGGTAGTAACCGTCGATAGAACCTGAAACTGTAAGCGTTTTTGTAGAATCCTGAGCAAAAGACACAAAAAAAGATACCGCAGCTGTTGCTGCTAAAAATAATTTTCTTAACATTGTAATTGATTTTAATTATTAAATAAGAGGTACAACCCATGAACTTTGTCGAGAAGCTCATAATTATTGGTTGTACCTTTTTTATTACATTTAAGTCAGTTTAAAATTTGAGATTTGAAAGGAAGCTTTTGAATTAATAAGAATTTAAAAAAATAACCTCCGTTTCAAATCTCAAATAAATAATTTATACTAGTCTTCAACAAGTGTTTCTTTAATTTCTCCACCGTTTTGAACTAACAATGTACCCTGAGTATAATTTTCGTTATGCTGAGAAGCATCTAATCCTAATAATTCATCTTCCTGGCTAACACGTATTGGTAAAATAAAATTGATGAATTTAAAAATAGCGAACGATACAGTGAAGCTATACGCTACAACTATTGCCAATCCTTTAAGTTGTGTTAAAAAGAAGGTCACACCGCCATATAATAATCCATCAGCACCTGCAGCATTTACATTTTTAGTTGCAAATACACCGGTTAAAATCATACCTACCATACCACCAATACCATGGCATGGAAATACATCCAGTGTATCATCTAACTTTGATTTTGATTTATAATACACTGCAATGTTTGAAACAATTGCAGCTAAAAATCCAATAAAAATACTTTGTGGTATTGCTACAAAACCAGCGCCGGGTGTAATGGCAACCAAACCAACTACTGCACCAATACAAAAGCCCAGTACAGATGGTTTTTTACCTCTCATTACATCAAAAAACATCCAGCTTAAACCTGCTGCTGCTGCTGCTGTATTAGTAGTTGCAAATGCACTAACCGATAAAGTAGTTGCGCCCAATGCAGAACCTGCATTAAAACCAAACCATCCAAACCAAAGTAAACCTGTACCAATTAATACATAAGGGATATTAGCTGGTGGAATTTCTTTATGATCAATATGTGATTGTCTTCTTTTTAAAACCAAGGCTCCAGCCAATGCCGCACAACCTGCAGAAATATGTACCACTGTACCGCCTGCAAAATCAAGTACACCCATTTTAAATAAAAATCCCATTGGGTGCCATGTCCAGTGTGCCAAAGGAGCATAAACTAGTAAACTGAATAACACTATAAATAAAATGTAAGCGCTGAATTTGATACGCTCAGCTACTGCACCTACCACAAGGCCGGGAGTAATAATGGCAAACATTAATTGAAACAGAGAAAACAGTAACAAGGGAATAGTTAATGATGAAGTAGCACCCTGCAAAATTGGTGCGCCGGATGCTACACCTTTAAAGAAAAGATGCGTCATTGGATTGCCGATAAATCCTCCAACAGTATCGCCAAATGCCAGGCTGTAACCAACGGTTACCCAAAGTACACTAACCACACCTGCAGCTACCACACTTTTTATCATGGTGCTGATAACATTTTTACGGTGTACCATTCCGCCATAAAAAAATGCCAGGCCGGGGGTCATTAAAAACACTAAAGCAGTGGCAACTAAAATCCAGGCCACATCTGCTCCGTTAAATTTACCATCATCGAAGTTGGGTAAAGACGGGATAAAAATTGCAGCTATTGCAACAACTGCCAGTACAAAGAAGGGAGCTAAATTTCTTAATGTTAAAGATTTCATGCTTTGATTGTTTTTGTATTATTTTAAATAATATGTGTTACTATCTGAACAAATATATAAATAGTTAAGGCAAATCACCCAAATAAATTCAATTATTTTTTAAAAAATAGAAAATAATCAAACGCAAACGTTATCAATTGGCGTTTTTAGAGATATTCTAAATAAATTTTATTACATAAAATTTATTGTAATATAAAATTTAGCATAAAAAAAATCTTCTTAACCAAAAGGCAAAGAAGATTTGCTATAAATATATAAGAATGACCGAAGTAGAGCTAGCTGTCCTTTGCTTCTAATAAAGAAGAGCCCATTAAAAACTCATCAACCTTTCTTGCACATTCTCTGCCCTCACTAATTGCCCAAACCACTAAAGATTGACCACGCCGCATATCACCTGCCGTAAATATTTTGGAGATATTGGTTTGATATTCTTTTTCCGTTGCTCTTACATTACCTCTATCATCTAATTCAAGCTCCAATTGATTTACCAATCCTTCGTGCTGCGGATGTACAAAACCCATGGCGAGAAAAGCCAGCTCACAGGGTATTTCTCTTTCACTGTCCGCTCTTTCTACAAATTTTGCAGGCCTGCCCTCTTCTGTTATCTGCCACTCCAAGTCAACAATTTTTAATGCTTTTAAACTTCCTTTGCCATCACCAATAAATTCTTTGGTGGCAATAGCCCAGTTTCTATTGGCACCTTCCTCGTGGGATGAAGATGTTTTCAACGTTATAGGATAAGTGGGCCAGGGCATAAAATTAGTTCTGCTGTCCGGTGGCTTGGGTAACAATTCAAATTGCGTTACCGATTTTGCTTTTTGGCGATTGGAAGTTCCTACACAATCACTGCCCGTATCGCCACCACCAATTACCACTACATTTTTTTTACCGGCTAAAATATCTTCTGCTCCAACAGCTGTGTTGGAAACTCTTTTATTTTGCTGCTTTAAAAAATCCATTGCAAAATGAACGCCTTTTAATTCTCTGCCCGGTATATTTAAATCACGGGGAATAGTAGAACCGCCAGCTAAAACCACTGCATTAAATTCCCTAAGCAAATCATTAATGCTCACATCCACTCCTACATTGGCATTGCAACGGAACACTACGCCTTCTTCTTCCATAAATTTTATTCTTCTGTCAATCACCCATTTTTCTAATTTAAAATCGGGTATGCCGTAACGCAATAAACCTCCCGGCAAATCATCTCTTTCCAAAACCATTACATTATGACCGGCATAATTTAATTGCGCTGCTGCTGCCAGGCCTGCCGGGCCGCTGCCTACCACAGCTATTTTTTTACCCGTCCGAACAATATTTTTTTTCGCTTGTACAAAGCCTTTATCAAAAGCAATTTCAATAATATGCTTTTCTATTTCTTCAATTGTAATGGCAGGTTGATTAATACCCAGTACACAGGCCGACTCACATGGCGCCGGACAAATTCTTCCGGTAAACTCCGGAAAATTATTGGTAGAAGATAAAATATCGTACGCCTCTTTCCATTCTTTACGGTACACGGCATCGTTAAATTCCGGAATTATATTACCCAGCGGGCAACCGTTATGACAAAAAGGTACACCACAGTTCATACAACGGCCCGATTGTTCATTTAGCTTTTGATCGGTGTAGCGTTGAATAAATTCGTTGTAATCATTCAGCCTTTCTTCCACTTTTCTTTTAGCTGGAAGTTCTCTTGTAAATTCTAAGAAACCTGTTGGTTTACCCATTGCTCTTTTAATTTTTATTTTTTTCTTTTGAACCAAGCTTTATTATTTCTATTAAGCTTCATTGGCGTCGCACTCTTGTGCAGTAAATCTTTATTGAACTTTAATTATGTTTTGTTATAAACTTCCACTTCAATGTAATGTCACTTAGGTAATCATAGTCTTCAATCTGTAATATCACCCCTTCGGGGTTGTGATTTTAATCTGAAATTTGATTACTATATTAATATCATCCCTTCGGGATTTAAAGCCTGAAAGGCTGACATTAATATAGCTCACAAAAATTAAAGCTCTAAAACTCCGAAGGGGTGATATTAGTTTGGAACTTTTAAATAATTATGCTTGCCCATACGCTTCGGTAAAAGTTCCACATTGGTATGCCGTACAAGAGTGCGACGCAACAATGTAAAATTGAAAAACAAAAGCTGGCAACAAAAAAATTATTTACTAACTTTTTCTTTTACCTTTTTTCCTGCCAACGCTTTCTTATAATCTTTAGGAAAAACTTTTACAAAATTTTTCAACTGATTTTCAAAATCGTTCAGCACAAATTTTGCTACGGTACTTTTTGTATTGTCAAAATGTTTCTGAATCATGGAGTGCAAAAAAGAAATATCCTCTTCTGCAACAGGATCAATATCCACCATTTCTTTATTACATGCGTTTGCAAACTGGTGCTGCACATCATATATATATGCAATACCACCGCTCATACCTGCTGCAAAATTGCGCCCGGTTGCACCCAAAATAATTACATTGCCACCCGTCATGTATTCGCAGCCGTGATCGCCAACACCTTCTACCACTACGTTTGCACCGCTGTTGCGTACACCAAAACGTTCGCCCGCTTTTCCTCTTATAAATGCTTCGCCATCTGTAGCACCGTAAAAAGCCACATTGCCAATAATACTATTTTCCTCCGGCACAAAGCCTGCATCTTTTGATGGATAGACAATTAATTTTGCGCCGCTTAATCCTTTTCCAAAATAATCATTGGCATCGCCTTCCAATTCTAATGTTACGCCTTTGGTATTAAAGGCACCAAAACTTTGCCCTGCTGTACCGGTAAATTTAAAATGTATAGTTTCTTCGGGCAAGCCATTAGCCTTATACAATTTTGTTATTTCGTTACTTAAAATTGTTCCTGTAGTTCTGTCGGTATTTTTTATGTTGAAGGATTCGCTAATTTTTTGTTGTTCTGCCAAAGCAGGAATTGCAGCTTCAAGTAATTTCCAGTCTAATACTTCTTTCAATCCATGATCCTGCTGTTCCATATTATATAAACCGGTGTATGCAGATGCTGGTTCTTTATATAATACTGCAGACAGATCGAGGTTGTTATATTTCCAGTGTGCAACATTTTCCTTTTGCTCCAAACATTCAGCCTGGCCCACCATTTCGTTGATGGTTCTAAAACCAAGCTCTGCCATAATCTCCCTTAACTCTTCCGTTAAAAACATAAAGAAATTAACCACATGATCTGCATTACCTGTAAAACGTTTTCTTAATTCAGGGTCTTGTGTGGCCACACCAACAGGGCATGTATTTAAATGGCATTTACGCATCATGATACAACCTTCTACCACTAACGCTGCGGTGGCAACGCCCCATTCTTCGGCGCCCAGTAAAGTTGCAATGGCAATATCACGGCCAGTTTTCATTTGGCCATCGGCCTGTAAAACCACACGGCTGCGTAATTTATTTTTTACTAAAGTTTGATGCGATTCTGCCAAACCTAACTCCCACGGTAAGCCGGCATGTTTGATAGAACTTATGGGTGATGCACCTGTGCCACCATCATGACCGGAAATTAAAACAACATCCGCTTTTGCTTTTGCAACACCAGCAGCAATAGTACCCACACCTGCTTTGCTTACGAGCTTTACATTTATTCTTGCGGCACGGTTAGCATTTTTTAAATCAAAAATTAATTGCGCCAAATCTTCAATAGAATAAATATCATGGTGTGGTGGCGGAGAAATTAATCCTACACCCGGTGTAGCATGCCGCACCCTTCCAATCCACTCATCTACTTTATGACCGGGCAATTGTCCGCCTTCGCCTGGCTTTGCACCTTGTGCCATTTTAATTTGTAATTCATCTGCCTCGGTTAAATACAAACTTGTTACACCAAATCTTGCAGAAGCCACCTGCTTAATTGCAGAACGCATGCTGTCGCCGTTGGGTAATTTATCATAGCGCCTGTCATCTTCGCCACCTTCGCCGGTATTGCTCTTTCCGCCCAAACGATTCATAGCAACTGCCAGTGTAGTATGTGCTTCCCAACTGATAGAACCAAAACTCATGGCACCTGTTGCAAAGCGTTTGTAAATATTTTGTGCCGGTTCTACTTCGTCAATATTAATAGAAGGCCTGTTCTTTTTAAACTGAAACAAACTACGCAGCGTAGCCGCTTTTTCACTCTGGTCGTTTACATGCTTCGAATATTTTTTGAACGTTGCATAATCATTCATTTTAGTAGAATACTGCAACAGGTGAATTGTTGTAGGATTAAACAAATGAAATTCGCCTTTGCGTTTCCATTGGTAAATACCACCAACGGGCAATCTATCCACCGGAATATTTTTTTGATTAAATGCTACATAATGTTTGGCCAATGCTTCTTTAGCAATGCCATCCAAATTTACACCTTCAATACGGCTGATGGCACCGGTAAAATATTTATCTACCACTTCTTTATTTAAACCTAATATTTCAAAAATTTGTGCACCCTGGTAAGATTGTAAAGTAGAAATGCCCATTTTAGAAAACACTTTCAGCAAACCATCACACACTGCTTTAATATAATTTTTTCGCAGGTCGTTCCATTCTAAATCTGTTTGCAGTGTGCCATTATTTTTCATGTTGCGGATGCTGGCCATTGCTAAATATGGATTGATTGCAGTGGCACCAAAACCAATGAGGCATGCAAAATGATGCACTTCCCAAACATCGCCGGCTTCTATTACAATACCTACCTGCCCACGCAGACCTTTTCTGATTAAATGATGATGCACTGCAGCTGTTGCCAGCAAAGTTGGTATGGCAGCGTGATCGCTATCCACCGCCCTGTCGCTTAAAATCAATACTTCAAATCCATCATGTACTGCATCTTCTGCATAGCGGCACAATCTTTCCAATCCTCTTTGCAAAGAACCGGGTTTGCCATCTGCCCTGAAATATGTTTGCAAAGTTTTACTTTGAAAAATACCAGTATCAATGCTGCGTAATTTTTCTAATTCGGTACTGGTGAGTATCGGTTGCTTTAATGCAACAGTATGACAGTCCTCCGGTTTTTCTTCTAACAGGGTTCCGTTATTACCTACAAAAGATGCAAGGCTCATTACTAATCTTTCTCTTATAGGATCTATTGGCGGATTAGTAACCTGTGCAAATAATTGTTTAAAGTAAGAGGTTAAATGTTGCGGCTGATCGCTCAGTATTGCTAAAGGAATATCAGTACCCATCGAACCAATAGGCTCTTTACCATCCAGCGCCATTGGTTTTAAAATGGTATCAATATCTTCAGTAGAATAACCAAATGCTTTTTGATATTTTAAAATAGAAGCATCAGATAAATGAGTGAACGCCACTCTTGGTTCATCAATTTCTTCTAAACGTATTTTATATTGATTTAAATAATCGTCGTAAGGTTTTTGGCTGCAGATACTATGTTTTAATTCATCATCGCTGATAATTCTTCCCTGCTCCATATCTACCACAAACATTTTACCTGGCTGCAATCTTCCTTTTTCTTTTATTAATTTTTCATCAACAGGTAAGGCGCCGGTTTCACTTGCCATTATAACACGGTCATCAGTTGTAACACAATATCTCGATGGACGTAATCCATTTCTATCTAATGTGGCGCCAATAATTTTTCCATCAGTAAACGAAATAGAAGCCGGGCCATCCCATGGTTCCATTATAGAAGCATGAAATTCGTAAAATGCTTTTTTTACTGCATCCATATCATCATTACCATCCCATGCTTCAGGTATAAGCATCATCATTACATGCGGTAAACTTCTGCCGCACAATAATAATAGCTCGATCATATTATCCAAACATGCAGAGTCGGATTGCTGGCCCGAAACAATCGGCAACAACATTTCCATTTCTTCATGAGTAAAAAGTGTGGAAATAAAACGTTGCTCTACTGCCTTTAGCCAGTTTAAATTTCCCTGCAGTGTATTTATTTCGCCATTGTGTGCAATGTAACGAAAGGGCTGTGCCAGCTTCCACGACGGAAAAGTATTGGTAGCAAAACGGGAATGCACCAAACCAAAAGCACTCACTAATCTTTTATTACTGAGGTCTACAAAATAATGGCGTACCTGCGTACTGGTGAGCTGACCTTTGTATACAATAGTTTTATAAGAAAGAGAAGCAATATAAAAACCTACCGCATCTTTTCTTACGGTGCTGTTAATAGTATGTGTTGCATAATTACGCAGCACAAAAAGCTTACGTTCAAACTCCTCTAAATTTTTTACATGATCAGGGCAGGCAATAAAAACCTGTTCCATTTCTGGCTCCACACTTAAAGCGGTGGCTCCAATATTTTCAGTGTTCACCGGTACTTTACGGTAAGCCAGAATTTCCATTCCTAATTTTTCGGCAGTACGGTTAAACACGGCACGGCACTCTTCTCTTAATCTTATTTCTCTGGGGAAAAATATTACACCCACCGCATATTTACCAAACGGTGGTAAGTGTACGCCTAACTTTATGCATTCGTCAAAGAAAAATTCATGAGGCATTTGAATCATAATGCCGGCGCCATCACCCGAATTATTTTCGCAGCCACATGCACCACGGTGCTCCATATTTTCCAATACAGTTAATGCATCAGCAATATGCTGGTGGCTTTTGTTGCCTTTTATATTGGCTACAAAACCGATACCGCAGGCATCATGCTCATAGCGGGAGTCATACAGGCCGCCCCCATCCCCTCCCGAAAAAATCGGGACAAGAGCCGGGGAGTTATTCAACGTTTCTAATTCTTTTTGGTCATTCATCTTTACTAAGCAGTTTATATTTTTTTGAGCCGAACTTAAATAATTCTATTTGGCTTCATTGGCGTCGCACTCTTCAACTGAATTTATTTATTGGGCATTACAGAATTTTTTATTTTTCTACTGCCACCCCTTAGGGTTTCCATCCAATAAACACGAATTCAATTCTATATTAATTACATCCCTTCGGGATTATTTTATTTACCATTTCTATTTTCAATCAGTTTTATCAATCTCCGCCACAGTTCCCACTTCAGGGGGCCGGAGGGGGCTACACCAAATACCCAAACGCATTATCTCCACTTTTCAGTTCCGTATAATTAATATGATACTGATCTAATTTTTTTAACAACACTTCGTAATCTTCTTTTGTTTTCAATTCAATACCCACCAATGCAGGGCCGGTTTCTTTGTTATGTTTTTGCATGTATTCAAACCTTGTGATATCATCATTTTCGCCTAACACATGATTTACAAATTCCTTCAATGCTCCGGGCCGCTGTGCAAAGCGAATTAAAAAATAATGTTTCAACCCTTCGTATTGCAGGCTGCGTTCTTTTATTTCCTGCATGCGGTCGATATCATTATTACCACCTCCAATAATGCACACCACATTTTTTCCTTTTATTTCAGCTGCATAATCATCCAGTGCTGCAATACTTAATGCCCCTGCCGGTTCTACAACAATAGCATCCTCATTATATAATTTTAAAATGGTGGTGCATACTTTTCCTTCCGGCACCAAATGCATATCATCCAAAACATCTTTACAAACAGTAAAAGTTATTTCACCCACACGTTTTACTGCAGCACCGTCAACAAAGCGTTCTATATTATCTAACGTAACCGGGTGGCCTGCTTTCAACGCTTCAAACATACTGGGTGCACCCTCCGGTTCTACTCCAATAATTTTTGTTTTTGGAGAAAAGGTTTTAAAATAAGTTCCCACACCTGCGCTCAATCCACCGCCGCCAACAGGAATGAAAAGAAAATCGGCCCCTCCTATCCTCCCCAAGGGGAAGGGATATGTAGAAGATCGTTCCGAAGATTGATATGAAATATTTTCTTCTTCATTTAACTGTTCTAAAATTTCCACACCTACAGTTCCCTGTCCTTCAATAATTTTGTAATCATCAAAAGGAGGAATGAATACCATGTTGTTTTCTTCGGTATATTTTTTTGCAGCTATAGCACAATCGTCAAATGTATCACCTACTAATTTTACAGTAACATTATCTTCACCAAACATTTTTGTTTGACTAATTTTTTGATTGGGTGTAATCACCGGCATAAACACCACGCCTTTACAATTTAATTTTTTACAACTGTAAGCAAAGCCCTGTGCATGATTACCTGCACTGGCACATACAACGCCACGCTGTAATTGCTCAGCAGACAAACTACTCATCATATTATAGGCGCCACGTAATTTATATGAACGAACCACCTGTAGATCTTCTCTTTTTAAAAAAATATTGCACTGGTATTTTTTTGAAAGATTCAAATTAAAAGTAAGCGGCGTTCTGTTCACCACGCTTTTTAAACGTTGGGCAGCATCTGCAAAATTCAATATCGTGTTCACTGTTGTATCCATAATATTAAGCATTGGTGCTTATCGATTTCATTGCAGTCATTGCCTCTCTTAATTGCGTACCAATTTTTTCTACAGGATGAGAACGTAATACTTTGTTTACTGCAATTAAAGTTTTATTATCTACACCACCATCCTTACCTGTGTTGTAATTTTTACCAATTACATCAGTGTCAATTTTTGCCATAAAATCTGCAAGCAAAGGTTTACAGGCATGATCAAACAAATAGCAACCATACTCTGCCGTATCAGAAATTACCCTGTTCATTTCGAATAATTTTTTACGGGCAATGGTATTTGCAATCAATGGTGTTTCATGTAATGATTCGTAATAGGCAGATTCTTCTTTTATACCAGCTTCCACCATAGTTTCAAAAGCAAGTTCAACGCCAGCACGTATCATGGCTACAAACAATAAGCAGTTATCAAAATATTCCTGCTCAGCAATTTTCATATCACCTGCCGGAGTTTTTTCAAAAGCTGTTTCGCCTGTTGCAGCACGCCATGCTAATAAGTTCTTATCGTTGTTGGCCCAATCTATCATCATAGTTTTACTAAACTCTCCGCTCATAATATCATCCTGGTGTTTTTGAAACAACGGACGCATAATGGTTTTTAATTCTTCTGATAATTCAAACGCTTTTATTTTAGCAGCGTTCGATAATCTGTCAATCATGGCAGTAATACCACCCTGCTTTAATGCTTCTGTAATTACTTCCACACCATATTGTACTAACTTAGAAGCATAGCCTTTATCAATTCCCTTCTCTACCATTTTATTAAAACAAAGTATTGAACCGGTTTGCAACAACCCACATAAAATAGTTTGCTCACCCATCAGATCAGACTTTACTTCTGCCACAAATGATGAACGTAATACACCTGCTTTATGTCCGCCTGTTCCTGCAGCATAAGCTTTTGCCTGCTCCAATCCTTTTCCTTCGGGATCATTTTCGGGATGCACTGCAATTAATGTAGGTACACCAAAACCACGTACATATTCAGCACGAACTTCTGAACCCGGACACTTTGGTGCTACCATTATTACGGTAAGGTCTTTTCTTATTTGCGTTCCCTCTTCTACAATATTAAAACCATGAGAATAAGAAAGCGTTGCACCTTTTTTCATCAATGGCATTACCGCAGCCACAACTGCTGTGTGTTGTTTATCTGGTGTAAGATTCAATACTAAATCAGCCGTTGGAATTAATTCTTCATACGTACCAACAGTAAAATTATTTTCAGTTGCATTTTTCCAAGATTGTCTTTTAGCATCAATTGCTTCCTGACGCAAAGCATAAGAAACATCTAAACCAGAATCTCTTAAATTTAATCCCTGATTTAAACCCTGTGCACCACAACCAACGATCACCATTTTTTTTCCTTTCAATGCATTTACGCCATTTGAAAATTCGCTGATATCCATAAACTCACATACACCCAATTGATTTAACTGTTCTCTTAATGGCAATGTGTTAAAATAATTTCCCATCTTTTGTTGATTGTTTTACCCCCATCCCCTAAAGGGGTGAATGGAGTTGTTTTTAATTTATTATTTTTAATTTACTAAAGCATGTAATTTTCTAGGTGAGTCACCCTGCGGGGGTAACTCACCCAGAAAATTACATCGAAAACACTTCTTCGTTCTGATTTAAAAATTCGTTTTCTACTGCTTCTTCGCCCGGTTCTTTATATTCAAACTCACTTAATTTTTTATGAAAGCCTTCGCTGTTTTTTATGATCGCAATTCTTGCACTGCGTACAAATTCGATCAAGCCAAATGGTTCTAATACTTTTATTAAATTATCGGTTTCTTCTCTTTGTCCGGACACTTCAAATACTGTATAATCTTTTCTTATTACAACTGCTTTTGCGCCATGCTGACTTAATAATCTTTCTACTTTAACTTCTTCTGCAATAATTTCTGTAGGCACTTTGTATAAGGCTAGTTCCTGCCAGATAATTTCCTCGTTAGTATTATAATAAACTTTTAAAACTTCCACCTGCTTTTCTATCTGGCGACAAACCTTACGTACTACTTCTTCCGACTCGTTGATAACAATTGTAAAACGATGTACGCTATCAATTTCACTCGGCGATGTATTCAAACTATCTATATTAATTTTTCTTCTTGAAAAAATAATAGCAATACGGTTTAATAAACCAATCTGATTTTCGGTGTATACGGTTACAGTATATTCCAACTTACCTACAGCCTTTTCCATGTGAGAGGAAGTTTGAGTTATTACTTTATTTTTTTCTTCGGACATAATACTTAATTATATTTTTAATACTGCCTGCATTAAATGTTGAATAAAGAACAAAAAGTACAAGAGTGCGACGCAACTATGCTAAATAGCAGTTCTATCGCCGGTTACATAATTATCAGTTACAATTAAAGAGCTTTCCTTTTTTTAAATAGTTTTCAATCCAAGTTCCCCTTTAGGGGACAGGGGCCTACAGTTCTTCTTTACTCAAAATTATTTCTGATACTCCCCTGCCCTGCGGCACCATCGGGAATACATTATTTTCTTTACCTACCATTACTTCTAATAAATAACTTCCGTTATGATTTAACATGGTTTGTAATGCAGTTTTTAAATGTTGCCTTTCACTAACTTTTTGCCCATCAATATAATATCCTTTTGCTACCGCAACAAAGTCGGGACTGGTGATATCAACAAAAGAATATCTTTTTTCGTGAAACAATTGTTGCCACTGGCGCACCATTCCTAAAAATTGATTATTAAGAATAATAATTTTTACAGCAGTTTTAAATTGCATGATAGTACCTAATTCCTGGATAGTCATTTGAATACCACCATCGCCTGCAATAGCAATAACTGTTCTTTCTGGTGCACCATATTTTGCACCAATTGCAGTGGGCAATGCAAAACCCATTGTACCCAATCCACCGCTGGTAATATTACTTTTACTGTGATTGTATTTTGCATAACGGCAGGCCACCATCTGGTGCTGGCCAACATCGGTTACAATAACTGCGTCGCCGTTAGTTAATTCATTTAATAGATTAATAACTTCACCCATGGTCAACTCATCAGTAACCGGGTTTAATTCATCATTAATACATTTTTCTTCTTCCTTCTTTTTATATTCATTGAATTTATTCAGCCATGCTGTATGTGTTTTTTGTTGCACCATTGCTGTAAGCATGGGTAAAGTTTCTTTGCAATCGCCCCAAACCGGTACTGTTGTTTTTACATTTTTATCAATCTCTGACGGATCAATATCTAAATGAATAACTTTTGCCTGCTTGGCATATTTATCTAAGCGGCCGGTTACACGATCATCGAAACGCATGCCGATTGCAATCAACACATCGCACTCATTAGTTAAAACATTGGGACCGTAATTACCATGCATACCTAACATACCAACGGCCAGCGGATGATAAGTTGGTATAGCACTCATACCCATAATTGTCCACGCAGATGGAATACCACTCTTCTCAATAAAATTTATAAATTCATTTTCTGCTTTACCTAAAATAACGCCTTGTCCAAAAATTATAAATGGCCTTTCTGCTTTATTAATTAATTCGGCAGCTTGTTCAATATATGCTGCACGTACAATTGGTGCAGGGCGATAGCTGCGGATATGATCGCATTTTTTATAGCCTTCATAATCGAATTTTTGCAGCTGAGCATTTTTAGTAATGTCAATCAACACTGGTCCCGGCCTTCCGCTACCAGCAATGTAAAATGCTTTTGCCAATACCGCAGGAATTTCTGTGGCATCCGTTACCTGGTAATTCCATTTGGTAACTGGTGTAGTTATATTTATAACATCTGTTTCCTGGAAAGCATCGGTTCCTAATAAATGTGCAAACACCTGTCCGGTAATGCAAACCACAGGTGTACTGTCAATCATGGCATCAGCCAGCCCAGTAACTAAATTGGTTGCACCGGGGCCGCTTGTTGCAAACACCACACCCGTTTTTCCACTCACTCTTGCATAACCCTGTGCGGCGTGTATGGCTCCCTGTTCGTGACGAACTAAAATATGTTCTAACTTTTCTTTATAGTCATACAATGCATCGTAGATGGGCATTATAGCGCCACCCGGATAACCAAAAATTGTTTCTAGGCCTTCGGCGATCAAAGCTTCTAAGACGGCAATGGAACCGGAAATAGCCAGAGCCCCCTCCGCCCCCTGAAGGGGGAACTTGGCAGCACTCTGTTTTTTCGTTACCTCTTTTATTTCTTGAACTGCTTCCATAAAAAATATTTAATTCTCTTCAACTATATTAATACTTCCAAAATTTTGAGACTCCAATGTTTCCCTTTAGGAGCGGAGAGGCTAAGCTTCGTCAGTTACACAACCCAAACTTGCATCTTTTACGCATTGTGCGTATTTATACAAAACTCCTTTGGTAACTTTTAAAGCTGGTTGTTGCCATTTTTTTCGGCGTTCGGCAATAATTGCTTCGCTCACTTTCAACGTCATTTTTTTTGTAGCCACATCAATTTCAATTTCATCATCGTCATGCACCAATGCAATTAAACCACCATTGAATGCTTCGGGTGTAATATGGCCCACCACAAAACCATGACTGCCGCCGCTGAATCTTCCATCTGTAATTAATGCCACATCTTTTCCTAAACCTGCGCCTGTAATGGCACTTGTTGGTTTCAACATTTCAGGCATGCCAGGTGCACCTTTGGGGCCTTCATTTTTTATTACTACAACATCACCTTTTTTTACTCTGCCATTGGCAATACCTGCAACCAAATCTTTTTCTCCATCAAATACTCTAGCAGGCCCAACAAAACGTTCGCCTTCTTTACCACTTATTTTTGCAACACTTCCTTTTTCGGCAAGGTTGCCAAATAAAATTTGTAAATGGCCTGTTGCTTTTAAAGGTTGCTCTAATGGATAAATTATTTTTTGTGTTTCAAAATTTATTGGCTCAGTATTTTTTAAATTTTCTGCTACAGTTTTTCCTGTTACCGTTAAACAATCGCCATGCAACAAACCTTTATCCAGTAAATATTTCATTACAGCGGGTACGCCACCATGTGTATGTAACTCCTGCATTAAATATTTTCCGCTGGGTTTAAAATCGGCCAGCACCGGTGTTTTATCACTGATGATTTGAAAATCATTTAACGTTACATCCACATCCACAGCTTTTGCCATTGCAATTAAATGCAACACGGCATTAGTACTTCCACCAAAAATCATAATGAGTGTGATCGCATTTTCAAATGCTTTCTTCGTCATAATATCTTTTGGCTTCACATCTTTCTCCAATAAAATTTTTATAGCTTTACCTGCATCTAAACATTCTTGTTTTTTTTCTTCACTCAATGCAGGGTTACTGGAAGAATAAGGCAAACTCATACCCAATGCTTCAATCGCACTGGCCATAGTATTGGCAGTGTACATGCCACCGCATGCACCAGCGCCGGGGCAACTGTGTTTTACTATTTCTTTAAAATCTTCCGGCGTAATGGTGCCTGCAATTTTTTTTCCCAGCGCTTCAAAAGAAGAAATGATATTTAACTCTTCGCCTTTGTAATGCCCTGCAGCAATAGTTCCGCCGTACACCATAATCGATGGACGGTTCAATCTTCCCATGGCCATAATTGCGCCGGGCATATTTTTATCGCAACCCGGTAATGCAATTAATCCATCGTAATAAAATCCACCACACACTGCTTCAATACTGTCTGCAATTAAATCACGGCTTACCAAACTGTACCGCATACCGTCTGTTCCATTACTGATACCATCGCTGATGCCAATGGTATTAAAAATTAATCCTACCAAATCATTATCCCACACGCCTTGTTTTGCGATTTTTGCCAAATCGTTTAAATGCATATTGCAGGTATTACCATCGTAACCCATACTGCATACACCTACCTGTGGTTTTTTTAAATCATTTTCTGTTAAACCAATGCCGTACAACATGGCTTGTGCAGCCGGTTGTGTTTCGTCTTGAGTTAATGTTTTTGAATATTTATTTAATTCCATACCCCTATCCCCTAAAGGGGAATAAATTGTGTTTTATTAAAATAATTTTGTTACAATCATTTGTTCTTTATTCATCTTCATTGGCGTCGCACTCTTCAACTGTATCTCTTTATTGAGCTTTAATTATGTTTTGCAAAAGCACCTGTCGTTCCTACGGGATGTTGAAAAAAAATATCCTAATTTTCTACCCACCTTAAGTTCCTAAGGAACTATTCTAAACCATAACCTCATTTTCATTCTTCGCAATGATCTTCTTCATTTCCCTCTCCTGCAGGAGAGGATAGGTGAGGTAAAAAAAACGACCCGCCTTTTTGGAGGCGGGTCGCTGTATAATTTTAATTTTATTTTATAAGCTTGCTCCTCCTCCATGCAGTGCAGGTATAATAATGACAACCGCAATAATAATTACTGCGATTTTGGTAATGACATTATTTAATTTGTTGCTCAACATAAAGGAATGTTATTACACAAATATACCTACACTAAAAATAAAAACCAAAGAACTAGTTAATTATTTATTTTTCAAACAGCAAGCAATCGTTAAAGCCCAATTCGTAATGTTGTCCCTTCCTGTAAAAGTGGATATTTATATAATAGTTGATTTTCTCAACTCAATATTTTCTTTATTCAATCTTCCCGGAATTTTATTACCAATATAATCACTGATCAATTCGCCTATAGTAGTTGTAAAATAAAAATTGATGGGTTCAATATCTTTAGTAACAAATTGATTCGCCAATGTCCACTCTACTGCTTCTCTAACCAAAGCCGCTTCTTCTCTTAATTCAAAATAATCCAGCAACATGGCTGCAGAAAGAATTGAACCAATTGGATTAGCAATATCTTTTCCTGTGGCCTGCGGATAAGAACCATGAATTGGTTCAAACAAAGCTGTTTTATTTCCAACAGAGGCTGAAGGCAATAAACCTAATGAACCACTTATCACACTTGCCTCATCACTGATAATATCACCAAACATATTTTCGGTAAGTATTACATCAAATTGTTTTGGATTAAGAATGATCTGCATTGCTGCATTATCAACAAATAAAAAATCTAATACTACATCAGGATATTGTACCGCTAATTCTTTTACTACTTTTCTCCAAAGCCGGGATGTTTCTAATACATTGGCTTTATCAACCAGTGTTAATTTTTTTCTTCTCGTTTGCGCCGATTGAAAAGCCAAATGTGCAACCCTTTCTATTTCTTCTTTGCTGTATGCACATTCGTCATACGCATAAGTTTGTTCTTCATTGGTTTCCTTTTTACCAAAATATATACCGCCGGTTAATTCTCTGAAAATGATAAAATCTACCCCTTCAATATTTTTTGTTTTTAGCGGAGATAAATGATGCAACGAAGAATAAGTTGTAATAGGGCGAATGTTGGCGAATAACTGCAATGCTTTCCTTATTCCAAGTAAACCTTGTTCCGGTCTAACCTTTGCCGTTGGGTCATTGTCGTATTTTGGATGACCGATAGCACCAAATAAAATTGCATCGCTGTCTAAACAAATATCAATAGTTTCTGTTGGTAGCGGTGTTCCTGTTTTATCAATCGCATCTGCACCCAACAAACAATATTTGTATTCAAACTCATGGCCAAATTGTTCAGCAATAGCATTCAATACTTTTACTGACTGTTTAGTTACTTCCGGCCCGATGCCGTCACCTTCGATTACTGCAATTATCTTAGCCCCTCCTAGCCTCCCCGAAGGGGAGGAACTACCATTTTTTATTTTGGTTTCTCTATTAATCATAAATTATTTATAGGGATTGTTTTTCAAAATTTTCTATTTCAGTTATGCTGTTCAATAAATAATCAATATCATCATACCCATTGATCATACAGGTTTTTTTATAACTGTTTATTTCAAAACTTTCTTTTTCTCCAGTTGCGTCAATAGTAATGGTTTGTGCTTCCAGGTCAACAGAAAGTGTTGCATCGTTTTCTTGCGCAAATATTTTTTGTACAAAATCTTCAGAAACAGTTATGGGCAACAAGCCATTATTTAATGCATTATTTTTAAAAATATCTGCAAAAAAACTTGATATCACTACTTTAAATCCATAATCAACAATCGACCATGCCGCATGTTCTCTTGAAGAACCGCAGCCAAAATTTTTTCCTGCAACCAAAATATCACCTTTGTATTGCGGTTGATTTAAAACAAAAGCTGCTTTAGGTGTTGCCTCATTATCATTTTCATAACGCCAGTCTCTGAATAGATTTTTACCAAAGCCATCTTTAGTAGTGGCTTTTAAAAACCTTGCAGGAATAATTTGATCCGTATCTACATTTTCGTTTTTCAACGGAACAAATGTGCTGGTTATATTTTTGAAACCTTCTTTCATTATTAATCTTTATCAATTTTCTAAAACCCTTGGAGGGTTTTGTAACAATTCAAATATTTTTAGTGCCAGCAAACCCTCCAAGGGTTTTATGCAAGACTATGCAAGCATTTCTCGTACATCACTTACAAAACCTGTAACCGCAGCTGCTGCTGCAGATAAAGGACTTGCCAATAAAGTTCTGGCTCCAGCACCCTGTCTTCCTTCAAAATTTCTGTTGCTGGTACTGATGCAATATTTGCCTGCAGGTATTTTATCTTCATTCATACCTAAACATGCAGAGCAACCCGGTTGACGTAATTGAAAACCTGCTGCTTCAAAAATTTTATCAATACCTTCTTCTATTGCCTGCTTTTCTACCTGCTTACTTCCGGGAACAATCCATACTTCCACATTATCAGCTTTCTTTTTTCCCTGTACAAAATTTGCTACCAAACGCAGATCTTCTATTCTTGAATTGGTACAACTGCCAATAAAAACGTAATCAATTTTTTGCCCTTTAATGGGCAAGCCTTGCTGCAAACCCATATAAGCTAATGATTTTTCCAAGCCCGATTTATCATTTTCATTTACCTCTGCAAGTGTTGGAATATTTTCATTTACCCCAATGCCCATCCCCGGGTTAGTGCCGTAAGTTATCATTGGTGTAATGTCGGCGGCATCTAAAGTAATTTCTTTATCAAAGTTTGCATCAGCGTCTGTAAACAATGTTTTCCAGTAGGCTAATTTTTTATCCCACTCCGCCGCTGCCGGTGCAAATTTTCTGCCCTTTATATAATTGAAAGTTGTTTCATCAGGAGCAATCATACCACACCTTGCACCCATTTCAATACTCATATTGCAAATGGTCATTCTTGCTTCCATACTTAAACTGGTAATAGCGCTGCCTGCAAATTCAACCGCATGGCCTGTTGCACCGCTGGCTGTTATCTTACTTAATATATATAACACAATATCTTTCGACACTACCCCATTTTTTAACTCGCCTTCAATGTTAATGCGCATTAATTTTGGTTTGGTTTGCATTAAACATTGGGTAGATAACACCATTTCCACTTCGCTGGTACCAATACCAAATGCAATTGCTCCAAATGCGCCGTGTGTGCTTGTGTGTGAGTCGCCGCATACAATTGTGTTACCCGGTTGTGTAATGCCCAGCTCCGGACCAATTACATGTACAATGCCCTGGAAAGGATGGCCCAATCCATATAATTCTACACTATGCTCAGCGCAATTTTTAATTAAAGCCTCCACTTGTAATCTTCCTAATTCTTCTTTAATAGGAAGATGCTGATTTAATGTAGGCACATTATGATCGGCAGTGGCAATGGTTTGTTGGGGACGAAAAACTTTTATCCCTCTTTTATTTAAACCAGTAAAAGCCTGCGGACTGGTTACTTCATGAATAAAATGTTTATCGATATATAAAACAGCAGGGCCTCCGTCAATATTTTTAACGATGTGTGTTTCCCAAATTTTATCAAATAATGATTTCCCCATTTTTCTTTTTTAAAAAGTGGGGGCCAAACCCCCACCACTAAACTAAAACTAAACTAAAACGCATGAGAAACTTTAAGCCGTAGCTAATATTTTGTTTTGATGCTGTAAAGCCATTGCAGTAAGGTCGGCATCTTCCACCACCTTTTTACTGTCGGCTACCTGTAAAAAATATTCGTATAAAGCATCAATATCATTCCTGTCGAACTGAAAATTTAATTTTTGAAAACGGTGCGCCAAAGCACTGCGGCCACTACGTGCCGTTAGTACAATCTTGCTGCTGTCGGCCCCTACTTCTTCCGGTGCAATAATTTCGTAAGTGGTAGTGTCTTTTAAAAACCCATCCTGGTGAATACCCGAAGAGTGAGAAAATGCATTGGAACCAACAATAGCCTTGTTAGGCTGAACCGGCATACGCATAATATCACTTACAAGGCGGCTAAGTGGATTTAATTGTTTTGCATTGATATCTGTATATAAACCTAATTCTTTATGCTGCTTAATTACCATCACCACTTCTTCCAGCGATGTATTGCCTGCCCTTTCGCCCAAACCATTAATGGTACATTCAATTTGTCTTGCTCCGGCAATTACACCTGCAATACTGTTGGCAGTTGCCAATCCTAAATCATTATGGCAATGGCAACTGATAATTGCTTTATCAATATTGGGAACATTGTTTACTAAGTAAGCAATTTTTTCGCCGTACTGGTGTGGCAAACAATAACCGGTTGTGTCAGGAATATTTACAACAGTTGCACCTGCTTTAATAACCGCTTCAATCACTCTTGCTAAATATTCATTGCCGGTCCTGCCTGCATCTTCGGCATAAAATTCTATATCATCGGTATATTTTCTTGCCCACTTAACCGCCTGAACAGCTCTTTCTAAAATCTCGTTCTGTGTGGCGTTGAATTTTGCTTTGATGTGAGAATCGGAAGTACCGATACCAGTGTGTATCCGTGGACGTTTAGCATGTTTAATGGCTTCGCCTGCGGCTTCAATATCTTTTTGTACCGCACGGCTTAATGCACATACAGTTGCTTTAGTAATTACTTTAGAAATTTCGGTAACCGATGCAAAATCGCCGGGGCTGCTGATAGGGAAACCAGCTTCAATAATATCCACTCCCAAATCTTCTAATTGAAGAGCCAGCTCCAACTTTTCACTGGTAACTAATTTGCATCCGGGTACTTGTTCGCCGTCCCTTAAAGTAGTATCGAAAATATGAATTTTGTTGCCTGGCATAGCTTAAAAAAATTTATTAAAACAACCGGTTATTTATTTTATATAATAACTTGCCCTAAATTTACTTCAACAGCAGTTAAGCAGAAAATCAAAAGGGAAAGGTTTTTACGTTTTATAACACCCGCAATTTTCGCCAAAATGCTTACCTGTATTGACTTTTAAAGATTTTCAATTACGATGCCCAACCGCAATACAGATACCTTATTTCAGTTAATAAAATCACTTGGCAAAAGTGAAAAGCGCAATTTTAAGCTTTATATTAAAAGAAACACTTCGTCGGAAGAATTAAAAATTGTACAGCTTTTTGATGCTTTAGATAAAATGGACGACTATGATGAAGCTGTTATATTAAAGAAAAGTAAAAGTATAAAAAAACAACAGCTCAGCAATTTAAAAGCCCATTTATACAAAGAAATTTTATCGAGCCTGAGGTTGATAACGGATGAAAGCAATATTGATATTCAACTGCACGAACAGATGGATTATGCCCGGATTTTATACAACAAGGGATTGTACCTGCAAAGCCTGAAAGTGCTGGACAAATTAAAAGAACAGGCAAAGAGTTTTAACCAGCTCACTTATCTGCAGCAAGCTCTTTTTTTTGAAAAAAAAATTGAAGGACTATACATTACCCGTAGCCTTAAAAACCGGGCCGAGGAATTAAGCATAGAGGCTGATGATGTAAATAAAAGTTTATCCAACATATCTAAACTGAGTAACCTTGCGCTGCAATTGTATGGCTGGTATATTAAGAATGGTTTTGCACGTGATGATGAAGAAGAAGAATCAGTAAAAGTTTTTTTGAATGCAAACCTGCCGGAAAATGTGCAGCAACTTAACAGTTTTTACGAAAAACTTTACCTGTACCAATGCTATTGCTGGAAGGCTTTTATTCGCCAGGATTTTTTACAATACTACCGTTACACACAAAAATGGGTAGATCTTTTTGAGGAAGAACCTTATATGATTCCTATAGAAAGTGGCCACTATATTAAAGGCATGCACAACCTGATGGGATCGCATTTTAATTTAGGTAATTATAAAAAATTAACAGAAACATTAAAACAGTTTGAAAAATTTTGCAAGAGCAAAACTGTATTGCAAAATCAAAATAATATTATTCAGTGTTTTTTGTACCACTCTATTTCTCTTTTAAACAAATACTTTTTAAGCGGCAATTTTTCCGACGGATTATTACTGATTGAAGGCATTGAAGAAAAATTAACTGCCTACGAATTGTATATTGACCGCCACCGCATTTTAGTAATTTATTATAAAATTGCCTGCATGTATTTTGGTGCCGGCGATTTTGAAACCACGATAGATTATCTTAATAAAATAATAAACTGGAAAGTTGATTTACGCAACGACCTGCAATGCTATGCCCGTTTATTACACCTTATTGCTCATTACGAATTAGGCAACCTGCAACTGCTGGAATATTTGGCCAAATCTGTGTACCGTTTTATGGCCAAAATGCATAACCTTAGTGTGGTGGAAGAAGAAATGTTTAAATTTTTACGCAAGGCATTAACTGTATCAGCTAATAAATTAAAACCCGAATTTGAAAAGCTGTTGCACAAATTAAAGCAGTTTGAAAACAAGCGTTTTGAAACCAGGGCATTTATGTATTTAGATGTGATATCGTGGCTGGAAAGTAAGATTAATAATGTGCCGGTGCAGGAGGTTACGCAGAAAAAGTATTTTTTGAAAAACAAAAAAGATTTATGAAATGCTTAATCGCTTTGATCCCGTTAGTTATCTTGTCCAAACTCAATATATTTGGTCAATATTCAACATCAAAAGAATTGGTCTATATCGATACTATTACAAAACCTTCAGCATATTTGCATTTAATGAATGACTCCCTGCTTTCCAGTTCAATTACAGCTTTTAATGGGCCTACAAAATATTCATTTAAACAGGACAGTATTTGTATTTTAAGTAGCTACTCCCTGATGAATTTCAACGGGCCTGACACATATGTAGAAAAATGGAAGTCGTACAAAATACTTTTTCGGAACAACGACTCTTTGATACTTCAAACCAACTACAAAAGACCTTCATATTCTCTACTAAAAAAGTACAACTTCTTTTTTACCAACATAGACCACCTTAAAGAAACCATCACCAGGTTCAAATATTAGAAATTCAGTTTTACCGGGTATTACAACGATAAACTGAAGGTATGGATAGACAGCTCTGGTAAAATAATACTTGAAACTACTTCAGGACTAAGACAAAAAACAAAATCTAAGAAAAGTATCAGAGGCACATTATCGGAAATTGAGTTCCAGCAATTTTTGGACACTTTATCTTATGCTATGCCTTCACAACTTTCTGAAAAAAGACATTGCGGTTCACACCCTTCTTACAGTAATTTTGAAATAAGCTTCAACAATAAAACTATTGTCAGTAAAGGTTGTTACTTATTTTGGGCTCAGGAACACTTCCTATTCAATTATTTAATGAATTTAGAAAAGAACAAGCGGTTTACTAACCGGATAGAGAAATGAGTGATTTAGTAAAATCACTCCGGCTCATTCACTGGATCAAATGAGTGATCTTTAGAATTACTTGAACGCATAACAAAATCGTCTTTTGTAATTTGAAACTGTTTGCTTCGTTTGAAAAGATTAAAATTTAATGTATACAAAGATTCATTAAATTCGGTAGCAGCAAAACCAATTACCTGATCTTTCTTAACTATATCGCCGTTTTTTACCAACGTGTTCTTCAAGTTATTGTAGAAATAAGAAAAACCTTGCTGCTCAATTATAACAACTTGTGAATTCTCGAAAATTAAACAATTACCAACTACTCCTTCATTAATTGAATAGACGGTGCTATCCTTAGCTTTAAAAGTAACTCCATAAGAAAGGAAATCTGCATCCATAACTTTCTTATTATGTTCAATAATTTTTGCATCATTCATTGGGCTTATAAATTTATTTACTGCAGCATCTTTTTTCACTTCCTCCATCGCCTTCTTCAACTCCATCTCAAATTCCTCCCCATTCAACTCTGCCTCAAAAAATTTCTTATAACCTTTTTTAGTATTTACAATAATAGTTGCAGGTATAGCGCCGCTCCATTTTTCATCAATCATCGGGCAAAAATAATCGGCATCGGTTTCATCAAGCCAGGCGATATTGGTTTTAAAATTATTTTTAGCAGCAAAACTTGCAATTTTTTTAGGGTAAAAAGATGGCAGGTCTAAACTCACCAGCAATAATTTTACTTTTTGGTTTTTATATTTATCGGTGATTTTTATAAACCCGGGAATTTCTGCCACACAGGGTTTGCAAAATGTAGCCCAAAAGTTTATCACATATACCGTATCATTTTTATTGCTGAAATTTTTTACTACATCAGCCATCTTTAATATAGGAATTTGCTGCGCCTCAGCAGCAATAGCAAAACAAAAAAATGCAATTACAATAGCAGCCTTTTTAATCATGGTTTAAAAATACATACAATTAGCTGATTGGGTTTACACAGCCTGTTAAAATAAGCCTTAAATAAAATTTAGCCACGGATTACACGGATTTACACGGATTAATTTGTGCTAATTCGTGTAATTAGTGTTGAAAAAGTCTTTGAAAAAGGGTTCCAAATAGCTTTTGGCTAATCACACATTTCAGGTTAATTTTGCCACTCCATAAAAACAGTTAATGCGGCAAACGTTTTAACTAATTAACTAATAAACAAATTAACGAACCAATGGCATACGATGTAATAGTGCTGGGCAGTGGCCCCGGCGGTTATCCGGCAGCAATAAGAGCAAGTCAGTTAGGTAAAAAAGTAGCAATTGTGGAAAAAGAAAGTCTCGGCGGCATTTGCCTCAACTGGGGTTGCATTCCTACCAAAGCCTTATTAAAAAGCGCCCAGGTATTTGAATATGCCAAACATTCAAAAGATTATGGTATTAATATTACTGACCCTTCGGCAGACTTTGGCGGCGTAATTGGCCGCAGCCGTGGTGTGGCTGATAAAATGAGCAAAGGCATTCAATTTTTAATGAAGAAAAATAAGATTGATGTGATAATGGGTTTTGGTAAACTGATTGCTCCCGGCAAATTAGAAATTACTGCAGCCGATGGTACAAAAAAAGTGGAGGAAGCAAAAAATATTATCATCGCTACCGGCGGCAGGGCAAGAGAATTACCAAGCCTGCCGATTGATGGTACAAAAATAATTGAATACCGTAAAGCAATGAGCTTACCTACGCAACCCAAAAGCATGATCATTTGCGGCAGCGGTGCAATAGGAAGTGAGTTTGCTTATTTTTATAACAGCATGGGTACAAAAATTACAATGGTAGAATTTATGCCACGCCTTGTACCTGTAGAAGATGAAGACATTAGTAAAGAACTGGAAAAGCAATTTAAAAAACAGGGCATGACGATTATGACCAGCAGTGAAGTGCTGAGTGTGGATACCAGTGGTGCAGGCGTAAAAGCGAAAGTAAAAACTGCAACAGGCGAAGTAATTTTAGAAGCCGATGTTTTATTAAGTGCTGTAGGTGTTGTTGCCAATATTGAAAATATTGGACTGGAAGCATTAGGCATTAAAACAGAAAAAGGAAAAATTGTTGTTGATGCCAATCAGCAGACTGCAGTAAAAGGAATTTACGCCATTGGAGATTGCACACCCGGCCAGGCTTTGGCACACGTTGCAAGCAAAGAAGGTATTAATGCAGCAGAACATTTAAGCGGTCATCATCCTGAACCTTTAGATTATAATAATATCCCTGGTTGTACCTATTGCTCACCCGAAATTGCAAGCGTGGGTTATACAGAAAAAGCGGCCAAGGATGCCGGTTATGAAGTTAAAGTAGGTAAATTTCCATTTATTGCCAGCGGTAAAGCTGTTGCTTCAAGTGCGACAGAAGGTTTTGTAAAAGTTATTTACGATGCTAAGTACGGCGAATTTTTAGGCTGTCACATGATAGGCATGAACGTAACCGAAATAATTGCTGAAGCTGTTGTGGCCCGTAAATTAGAAACTACTGCACATGAAATATTAAATGCTGTTCACCCTCACCCTACTATGAGTGAAGGTTTGAAAGAAGCAACTGCTGCGGCTTACGGGGAAGCGATAGATATTTAAGCAATAAAAAATGATTTTATAAAAAAGGATTACACAAAAAATGTAATCCTTTTTTTTTGTTCCCAGAGGAATTATTTTGCATTATCAGACGGTTGTTTTCAATTGTAATCACTTCGAATTTTTTAATAACAACCGCAGATCTTCAATGGTATTTATCTCAGCGGCAACTTTATCTTTTCGCCAGCGTTTTATACGGGGAAAGCGTAAAGCGATGCCTGCTTTATGACGGCTGCTTTCTGCAATTCCTTCAAAAGCAATTTCGAAAACCAGCTCAGGTTTTACAGTTCGTACAGGGCCAAATTTTTCAACAGCATTTCTCTTAACAAAATTATCTACTTCTTTTATTTCTTTATCAGTAAGGCCAGAGTAAGCTTTGGCAATACTTACCAACTTATGGCCATCTTTTACTGCAAAAGTATAATCGGTATAAAAATTACTGCGGCGGCCTGCACCTTTTTGTGCGTAAATCATTACGGCATCAATACTGTAAGGTTCAATCTTCCATTTCCACCAGTCGCCCCTTTTACGGCCGGTATTATAAACAGAAGATAATTTTTTAAGCATTAACCCTTCGCTGTTCATTGCCCTTGATTGTTCTCTTTTAATTTGCAGATCTTGCCAGCTATTAAACGATATCACAGGTGATAAAAAAATTGTCTTGTTTTCGGGTAAAGCGTTAATTAATTTTTCTAAGGTACTTCTTCTTTCCGCTAAATTTTTTTCCCGAAAATCTTCATACTCATATTCTAGCAGATCGTAACAATAAAAACCGATGGGTATTTCTTCCTGTTGCTTTTTACTAACTGTTTTTCGGTTAAGCCTTTTTTGCAGGCTGTTAAAAGATTGCACCTGACCGTTATTAAAAGCTAAAACTTCTCCGTCTATTACACACCCATCTGGTAAAATATCAATTAATTTTTCCAATTCGGGAAATTGATGTGTAATCAATTCTTCTCCTCTGCTCCATATAAATAATTCATTTTTACGTTTTATAATTTGTCCACGTATGCCATCCCATTTCCACTCTGCCTGCCATTGTTCAGCAGCACCAATGGTATTAATATCCTGTTCAATTGGGTAAGCCAAACAAAAAGGATAAGGTTGAGAAATATTAGTTGCGCTATCAGCTCCTTTAATTAAATCTGTATAATTTGTTTGGCCGGGCAACCACTTGCCCATTAAACTATGCATTAATTTATTGGCTTCAATACCGGTTTGTTTTGCAATGGCATTTACTAATAATTTATGCGATACTCCTACCCTGAAACTTCCACCAATTAATTTATTGAAAATTAATTTTTCCTGCACCTCCAGGCCACTCCATGCATTAAGCACATATTGTTTTTTTGTTTCGTCGCTTTGTTTTGTAAGTGCCGCTAGTTCACTAATCCAGGCTGCAATATTTTTTTTAATTCTTTGAGTGGGCTTAGGTAATATCAGTGCAATAGTTTCTCCTAAATCTCCCACTGTATGATAGCATTCTGTAAATAACCATACCGGAATATTTGCAATTTCTACAGCCCACTCTTTTAACAGTGCTGTATTAATACTTCTCTTTGGCCGCTTACCTGTAAATAAAGCAACCAGCCAAATTTTATCTTCATCGGATGCTTCGTTTAAATAATGTACAATAGCATCAATCTTATCGTTGGTTTTATTACTTATTTCTAACTGCTGAATAAAAGCTGTAAATTTTTCCATAATTTATCCATCAGTTTTTTCAGGTTCTGCAATCATTTCCTCATCTTCCTTACCATATTGTGTTGCAACTTCTGCAGCTTCAATTCCAATTTCATTTAAATATTTACTAAAAGTGGCAGTACTGCCATGTGTTACAAAAACTTTTTGTGCACCCGTAGCTTTAATTGCCGATAATAAACCATTCCAGTCTGCATGATCACTAACTGCAAAACCTGCATCAGCAGCCTGCCATCTTCGGCTACCCCTTACCTGCATCCATCCACTGCAAATTGCAACAGCAGCATTGGGGATTTTTTTTATCAGGTTGGTACCCAATAATGCTGGTGGCAAAATCACTATATTATTTTGCACATCAGCTTTATTCATCTCCATATTTATAATTTGTGTTGCAGGCAATATAATACCACAACTTTCAATAGCAGTATTTAAATTATTAATAGCATTATGTACAAATATTTTTGCATCACCTTCTAACCCTTTCATCAGGCGCTGGGCTTTACCCAAACTGTAGGCAATAAAAACGCTGGTTTTATTTTGTGCCTGGTTACCGGCGATCCATTTTTTAATATCATCAAATAATTTTTGCTGCGGCAGCCAATTGTATATGGGTAAACCAAATGTACTTTCAGTAACAAATTCATTACAACGCACCGGTTCAAAAGCAGTGCTTAATCCATCATACTCAGTTTTGTAATCCCCGGAAATTACTGCAACATATCCTTCATATTCCAAACGTATTTGCGCTGAGCCAATAATATGCCCGGCAGGATGCATGCTTAGTTTTACACCGTTAATAAAAACAGTTTCATTATAATCCACAGTGCTTATGCTTAAATTGGCATCTATACGCAGGCGCAAAATTGGAGCAGTAAATTTATGACACAAATAATGTTTACTTCCCCGTCTTGCATGGTCGGCATGGCCATGCGTTATTACTGCATGGTCAACAGGCAACCAGGGATCAATATAAAAATTCCCTTTAGCACAAAATATTCCCCTGTTTGTAAATGTGATAAGTTGCAACTTTAAAATTATAGCGTAAATGCAAATATTGTAACAGCAGTAAGCCGGTTTTGTTCATATTAAAATGTACGAAAAATTATTTGTCTTTTTTTTCAGCAGGTCTTATTTTATTTACTGATTTATTTTTTTGTTTGCTTATTTCTGACGCTTCGTCTAAGGAATGGCTGATATGGATATCATTTTCTTGTTCGGCAAGATCTGCAAGCTTTATATAAAATTTCTTCAGCAATTTTAATTCTTCGTCTGTTAAATCTTCAACATCAATTAAGCGGTTGCTTGCTTTTTCGCTGCTGGCAATAAGCTCATTTAGTTTTAACTGTATGGCTAATGTATCTTTGTTTTGAGATTGCTGAATAACGAATACCATTAAAAAAGTAATAATGGTAGTTCCGGTATTTATTACCAGTTGCCAGGTATCCGAAAATTTAAATAACGGGCCAGTAACTGCCCAAACAATTATGACAGCTAAAGCACTTATAAATGCAGCAGGTGAGCCGGTTGCATGGGTTATAACTGCAGAAAATTTATCGAAATAATTTTTCTTATTTTTTTGAAGCGAAGATTTTTTTTCCATGGCAAATATTTATATATGGTTAAAAGAAAAAAATATTGTGTTTCTACCTTTCTTCTCTATAATTTAATACACATAATATTTGCATTCACCCGGCTAAACATAATGCCATTGCCGCCAAAGCCCGAAAAAAATGAAAAGTAAAATATTTTTTACGTTTGATTTCTGGTATAAACCTTTTGGATAAGGAGGGGTATCACTTAAGCATTAACTTAATGCCTTCCATTTTCCTTAGTGTATTCTATTTTAAGTGGTACTATTTTTAATAATGCCAATTCATTTTCATGCAACCCATTACCAAACCATACTTTACCAACAGCCGACCATAGTTCCAGCATTTTCTTTTTATCCTTTACAATTATTGCATTTCCGTGTATTACTACATAATCATTGTCTTTCGGGTTACCATAACTAATCTTTACTTTACCATTTACAGGTATGGGATTTACTTTATCGCTGCACTCATTAGTAAAAAACCAAAGATTACCATCGTTATCGACATGGGTTGGTACAATAGTATGTTCTTTTAATTTTCCATTGCCTTCTTTAGTTATAAGAATTCCGGTTTTCATACTGCAAGGGGATTATAATTTTCATTTGGGGATTTATTTTAGTTTTCATGATACATTTTTCGATTGTTAAAAAAGCCTGAAATATTTAAACAGTATATTTTTAATTACAAAACTATAAGGCACTGCTTAAATATTTCAGGCAGTAACTTATTATGCTTCCTGCATAGCCACTACATCCGAAGTTATTTCTGTTAACTTTTCATCAGCAGCTTTTTCCTCGGCTAAGTTTTGATGCAAAAGATCTGCAACATCATGCATGCCCAGTATTTGGGCGTAAGCGGTTAAAGTACCATAAGTGGCAATTTCATAATGCTCTACTTTTTGTGCTGCAGCAATAATACCTGCGTCACGCATTACACCTTCTTCACATTCGGCCATAATTTCTTCTGCTTCTTTAATTAAGCCAGCCATAGCTTCGCATTTTTTAGCTACCGCATTTAAGTTAGCAGCCGCAAAAGCTTCTTCTACTCTTTTAACCTGCTCTTCTGTTTCTGCAAGGTGGTTAGTTAAACCCTCTTTCAACTCTTCGGCTGTTGCATTTTTAATCATTTTCGGAATTGCTTTTACCAATGCTTTTTCTGCCCAGTAAATATCCTTTAAGCCATCTTCAAAAAATTTAAGCAACTGCTCATGATCACTTTTTATTGTTTTCATTTTTGTGCTATTCCCATTGCTTTTAGCAGGAGAATTAGTTTTTTCTGTACTTTTCATGTGAGTATTTTTTTGATTAAAATAATTTATTTACAAAAAATATTGAACAATATAGATGCCAATTGTTTTTTGGCTTTATACAATAATTTTTTGTGTACATTTCTCTACAAGTTTAAAATTTGCAGGGTAAGCATTTACTCCTGTATTCCCACTATGTTAAATGCCTGCTAACGCATTGTTTTATCTGTTTTAAAAGATAATTACTTTTAGAAAATATATGTTATTTTTGAAAGCTGGTAAAGCATTAAAATTCGAATGATAAGCCCCGGTAATAAATCTACCTCAAAAGACAAATTTTCCTTTCTCTCCGGCGGAGGCGAAATGGGCGCACTTATCCGTGAAAAAGACTGGAGTAAAACCGGTGTTGGTAATCCTGAAACATGGCCCCAAAGTTTACGTACCACTTTAAGCATTCTGCTCAATTCAAAATTTCCCATGTTTTTATTTTGGGGAACCGATTTAATTTGCTTTTACAATGATGCCTACCGCC
Organism: Ferruginibacter sp.; assembly: GCF_031391665.1. Taxonomy (GTDB): domain Bacteria; phylum Bacteroidota; class Bacteroidia; order Chitinophagales; family Chitinophagaceae; genus Ferruginibacter. The sequence goes on from NZ_JANMUN010000251.1 coordinate 38,071, forward strand.
CCAGCCTGGGAAAAGAAGGCAAACATCCTTATATATTAGGAGAACGTGGTGAAGAACACTGGACCGAAATATGGCATATTATAAAACCACTAATAGATCAGGTACTTGCCGGCGGAGAAGCAAGCTGGAACGAAGACCAGCTAATACCTATATACAGAAACAATAAAATAGAAGATGTTTACTGGACATTTAGTTACAGCCCGGTAAATGATGAATCGGGGAAACCTGCAGGTGTTTTTGTTACCTGTAATGAAACTACTGATAAAGTAGAAACATTGCAAAAATTAAAAGAAAATAAAGATCAATTGGAATTTGCAATTGAAGCTGCAGAATTGGGCACCTGGGACTATAATCCTGCTACAAATAAATTTACCGGTAACCAACGCTTAAAGAAATGGTTTGGTTTACAACCTGAAGGGGAAATTGAATTAGGGCAAGCAATAAATGTGATTGCCGAAAAAGACCAGCAGCGAATAATTGCAGCTATACAAAAAGCATTAGACTACTCTTCTGGTGGTAATTACGAAGCTGAATACAGAATAGTTAACCCTGTAACAAAAAAAGAAATAATTGTTCTGGCAAGAGGCAAAGCATGGTTTAATAATGAAAAGGTTGCTTACCGCTTTAATGGAACGATGGAGGATATAACAGCGCAGGTATTATCTGCAAAAAAAATAACAGAAAGCGAAAAAAAATTTCGTGACCTGGTTATGCAATCTCCTGTGCCTAAGGCAATATTAAAGGGGCCGGATTTTATTGTGGAAATGGCTAACAGGGCATTGCTTCAAAATATCTGGAGAAAAGAAGAGAGTGAAGTTACAGGTAAAAATATTTTAGAGGTCTTTCCTGGATTAAAGAACCAAAAATTTCCGGCACTTTTGGATAAGGTGTATAAAACTGGTAAAGCACATGCAGAATCTGAAGCATTCATATCCTTTACAAACAATGGAGTAACCGAAAATTTTTATGTTGATTTTGAATATGCCCCGTTATTTGAAGCAGATGATAATATTTCTGGAATAAAAATTACCGCAATAGATGTAACAGAAAAAGTTGAAGCAAGAAAAAAAATTGAAAAAAGCGAAAAAGAATTCAGGCAGTTGGCTGATTCCTTACCCGAACTGGTATGGACAACCGATAAAGATGGTAATCAAACTTTTGCTTCAAAAAGATGGAAAGAATATACAGGTTTAGACCCTTATGATATAACTTCCTTTGAAAAAATGGTTCATCCGGAAGATTTACAAAATGTGGTGAACGCATGGACTGAATGTTTAACTGCAGGAAATATATACAGAACACAACTTAGATTAAAAAGTAAAAATGGCGATTACGAATGGTTTTATGTACATGGCGAAGCCATAAAGGATGCTAACGGCAATATTGAAAAGTGGATAGGATCTTTTACAAATTTTAATGATCAAAAGATTGCAGAAGCAGAACTTGTGAATGCTCTGTATCAAATTGAAAAAAGTGAAGAGCAGTTCCGTACTCTTGCAGATAATATGTCGCAGTTTGCCTGGATGGCTGATGATAAAGGGTGGATATACTGGTATAATAAACGATGGTACGAATACACAGGAACATCCTTAGAAGAAATGCAGGGCTGGGGATGGCAAAAAGTTCATCACCCAGATTATGTGGAAAGGGTAGTTAAAAAAATTCAACATTCATTTGATACAGGAGAATACTGGGAAGATACTTTTCCACTTAAAAGTAAAACCGGGGAGTATAATTGGTTTTTATCCCGTGCATCGGCTATAAGAGATGCAGAAGGTAAAATATTGCACTGGTTTGGTACCAACACCAACATTACAACGCAAAAAAATATTGAAGAAAATCTTGCCTACCGTACTGCATTGCTGGAAGCTTATCAACATGCAAGTTTTGATGGGATATTGCTAGTGGATGCCAAAGGCAAAATTATAAATTACAATCAACGCTTTGTTGAAGCCTGGAATATGCCGCAACACATTGTAGAAGAAAAAGATGATGTTGCTGCCTTAAATTATGCGATGAATCAATTGGTAAATCCACAACAATTTATTGAACGTGTAAACTATCTTTATGACCACCCTGCAGAAACTAGTATTGATGAACTTGAATTTAAAAATGGAAAAATTATTGAGCGCTTTGGCTACCCCGTAAAAGGACTGGATGGAACATTTTATGCCTGGGCCTGGATCTTCAGAGATATAACTGAGAAAAAAAATTATGAAAATTCTGTTTTGGAAAGTGAACAGCGTTTTAGAAATGTTGCCAACAGTGCGCCTGTATTTATTTGGATGGCCGGTACGGATAAATTGAGATATTTTTTTAACACTGCATGGTTAGAATTTACGGGCCGCACTTTAGAGCAGGAAAAAGGTAATGGATGGGCCGCCGGAATTCATCCTGACGATTTTAAAACCTACCTGAATAAATACCTAACTGCTTTTGAAAAAAAAGTACAATTTTATTCTGAATACCGCCTTAAAAGACATGATGGAGACTACCGATGGGTATCTGCTAAAGGAGTTCCCCGTTTTACATCAGAAGGAATTTTTGATGGTTTTACAGGTGCATGTATGGATATTCACGAACGTGTAATTTATCAGAAAAAATTAAAGGAGGATGAAGAAAGGCTTAGCATAATAATTAATGCAAGCGAATTAGGTACATGGGAATTAAATGTAAAAACAAGAGAAGTAATTTATTCTGACAGGTATCTTGAAATTTTTGGTTATAAAAACAGGGTGGAATTAAATCATCATGAATTAATAAAACATCTTCATCCTGATGACTTTGGTATCAGGGAAAGGGCATTCAAAAAAGCGCTATCTACAGGAATTTTACATTACGAAGCCAGGCTAATCTGGAACGATAAAAGTATTCACTGGATGGAAGGAAAAGGTAAAGTTTTTTACGATGAAAACAATCAACCGGACAAGTTAATTGGTACAATGAGGGACATTACTGAAGAAAAAAATTATCAGCAGCAGTTACTTGGCAGAGAACAAAAATTCCGGTTACTGGCAGATTCGATGCCGGAATTTGTATGGACCGGAGATACAGAAGGAAATTTAAATTACTTCAATCAATCGGTTTATGATTACACCGGACTTACCGCCGAAGAAATTGATAAAGACGGATGGCTGCAAATAGTTCATCCAGATGACAGGGAAGAAAACACCCGGCTATGGCTAAACGCTATTAGTACTGGAAAAGATTTTTTATTTGAACACCGTTTTAAACGTTACGATGGCGAATACCGTTGGCAACTTAGCCGTGCCACGCCGCAAAAAGATTCAGCAGGAAATATTCAGATGTGGGTGGGCACCAGTACAGATATACAGGAAATGAAAGAAATGGATGCACAAAAAGATCTTTTCATAAGCATGGCCAGCCATGAATTAAAAACTCCGGTTACCTCCATTAAAGGATATGTACAGATACTACAAAGTATGCATACCGACAGCGAAGATGACTTTTTAAAAAAATCGCTGGGCATTATTGATAAGCAAATTGTAAACCTTACCGATTTAATTGCCGACATGCTGGACCTTTCTAAAATTAAAACCGGCAGCCTTTCTTTAAACAAAGAAAGTTTTAAAATTAATGAACTTGTTGTAGAAATTACAGAAGAGATAAGGCATATTAACCCTACTGCAACTATAATTTTTTCGCATGAAGATGAGCCTGTTGTTTTTGCAGACAGAAGCCGAATTGGACAGGTATTAATCAATTTTCTTTCTAATGCAGTAAAGTATTCTCCCGGCACGGGTACCATAAAAATAAAAAGTATGGTGGAAAAAGATATTGCAATAATTTCTGTTGAGGATTCCGGAATTGGCATAAACAAAACTGATCAGAAAAAAATATTTGAACGCTTTTACAGGGTAGAAGGAAAAAATGAAAAAACTTTTCCAGGGTTTGGTATTGGTTTATTTATTGCTTCGGAAATTATACGTAATCACGGTGGAGATATAGGAGTAGTAAGCGAACCCGGCAAAGGTTCTATTTTTTCTTTTTCACTTCCCTGCACAAAAAATTTAAACGAAAAAAATGTCAGTTAAAGGCGCACATATTTTAGTTATTGATGATAACCAGGATATTCTTTTAATGTTGAAAACTATGCTCACCATTAAAGGATACAATGTTACTGTAAGAGATAATATTAAAGAGCTGCAATTTTCTATTAAAGAATTAAAGCCTGATGTTATTTTAATGGACATGCTTTTATCAGGTGCAGATGGAAGGGAAGTATGTAAAGAGCTAAGAAAAAATACCGCCTTTGCTCATATTCCCATTGTAATGATATCGGCACACTCCCATGTAGAGGAAGAATGTATTAAAGCCGGTGCCGATTATTTTATGGAAAAGCCTTTTGACATGAACAGCCTTATAAAAATTGTTGAACAGGCATTGAAAAAATAATTTTTACTGCGTTAAAATCCAAAATATTGTTTGGCATTATTATAGCAAATATCTTCAATCACTTTTCCTGTCCATGCTATATCGTTAGGTAACTCCCCATTTTCAATTTCTTCGCCAAACATATTGCAGAGTAAGCGGCGAAAATATTCGTGGCGTGGAAAAGACAGAAAACTTCTGCTGTCGGTTAACATACCTACAAATTTACTGAGCAAGCCCATGTTGCTTAAAGCATTCATTTGTTTGGTCATACCATCTTTTTGATCTAAAAACCACCAGCTGCTGCCGTATTGCACTTTGCCTGCAACGCTGCCATCATTATAATTGCCTGCCATAGTTGCCATCAATTCATTATCTGCAGGATTTAAATTATACAAAATTGTTTTTGCAAGTTGATCTGTACTATCTAATGTATTTAAAAATTTAGCCAATGCTTTTGATTGAGAAAAATCGCCAATACTGTCCCACCCTGTATCGGGGCCAAGCTGCGATAACATTCTTGCATTGTTATTACGCAATGCGCCTAAATGAAATTGCTGCACCCATCCTTTTTCGTGATCCCATTTTGCAAACTCGATCAGCATGGCTGATTTTATTTTATGATTTTCGGTATGGCTTAAGGTAGATCCTTTTCTTACTTTATCAAAGATGCTATCAATTTCGGCATCGGTAAAATCTTCGGCATAAATTTGTTCTAAGCCATGGTCGGAAACAGCAGCTCCCATTGTTGCAAAAAAATCGTGGCGGTTTTTTAACGCCGTTAAATAATCTCCATAACTGCTTACTGAAATATTACTGGCAGCTTCTACTTTAAGCACATAAGCATTAAATGTTGCAGCATCATCTACATTCATGGCTTTATCAGGCCGGAAAGCCGGTAAAACTTTTACAGCACAATTATCAGCAATAATTTTTTTATGATGTTCCAGTGTATCGGTAGGATCGTCGGTGGTGCATAAATTTTTTACATTCATTTTTGCAAGCAATCCTCTTACACTGTATTCTTTTGTTTGCAATAAAGCCGTTGCTTCGTCATAAATTTCTTTTGCACTATCTGCATTTAAAATTTTATTGATATTGAAATAACGTTGCAATTCTAAATGCGTCCAATGATATAATGGATTGCGTAAAGTATAAGGAACTGTTGCAGCCCATTGCTGAAATTTTTCGAAATCACTTGCAGTACCGGTACAATATTTTTCGTTGATGCCATTGGTACGCATTGCCCGCCATTTGTAATGATCGCCATACAACCACACCTGCGTAAGGTTTGTAAAGTTTACATCATTTGCTATTTGATCGGGAGGTAAATGATTATGGTAATCAACAATAGGCATTGCTTTTGCAAACTCATGATATAAAGTTTGTGCAGTTTTGCTTTGCAGTAAAAAATTTTCGTCTAAGAATTTTTTCATTATATCTTTCTATTAAATTAATGCTCTTTTAAATAAATGTTCAATAATCAATTCTCAATATTCAATGTTCAATAGAAACGCATAGCGTTAAATTTCAAATAATTTCCTGAAAACAAACAAAGCCAAAGCTGCATTGTACTTACCTTGAATATTGAGAATTGAACATTGTATATTGAATATTTATATTCTCCATAATCAAAAGCACAAATTATAAAAATTATAGACTTACCCCTCTCTTCCACGGAATAAAATCATCCTGGTTTAGCAATACTGCTTTGGGTATTATCTCTCCACTGGCTGCTTTAATGCAGTAGTCTAAAATAATTTCGCCCATTTGCTCAATTGTTTTTTCGCCTTCTACCACCGGGCCGCAATCTATATCAATAATGTCGTTCATTCTTTTTGTAAGGTTGCTGTTGGTACTCACTTTTATTACAGGGCAAACCGGGTTTCCTGTTGGGGTACCCAGGCCCGTTGTAAACAAAATTAATGTGGCGCCGCTTGCTGCTTTACCTGTTGTTGCTTCTACATCGTTACCCGGTGTACACACTAAACTTAAGCCTGGTTTTGTTGCAGGTTCGGTATAGTCCAATACATCCACCACCGGCGATGTGCCGCCTTTTAATGCAGCACCATTACTTTTTATGGCATCGGTAATTAATCCGTCTTTAATATTACCGGGAGAAGGGTTCATGTGAAAACCGCTGCCTACACTTAATGCCTGATCGTTATAAGTAGTCATTAAGTGAATGAATTTTTTTGCTGCAGTTTCATCTATTGTCCTGTCAATTAAATTTTGTTCGGCTCCACATAATTCAGGAAACTCGGCCAGTAAAACTTTACCACCTAACGCTACCATTAAATCGCTGCAGTAACCAACAGCCGGGTTTGCACTGATACCACTGAAACCATCACTGCCACCGCACTTTACGCCAATGCATAATTTTGACAATGGTGCAGGCTGTCTTTCTATTTTATTTATTTCTATTAAGCCTTCGAATGTTTTTTTGATTGCCAGTGCAATCAACTGTTCTTCGCTTTGCGATTGCTGTTGCTCAAAAATATATAATGGCTTATCAAAATTCGGATTCAAATTTTGCAGATCATTTTTAAAATCTTCTACCTGTAAATTTTGGCAGCCCAAACTTAAAACCGTTACGCCGGCAACGTTTGGATGATTAGCATATGACGCTAATAGTTTTCCTAAAATACCTGCGTCCTGTCTTGTGCCGCCGCAACCACCCTGGTGATTTAAAAATTTTATGCCGTCAACATTTTTAAATGGCCTGTTTACCACAGCTGATGGCGGCGTATCAAAAATATTTACACTTTCAATAGCCTGGCCTTTTTTAAATGCTTCTATTAACTGGTGAGTGTATTGTTTGTATTTATCTGCAACCGCATAACCTAATTCATTGTGCAGGGCTTCTTTAATTACATCTAAATTTCTGTTCTCACAAAAAACGGTAGGGATGAACAACCAGTAATTGGCTGTGCCCACATCACCATTGCTGCGGTGATAACCATTAAAAGTTTGGTTGGCGTATTTTGAAACATCAGGTGCTGCCCATGTGTAATTAGTATGGCGGAAAAAATATGGTTCGGCTGCATGCTTAATATTTTCTGTACTCATCCAGCTTGCTTTTGAAATAAATTTTTGTGCAGTGCCCACTAATACGCCATACATCACTACTTTATCGCCCTGTTGCAAATCGGTGGTAAAAAATTTATGTTTTGCTTTTACATCATCTTGTAAAATAAAATTTTCTCCGCCAAACTCAACAGCTTGTCCTTTTTTTAAATCTGCCAAAGCCACCAGCACATTATCTTTTGGGTGCACTTTTAAAACCTGTTGCTTCATAATCTGTAATTGCCCCTATCCCCTAAAGGGGGACTTAGGATGTTATTAATTAAGCGCTTTCGATAGTTGCGATAGTTGCTCCATTTAAAACTTCTTTCATACCATGCTTCAAAATATCTTCCACATTTCGTGTTACTTTTTCGGCAAAGCCGGGAATAGTTGTTAAATCTGTATTCCACAAAGAAATGTTAGTTAATACATTTTTTACTACCTGCTGTGTGGAATAGTTTTTCCACTGCTCATAAAAATATTTTGCTTTGGGATCTTTTATTGGATAATTGCTGTTATTAAAGTTACCATAAAAAATATCATCTTCCTGCTTTACTGCTTTCATAAAAACCAAATACGCAGCAAACCCGAGTGTTACATTCTCCGGATAAGTTTTATGCAATTCGGCATAACGCAATAAAACTGGCACAATCCGCATTTCTAATTTAGAAGTAAAGTTAAGGCTGATATTTATCCAGTGATGTTCTATACTCGGGTTGCGAAACCTGTCTAAAACTTTACCGGCAAAAATTATGGCATCTTCTCCGGATAAATTATATGGGATCGCTTTTGCAATTTCATTGCACATTAAATCGTTTACAAAATTAGAAATTACCCGATTGTCCATCGCTTCTTTTACAGATACAATACCGGATAAAAATGCTACACCGCAGGTTAATGAATGGGTACCATTTAACAACCGCAATTTTAATTCTTTAAATAAATTAATATCCTGTGTAATTACAACGCCTTTATCTGCTTTGGCAAATGATAATACGTCAGCAATTTTTTCATCGCCTTCAATAGCCCATAAACTGTACACTTCACTCATCGTTATCAGGTCATCGCTGTAACCCAATTCATCCTGCAATATTTTTTGAGCAGCAGCATCAGGTTTACCCGGTACAATTCTATCTACTAATGAACTGCAGAAGTGATTATATTTTTCCAGCCACTCAATAAAATTTTCTTCCAAGCCATTTAAATGTGCCAGTTCTAAAACAATGGCTTCTAATTTTTTTCCGTTATCGCTTATTAATTCTGTTGGTACAATTACCATTCCGCATTGAGCACTGCCATCAAAAGCTTTATAACGTTCGTATAAAAAAGCCAGCAATTTTCCGGGATATGAAACCGGCGGATGATGATGAATATCATCCTTCACTAATTCTATTCCTACTTCTGTAGTGTTGGAAATAATAATTTGCATTTCGGGGTTGTGTGCACATTTTGAAATTGTACTCCACTCTTCCTTTGCAGATAACACACGGCTTATAGCAGAACAAATAATATTTTTACTAACCGCTTCGCCATCCTCCAATCCACGAATGCATAAAGTATATAACCCATCCTGTTTTTCAAATGCAGTCGCATCACCGCCAGCAGTGGACTTTACCACTACTATCCTTCCATTAAAAATTCCCTGGCGGTTGGCTTTATCAATAAAATAATCGGGTAACCCACGCAGTAGAACGCCGGTACCAAATTGCAAAACTTTTTCCGGCAATTCAAAAATACCATCAGGCACATTTTCAACCTTACCGGCTTGAATATTTTTTAATGTAAATTTTGATAATGTCATTTTAAAAGTTTTGTGTCCCTATCCTGCTGCACAGCGTACTGTTTAAAGAGGAAATGTGACGATTGGTTTTATATTATACAATTTACTTTATCTTTCATTTTTATAACTTATTAATTCACTTCCACTTTGCAGCCCATTTTGGATATTCTTCATTAATTAATTTAGCCGGCCAAATACCATAGTAAGCGTAGCCAACACGGCGTTCATTTTCTATTTCTGCCAGGCTCGTTTTAGGTTCACTATCACGGCCAACAAATATTGGTTCGTTAGTATGTAAAGTATAAAACCTTGCCCATATCACCGAGTTGCTTTCCTTTACAAGCACCCTGTCTCTGCCACTGGTTTCCTGTGGTGCTTTTATATCTTTAACAGCATAACCAACAATCTTTACTTTTTCAAACCATTCCACAGCGCTGGTTACAGCAGTAATTATTTCTGTTGATGGATTGGGCTGGCGCATTAAAAAACGTACAATGGCCACCGATTCACTTCCGCTTAAAGAAGCCAGTTCAAACTTTCTTGCCATTTCGGGTACTAAAGTTTTAGCGTTGTATTGTGCACACCATACTGTTAGTTTATCCTTTTGTTTGATTTGTGTTTTCAATACACAATCAATAGCTTTCTTTACAGCGCCACTACATTTTGCAACATAGGCCCTGTCTATTACCTCAAAATCATTCTTCCCTGCAACAATATCTTCCAGTACAGTTACCACATTCATCATGGCATTATCGTTGTAAGTGATCTGGCTGCGGTAGCTGCTAAAATCGGGATAAAACTGCGGCCAACCGCCATTGGTATATTGCGCTTTTAATAAATAATCAATGCCTTTTGTTGCCGCTTTTAAATATCTTTCGTCCTTATGAGCCTTATAAGATTTTACTAAGTATTTAATTTCTTTGGTGGTGGCTTCGTTATCAATGGTAGCATCAATACCTTCTGCATAACCGGCTTTTAATTGTTTTAATTCATCAGCCGTAAGTGTTTTGTTATAATCTACTTTGTTACCGCCCTGAAAATGTTTGGGCCAGCCGCCATTGCTGCGCTGGTACAATAACATATTATCTGCGACAGGGTCTGTTGTATCTTTTATGGTAATTACTTCCTGCACCAATACACTCTCTTCAGCTTTAGAATTACTATTTTCTTCTACTTTGATCGGATTCCATTTGTAATCAAACACCCAAGGCACATTATACTCGTTGATGCCAAAATCGGCTGGCAAATTATTTTTATGCCAGGCATAATCGCCACCTTTTGTTTTGCAATTGTAATAATAAATTCTTTTGCCCCATTTTAAAGAATCTCTTTTTTCTTTTGATGGTACCCAATAAATTTCTGCATCGGCCATATTTTTGGCAAAACTGCAATTGAGTAAATAAAACTGTGCATCCCTGTGATACCGGCCTAATTTAAATCCATCATCACCGGTAAATTTACAATTGATCAATACCGTTTTTGAAGATTGTACATCACTACCATCGTGCCAGATAGCAGCGTTATTATTATGGCAAATAAAAGTGCAGTTATCGGCCAAAGCCCAGCCTCGTGGACAATAAAAATCCACGCCACCTTCCATTACACAATCTTTAAAATAATACATGCCTTCCCAGGTATTCCATGGACTAACCGTATCGCCACCATAAGCACGGAAGATGCAATTTTTAACAATCAGCCGGGTACTTTTAAAAGAACGCAATGCCATTTGATGGCCACCGGGTTTTATGGTTTTCATATTGCCGGCTTCTTTAGGGCAAACTATTTCTTTATCTGCTTTGGCATCTTTGCCATAGCTATTGATGAAAGATAAATTTTCCAGTGTAATATCATTGCCCTGTAAATTGATTGCAGCAGTGCCATAATCATCTTTATTATTGCAGCGCCACTCTTCTCTTGCCAGCGAAATAGTCACGCAGGTATTTTTAGGATCTTCACCACGAAGGGTAATAGAATTTTTATCAATAAAAATTTTTTCTTTGTAAATGCCTTTTTTTATAAGGATAATGCGTTGCCCCTTACTGTCATCGCTGGGCAAACTATTAATGGCTTCCTGTATGGTTTTAAAATTACCACTGCCATCCTGTGCCACCACAATATCGTTTTGTGCAACACTATATTGCCATGCAAAAAGTGAACAAAAAAGAAAGACTATATTTTTATATTTTTTCAAGATCATTTTTTTGTTGCAGTTAATAACCATTTTACTAAATCTTCTGCCGCTTTATAATTTTGAAAATCGGCCGGCAATAATTTTCTGTTATCAACATATTCATTATACAACCATGGGTCTCCAACAATCAATACTTTTCCTTTACCATAAACAGCCGTAGCAATAATTACATCACCCTCTTTTACAGCATTAGCTACGGCGGGTGCTTTTATTTCCAAAGCGCTTACTTCTTTTAAATACATTTTTTTTGTTGATTTAAAAACAGGGTTGTTAGCCCCCGGTAAAACAGCGCCTTGTTCATACACATCATTCTTCACCATGTTCAAACTTTTATCGGTAAACTTTACGCCAAACTTTTCCGCCAGTAAATTCAAGTGAACTAAATCACAATTGTTACTATCATTAGCCATTACCAATAATGTGCCACCTGCTTTTACCCAATCAGTAATCGCTTTCACATCATTTGCAGCTACATAATTTGGATTAGGATTGTCTCTTTTATGATCGGCATCTACAATTACATATACCGACGCAGCTTTTAAATTAGCTGCAGTTGGCGCCACATCCAGCGATGCTAATTTTGCACCATTATTTTCAAAAATATTTCCTAAGGTATAAAAACCGCCATGGCTTCTTTCTTCCCACGCATAATGCCAGTATATACTTGCACCTGTAGCATCTTTCTTTTTTTCGCTGTTGAAATAACGATCCAGCAAAACGGTTTTGCCTTTACCAACCGCTTGTGTTTTTACATTTTCCATTTCGTAACTGGCCAGTAAAAAAGCTCCCATACCTTTAGGATCGTTTACAATTACCGGCTCACTCATGTAATAAGTAAAGCTGCCATCACGGTAAGGCTTGCCCCCAAGTCCGCTCACTTTTACCGTGCCGTGTAAATTGGTTTGGCCGTTTTCTTCCTTTACAAATTGTTTTAAAATACCCTCATAAGCTTTTTTTGCAATGGCAATTTTTGCTGCCGGTAAATATCCTTTGCGAACGCCTTTTGCAATAGCGTAAGTAAACTGGCAGCTTGCACTGGCTTCAAAATAATTTTTTTCTTTACCGGGGCCATTATAATTTATTACATCATACCACAAGCCTGTTGTTTTATCTTGTTGCTTTTCTATTGCATTTACCAACCGATTTAAAATATCTATCAGCGCTTTTCTTTTTGGGTGTGTGGCAGGAAAATAATCCAGTGCATCTACCAACGCATCGCTGTACCAACCCATGGCCCTTGCCCAAAATAAGGGTGATGTACCTGTTTCTTTATTGGCCCATTGCTGTTGTTTGCTTTCGTCCCAGGCATGGTAAATTAATCCTGTCTTAGTATCCCGTGCATGCTGCTCCATCCATATAAATTGATTGGCAATATCATTAAACGCACTGTCTTCGTGAAACAACATGGCGTACTCTGCATAAAACGGTGCTCCCATATACAAACCATCCAGCCACATTTGATTGGTATAAATTTTCTTATGCCAAAAGCCTCCTTCGTTTGTGCGTGGGTGTGTAGCTAACTGACTGCGTAACAAATCTGCCGCTTTTTTATATTTTTCTTTTCCGGTAACACGATACAACAGTAATACCAGCTTGCCATTATTTACATGATCGATATTGTATTCTTCTTTTTCGTAGCCTTTAATACTGCCATCATCTTTTACAAAATAATCCATCTTCTTTTGAATGGCATTAAAGTAATCCGCATTTCCAGTGTTCATCCATAAACCTTCAAAGCCTTTTAAAATTACTCCCATATCGTAGCTCCATTTGGTAGTACTGCCAATAGGTATGGTATCTTTCCAAATGTTCATTACTGTGGCGGCAAGTTTTTCGCCAGGTGTTTGTGCAATAGCATTTGCACAAACAGCAATTAGTACAATCAGAATTATCTTTTTCATATTATAATTCCCCTTCGGGAAATTTTTAGCCCCTATCCCCTAAAGGGGAAACGGAGAAGATTGTTTTATATAAGTTTGTGATACAAGCATTTTTTCTTTACTGGTCTTCATTGGCGTCGTACTCTTGTTCTTTACATCATAATTGAGCAGTACAGATTTTTTATTTTTTGTGTTCATTCAATTTGATGCTTCTTTTATTTTCTTTGCCGGTTGAGCCACTCTTAAAGAGTGACCCACCCACCCTACGGGCTCACTTCTTTTTTACTTTAGTTTTCTTCTTCTCCATTACCGGTTGCGGCACTACCCAACTTACTTGTGCTGCTGTTACACCAAACCCAGCTTTCAATTTTTGTTTTGCTTTTGTAATATCAGTATTTAAAATATTAACCGCTTTTGTTCTTTCTCCCTGCACCATTGCAAGCACATCTGCACTGTCGGTGTATTTAAAATTATTGAGGGTAATATTATTGCTGTTTAAAACATACAATACCGGGTTGGTATTTTTGCTCAGCATAGTAACGTTGTTCAATGTAATGTTACTGGCCTCCTGTATATCTATTCCTTCATCGGCCTGTATAACTGCATTTTCTATAAGGATATTTTTAATGTGCATTTCAGGAATGCCTCTTACTAAAATTCCTTTTGCTGCACCATTGCAGGTAATATTTCTAAAATAAAAATTTTGAAATTGCGGTGTGGTTTCATCTACCGGTTTTGTTTCTACAACAGGTGGCTCTCTTTTTTCTCCAGCTAAAACCACGGGGTCTTTTGCCATGTAATACATATCAAACAAAATAGCCTCGGCAGGTATATCTTTCATGTTGATATTGTTTACATAAATATTTTCTACCATGCCGCCACGGCCACGGGTAGTTTTAAAACGCAAGCCAATATCGCTGCCAATAAAAGTACAGTTGCTTACAAACATATTATTTACACCACCACTCATTTCGCTGCCCACCACAAAACCGCCGTGTGCATGATAAACAACACAGTTTCTTACAATCACATCTTTAGTTGGCATGCCTCGCTTGCGGCCATCAGCATCTCTGCCGCTTTTAATTGTAATGCCATCATCGCCGGTATCAAAATTACAATCTTCTACCAACGCATTTTTACAGCTTTCCAAATCAAGCGCATCTGTATTGGTACCATACCAGGGATTTTTAACCCTTAAATTTTTTAGAGTGATGTGCTCACTCATCATCAGGTGTGTTGTCCAGGCGGGCGAATTTTCGAATGTCACATCTTCGATCAGGATATTCTTACACTGGTTAATACGGATCATATTGGGACGGAGGAAATCCTTT
>NZ_JANMUN010000010.1:0-58656 GCF_031391665.1 Ferruginibacter sp.
AAAAATTATAATCCCGATGGATTGGGTTTTGCAGCTTTTGGGAGAGTAATAAGCGGAATGGATATTGTAAGGCAAATTCATAAACAACCTGCAAACGGGCAATCGTTTACCAGGCCAGTTACTATTTTAAATATTGAAAGACTCTGATGTGAAAAAACAGAAAAAAAAAATCATTTAGTAACAACTTTATCTGCACTGTGCATTCTTTCCGCAATATCAGCAGCAACAAAACTATTTATTTTTTCAAGATCAAGTATAGTGGCATCGGCATCGCTATTACGGTGATACATGGGAATAAATTTAGCGCCATAAATAATTTCTCTGAATGTATAAGAGCTTCTTGCAACAACTGTGTTGCTAAACATGTCATCAAAGGCTTTTATAAAAATTAAAATTTCACCTCTTGTATTTTCAAAATCTTCTTTTGAAAAACCGTACAGCGGGCTTTCTTCTGTAATAGGATGTACAATGGTCCAGCTTAGTGTTAATGCATTTACATTATGATATTCTAACTGTAATGGAAAAAATTTATTAGTAATTTTTCCATTTTCTTCAATCGCTATTCCTACAGTTACTTTAGCCTCTGCATCGGTAAGTGTAGTATTTTTAAATGGGGCTATGCGTAACATTAAGGCAGTGCCATCTTTAAAAGGCGCAATTATTGCATTGCCTGAAAATTTTAAATAAGCCGTTGGCTTGCTGAACCTGCCATAAAATAAACCTGTTGCTATTGCAAAACTTAATAAGCCTACCAATGCTTCCAAAGCTGCAATGGTACTGGTTAAAAACCCCGATGGACTAATGCGGCCATAGCCCACTGTGGTAAAAGTTTGTGCGCTAAAGAAAAAGGCTTCCCCAAATTTTTGCAGTTCCGAACCTGTATTCATGCCGCTTAAATGCTCCACGCCAATAAAATAATAGATGCAGGCAAAAATAATATTGGCAAAAATAAAAAATGTAAACAGTAACAATAAAAACTTCCACCTTGGTAAGGCAAGCATGGCATGATACCAACTGATACGCTCCCAAAAGTTTACACCTTTCTTTATAATATTTGGCTGGCCATTTTTGTTTACAAAACGTCCGCCATAGTCTGCTGCATTGGCACCAAAACCGGTGTTAATTTCTGTTTTTGCTTTTGTGTTAAGTTTGCGGAGAAGTGCCATTGGTATATCACTAAGAATTTAGCTATGCAAAATAAAGAATAAATTTTGAACTAACTTAGGCCAATTATTGATTAGTAATTATTAGCTATGCTGGAATCTTATATTGAATTATTGCGTTGTCCTCTTACCAGAAGCCGGCTTACATTGCATTGTTTAAAAAAAACTATAAAATTTTTAGATGGTGCAGAAACAGAAGTTATTGAAGAAGGAATATTATTTGCTGTAGATAATTGCTTTTATCCTGTGGTTAAAGGCATTCCACGTTTAAATGTTGAAGCGGTACTTGATTATGCCGATTTTTTGCAATTGCACTTACCAGATTACAAAGTAAAAAAAGAAAAATTATTTACGGAGCATGGCGCAATTATACAATTGGCAGCGCAAAAAAACCGCAGAACAAAAAAAAGTTTTATGCAGGAATGGGCTTTATATGATAATGAGAAAGATAAAACCTGGAATGCTGATGCTGAAGGCATACTAAACCGATTTTTAAAAGAAACAAACGAAAGCATAGATACTCTTAAAGGAAAAATAATTTTTGACGCAGGCTGCGGCAACGGTTCTTTAAATTGTTTGCTGGCTGAAAAGGGCATTACAAATATTGCAATGGATTTTAGTAACAGCATTGAAATTGCTTATGCAGGAAATAAATACCGCAGCGTATTTTTTATACAAGGTGATGTGCAATTCCCCCCGGTGGCATTTGATGTATTTGACATTGTGCATTGCAGTGGTGTTTTGATTCATACAAATAATACGGAAGTTTCTTTTGACTGTATTGAAGCAACAGTAAAGAAAGGAGGGAAGCTTAGTGTTTGGCTGTATCATCCCAGAAAAAATTTTCTTCACAAACTTTTTAACTTCATTAGAAAATTTACTTCAAGGCTGCCCTTAAAATTTCAATATTATTTGTACTGTTGTACTATATTACCTGTTAGTTTTGTTATTAAAAGATTGAAGGGAAATAAAGAGAATATAAGGGAAATGATGGTATCCATCTTAGACTGGTTTACTCCCGAATACAGGTGGGAACATACTCATGAAGAAGCTGCAGGCTGGTTTAAGAAAAGAAATTATTCTAAAGTGAAAATAACAACAGATGAGGTTTTTGGTTTTAATATCATCGGAGAAAAAAATAGTCACTAATTAAATTTATAAGAAGGTTTAGTTTTTCCTAACTTCAAAAAATTAATAAAGGCACTTTATTTATGTTTATTAAAAATTTATATCGGTACAGTAAAACAGCATTTATTGCTTTTGTTTTATTTATTGTGCTTTTTATTTTTATAAATTATAAGTGGGGTGTTGTAGCAACACCGGTTTACCAATACGGCATGTTTAGTTCGGTGTTTCATATTAAAGACACCCAAACTGTTTATCATATTTATGTAAACGATACAAAATTAGATATTACCCAATATCATTTTGCAGAAAGAGATATGCTTTTAATAAGTTTGGAAAATTATGCAAAGTCATCCAAAAGCAACTCCGCTATTTTTTTTACAATGAAACATTTATTGCATAAAACCCGTGCCGGCAGTTTAATGCAGCAGTCAAATTATTCCAATACAGTAAGTGACACCACGTTTACAATATGGTATAAAAAATTACTGCAACAAACAATTGGTTACCCGGTTTTAAAAGCTGCAGCATTTACACAAAAATATATTTGGGAGGGCAAGTCGTTAAAACCAGTTTCTTCACCACAAAAATTAACCTTCCTTGTTGCTGACTGAAAAACATATAAAACAGTTTGCTGTTTACTATCTTACTTGTTTTATAGTTTGCTATGCCTGGTATTTTTATCATGGCTTACTGTTTTCTTCTATTAACCCTGTATTTTTTTTAAACAGGTTAGATGTTAGCCATAATATTATAATGCTGACAAACCTGCAAAATTTTTTAATACAAAACAGGTTTGCAAGAATAATCTTTGATTTACTATTCTTACTGTTTCCAGTGGTATTGATTTATGCAATTGAAAAAAATAAAAAAGGGATTCGTGTTATTGCAACAATAACTTGTATTTTTAGTATAATTTATAGCAGCCTGTTCTGCTCCATGTCATTTGTAAGTGTGGAAGTTTTTGTTTCCGCAATGTTAGTGCCCATAATCTTCTGTTCAATTTCAGTTAAAGGTTTTTATTATCGTATGCATTGCATTAGAATAATTTTTATCCTAATGTTCTTTTCGTCAGCGTTATGGAAAATAAGGGCAGGAGGTATTTTTAACATAGAAGAAATGTCGGCTATACTTTTACGGCAGCACTCATCTTACTTAGTTAGTAACAGCAGTGGTTGGTTTACTAATATGATAGCTTACTTGGTCGGTCATTCAGCTGCTGCCTACACTTTATACTTATTTGCTTTTATTGCAGAGTTTATTTTTGTAATTGGTTTATTTACCCGGAAGTTTGATAAGTACCTGATTATTTCCTTTTGTTTATTCGCCGTATTTGATTACCTGCTGATGGGCATTAACTATTTTACCTGGCTGCCGTTTTTAGGCTGCTTATATTTCTCTAAATACAGTATTGAAAAATCAGCCATTTAATTTTGGCCAGCCTTGTTAAAAGAAACTCCCTTTTTGTTGGTTTTGTAATAATTATACAGTAATACAAAAATTATTAAAATGCATAAAATAATTCCACTGGATAAGTTTACAACTGTAGAAAAATTTCTTGAAATAAAGTAACCAATTCCTGTAACAAGAATTGAAACACTCAAGATAAAAATTAAGTTCCTAAAAGGAAAAAAGTAACTGATTTTTTTTTCAATTAATTTACCGGTATGCCACAAGTAATAGCCAGCCTGGATATAAGTAGAAAGTACAAATGCTGCCGCAAGGCCTTTTAATTGCAAGAGCGGGTATAAAATTAGCATTAATACAATGGCAACTATTAAATCTAACACAGCGCCTTTTAAAATCAGATCGTTTCGGTTATACACCTGCAATACCGCTGTGTAATTGGTTATGCGTACAGGTAATATAAAAATGCTTATCAAAAATACAGGAATAGCTGCTGCATATTTTGCACTGAAGATTAATGTAAAAAATTCACTGTGATAAAAAAATAAAAAGCAAAAGGAAGGAAATACAATTGATGACAATAATACAGAAGAACTTTTGAAAAGTATTTTTGCTTTTTCAGCAATGGCTGTATTTTGCCTTGACATTTCCACCAGCATAACACTGCCTGCGGCACTCAGCATAAGGCCAAATACGGGTATTTCGTAGGAGCCATTAAAGTAAACTGCAAATTGTGCTACAGAAATAAAATACAGTATTACCCATTTGTCAAGCCATTTAAATATCACACCTGCCACATCGTTTAAACCAAGATAAACCCATTGTCTGCTCAGTTGCTTTGGCTGTATCGTAAATTTATCAGTTGCAATATTTCTTATAAAATTATATTGCAGCACTGCCTTAATAATAAAAATAAAAATTAATGCTGTAAGTAATAATTGTAAAGAATAATTTGAATACAGGATAATTAAATGACATAAAATATATCCAGCCGTAAAGATGAGGTTAGTAATAAGCACTAATTTTTCTTTCTCTTTCTTTATTGCTGCAGTTTCGATAAGAATAGCAATATTTTGAACAACAGTTAAAATAATTAATAAAATTCTTGCAGTAAAATTGTATTCGTTAACTGCAATTAAAATATAAACAAGTGGTATAAAATTTAGCAGTCCAAAAAAAAATATAAAATACTTTTTGTTTTCTTTAATCCACCCGGTAATGGCATTAGCCGGCGATGACAATATAAGTGCAGGTAATCCAAATAAAGAAATGACGCTTGCGATATTAATATACAACCATACTGACTGATATAAACCGTAGTCCACAACAGAGAGATTTCTTGCATATAAAAAAATAATGGCCAGCTGTGTAAACATTTTAAAAACACTGCTGCCCATTAACAGAAAAGATCTTTTGGCAAATTTTATTTCGTACAATTAGTTAGCGTATTTTGTTTTACTGAATTGGCTGCAGGCATCTTTATTTAAATGTTTAATGATCTGTGCAGGGGTGCCGCCCAGCACACAATATCCTTCTGCAAAACTTTTTGTTACTACTGTGCCTGCGCCTACGATGGTAAAATCTCCCAGCTCCACACCGGGCAGTATTACTGCATTCATTCCAATCCAGCAAAAATTACCAATTTTTATTGGAGCAGCAGTGTCCACAACAGCATTATCAATCAGGTTGTGGTTGGCAGATATGATACCAACGTTTGGCCCAATGTTGGTATAATCACCAATAACAATACCATTAGATGCTTCAATATAATTACCTGGTGAATCACCGGGATAAACATTTTTTCCCCTGGAAATTTTTTTTGGAAAATATACTGTACTGGTAAAATGCACAGCCCATGGTGTAT
Organism: Ferruginibacter sp.; assembly: GCF_031391665.1. Lineage (GTDB taxonomy): Bacteria > Bacteroidota > Bacteroidia > Chitinophagales > Chitinophagaceae > Ferruginibacter. Next base: position 5,560 of record NZ_JANMUN010000010.1, read on the forward strand.
CTGCATTTTGCCTTAATATTCTGCGATAAAAAAAATCGGCAATATAAAAATTAATGCCCACATCTTTTCTCAACCCAAATATATTTTGAATTATTTTTTTCATCTATTACACAAGGAAATTATTCTTTTACTTTTAAATGCATTACTTCTTGCAAAAACTTTTTTGTTTCTCTTTCCACACTTTCCACATCTTTAGATTTTATGGGTGATGCCATTACATGGTCGCCGGTGTTGGGCAAGGCAATAGCTCTTTTATTTACAGTATCAGTTGCCAGTTGGGTAAACATTTCTTTCATGGCACTTACTTTAACCACATCATCCTGGTGCTGCTCATCTTTGTAATAATAAAGTAACAGTACCGGTTGTTTTACTTTACTGAAAGTTTTTTTGGTCATAGCAGTTTCCAGCATTTCTTCCAATGCAACAATGGCTTCAAGGCGGTAAGGTTTGTTCCAGTATTGTTTGTAAATGGGTCGGTCATCTGTTGGGGTATTATAATTCCCTCCTTTTACCAACCTTGCAATTTGCAATCCCCAATGGTTGTTCAGCATCCATGCATTGTTATCGTTTATAGCAATATTAGGAGAGTATAAAACTAATGCCGCAACATCATTGGGGTAAGCAGCAGCTAATTGTAAGGCCTGTGTTCCCCCTGTACTTGTACCCATTAAAATAACTTTATTGCCTAATTGCTTGCCAATTGCAAATGCTTCTTTTGCGCTCTCCCAATAATTATCAGCAGTAAGATTCATCAGTTGTTCAGTGGTATCAATACCATGTTCTGCCAATCTTGATAAATATAAATTGCAGCCAAATTGTTGGGCAATATTGCGGTGTACCGGGTTACCTTCTTCCTGCGAAGCAGAAAAACCATGTATGTAAACCATTGCATACTCAGTTTTTTGTTTAAGGCTGTCGTTTGCCCAAACAATTCTTGCTTCGTTATTGGGCCTTAATTTATGCATGGCTTCATTGGCTGCAATAAATTTTTCAAGTTTGCCTGTTGGGGGTACCAAAGGCATAGCTGTTGCATATTTTGGCGTTTCGGGCTGTGGGCCAAATAAATAAACAATAATTAAAACACCCAGTAAATAAAGCAATATTTTTAACCAGCGCATAAATAAATTTTTATGAAGCTACATTTTTTCTTTGTTTGATGAAAATAAAATACAAAATCATAAAACATATTAAATTGTATCTAAAAATTCTTTGAAATGAAATAATAATAATTTCATTAACTTTCCCAGATGAAACACTTTAAGTTTTACACCAAAGAAGATATTTTATCGCTTACCAAAGTACGCCGCTTTGAAACTAAAGTAGGGGAGCGGTTGCAATACTTAAAACCCAATGGCGAGTGGCCCGAAGTGGTACAGCAATCCGCAGCCAAATATGTGTTGCTTGGTATTCCTGAAGATATTGGTGTGAGGGCAAACTACGGCACCGGCGGTACGGCCACTGCATGGCTTTCTTTTTTATCTTCTTTTTTAAATGTAAAAAGCAACGATTTTTTTCCGGGAGATAATATTTTACTGCTGGGGCATTTTGATTTTGGCGATATTAAATTTTTAATTGACAGTAATGCTTACAACCCAGATGAACTTATTGAAGCGTACCGCCATGCTGTAAACATTATTGATGAAGAAGTAGAAAATATGCTGAAGGTAATTGCAGCCTGTAATAAAATACCCATCGTAATTGGCGGCGGCCACAACAACGCCTATCCCATTATTAAAGGTGTTGCTAAAGGATTAAACAAATATGGTACCATTCCATTGGCACAAATAAATTGTGTAAACTTAGATGCACACACTGATTATTGTGCAACAGAAGGCAGGCACAGCGGCAATGGTTTTAAATATGCAGAAGAAGATGGCTATCTGGGTAAATACTGTATTGTAGGTGTGCATGAAAATAATATCTCTCAAAATATTTTAATGGATATCCACAACAATCCATTTATTGATTATATCACTTTTGAAGAAATTTTTATTCATGAGCGTAAAAATTTTATTCAGGCAGTGGCACATGCTACGGGTTTTACTGAAGGTAGTTTTACCGGGGTGGAACTTGATCTGGATTGTATAGAAAATGTTTTAAGCAGTGCTACAACACCAGCGGGTATAAGCGTTCTACAGGCAAGGCAGTATATTAATTTTGCTGCTACAGATTGTAAGGTGGCGTACCTGCACATTTGCGAAGGCGCAATACAATTAGCAGATGGCCGTAAAGATGACAGCACAGGAAAATTGATCAGTTACCTGGTAAGCGATTTTATAAAAGCACATTCTCAGGATTAAATTGCCGGCTTTAAAAAACTAAAACCTGATAAACAAAATTGTAATCATGGTGAAAATTACAACGAAAAGAATCAAGCATGCTGCAACCAAAAATGATATAGTTTTCATATTCTCGGATTTTTATATTATTTGCCAAAAACCGTACCAACAGCGGCTTTTGTTGATAAAATAGCGGCTAACTTTCTAACATTTGTATAAAAAAACTTATTATTTTACATAATAAAAAAAATCAGCCAGCACCCCTCTAAAAATTAATAAAATACAGGGCACTTTGTTTTATTGGCAGAAGTATTATATTTATTATTAAACGCTTTATAGGAAAGTGTAACTTCATAAGCACCCCGGTATTGAGAAGCCGATTTTAATTTACTGGAGTTAATATCATAAGACATACCAATACTGTATTGATAATAATCTAATTTAGCAACGGGCATAAAGGCATCTTTGCCACGATAAAACACACCAGCTGAAATACTTATTTTTTGTTCTTCATCATGCTGTATTAAATCATGATTAAGCATTAAGCCTCCCTGTGCCTGGCGGCTGCCGCCCTGCATAAAATAATCAACATAAAATATAATTCGGTTGGCATCGCTTACCGGCGCAGCAAAACCTGCATTAACTACCCACTTATGATTTAAAATAATATCGTTTTGTTTTTGAAAAGCCACTTTGGGTTGCGTAAAATGAAACATGCCCACACCAATATAATACTTTGTATTTTCTCCTGCCACACTGCTGAAACATAAACCTGCGGCAGCATCCCAGTAAGTAAGTTTAGTGCTATTAAAAGTTTGTTTGGTAGGGTTGGCAGCACTGTAACCGCCATTTACAAACTGATCATCAAAAGTTAATTTAGTTGGATCGAAACGCTGCATTACCGGCCCACCCATTATACCTGCAGACAGATAAGTATTTTTATCTCCCAATGATTTATGATAATTAAAAACAGGGAACACCTGTGTACGGCTAAGTTTAGAATCTCCTGCAACATCACTGGAAAGCTGTAATCCGTAAGTAAAAAAGTCATCAGAATTTTCGCCAATTGGTTTTTTATACTCCATCCCTAAACCAAATGTGCGGTAAGGAACGGTTACACTTTGCCATTGATTTCTGTATGCAGTTGTAATTCTTATATCGCCGGCAAACAGCCCGGCAAGCGAAGGGTTCCTTAGTAAAGGCAAATCGTAAAACTGCGAAAAATTTATATCCTGGCTGCTGGCAAATTTTGCAAGCAGAGAAACTACCAACAGCAGGCATATTTTTTTAGTGGGTTTCATCGGTTATAAAATTATTTTAGAATGGTTATGTTTCCTTTGTAAGTATATATTACATCATTATCACAAAATACTTCTGCCGTATAAACAAATACGTCAGGCGTTGCCGGTATGCCCCTAACTTTTCCATCCCATCCAAACTTTAAATCGTTGGGATAAAAATTTTCTCTTTCAAAAACCAGTTCGCCCCATCGATTAAAAATGCGGAACGATTTTACTGTTACGCCTTTCCCTCTTACCATCAATACATCATTTAATCCATCGCCATCAGGTGTAAATGCATTTGGAATATAGATTTGCGAACTCTTACATAATGAATTTATAAAAATGGTGTCGGTAGCTGTACACCCAAATGTGTTTGTTACCACTACACTGTAAAACGAATTATTTTTTACAACAGTTGAAGGAGAAGGGCAATTATTACAACTTAAATCTGCAGCCGGTGTCCACAACCAATTGATGATAGGTCCGTTTTGTGTGACTGCATTAAGCGCTAAAATTGTACCTGTAGATAAAGTCTTGTCGGGACCAAGATTAACTCTTGGCTTAGGCCCAACTGTTATTAATACATAACCTGTATCGGTAAAACAATTATGTCCATCGAAACCAATAACCTGGTATGTAGTAGTAGCGCCGGGTTTTGCGGTTGGATTAGCAATGTTGGTTCTGTTTAATCCTGAAGGCGGCGACCATAAATAACTATTTGCATTTATTGCTTTTAAAATTAAAGATTCGCCAAAGCATAAAGTGTCGCCTGGTAAAACCTGCATTTCAAATGGCTTAATAACATTTAATACAACTGAATCAAACGCTTCGCAACCAAACGAGCTTGTTCCTTTTACTTTATAAACAACAGAATCAATTGGTTTGGCTATTGGATTTGCACAATTGGGACAGCTTAAATTAACTGCGGGAGTCCATGTGTATTGTACAGCACCTGTTGCAGATAATTGAACCGTATTACCCAAGCAAACTACTGCATTATTTTTTGCATCAACTTTTGGGGTAGGGTTGATAATTATATCGAAAGTTTTAGCAGGGCCGTTGCACATTGCAGATGTTGCACTTACTGTTACAGTTGCCGTAATTGGAGCTGCTGTATTATTTACTCCTACAAAAGAATTTATATTACCACTACCGGAGCTGGCTAAACCAATCGCAGTATTATTATTTGTCCAGCTAAACGAAGTACCTGAAACATTGCCTGTAAATGAAATGGCATTAACTGTTGCGCCATTGCATAATGCCTGTCCAGATGGCTGTGCAACATCTGCAATTGGATTAACCGTTATTAAAAATGTTTTTGAAGCCGCAGGACACCCATTGGCAGATGGTGTAACGGTAATGGTTGCAGTTGTAACTGTATTTCCATTGGTAGATGACTGAAATGATGGAATATTTCCCGTACCATTTGCAGCAAGTCCAATGGAAGGCGCTGTGTTTGTCCAGCTATAAACAGTTGATGCAACCGGGCCTGAAAAATTTATTGCGTTAGTAAAATTTCCTCTGCACAATGATTGATCGGCTGGTTGGGCAACACCGGGTGCAGGGTTAACAGTTATTGAAAATGTTTTTGGCGAACCGGGACAACCGTTTACAATCGGTGTAACTGTAATAGTGGCCACTGCAATATTTGCACCATTACTGGTTGCTGTAAAAGAAGAAATATTTCCTGAACCACTTGCTGCTAATCCTATTGCAGTATTATTATTTGTCCAGTTATAAGTGGTACCGTTTACTGCGCCATTAAATGTAATTGCGGCAGTGTTATTGTTATCGCATAAAATTTGATCTGTTGGTTGAGCAACATCAGGCACCGGATTAACCGTTATTGTAAATATCTTTGTTGAACCGGGACAACCATTTACAATTGGTGTAACTGTAATACTAGCCACTGCGGTATTAACACCATTGCTGGTTGCATTGAATGAAGGGATATTTCCTGAACCGTTAGCCGCTAATCCAATTGCAGTATTATTATTTGTCCAATTGTAAGTTGTGCCACTTACTGCTCCATTAAATGTAATTGCTGCCGTATTGTTGTTACTGCACAAAATTTGATCTGCAGGTTGCACAACATCTGGTGTAGGGTTAACAGTTATGGTAAATATTTTTGGTGATCCGGGGCAACCATTTACAACAGGTGTTACTGTAATTGTTGCCGTAGAAATATTTGCACCATTGCTGGTTGCAGTAAATGATGGAATATTTCCTGCGCCGTTTGCTGCTAATCCAATGGCGGTATTATTATTTGTCCAGTTATAAATTGTTCCTGTTACAGTACCCGTAAATGTAATGGCATTGGTATTACTGTTATTACACAGCATTTGATCGGCAGGCTGTGCAACATTGGGGGTTGGATTAACCGTTATTACAAATACTTTTGAAGGCCCGGGACAACCGTTTGCTGTTGGAGTTACAGTGATACCTGCATTTGCAACAGATGCCCCATTGCTTGATGCCTGAAAAGAAGCAATGTTTCCCGTACCGTTTGCAGCAAGTCCTATAATTGGTGCAGTGTTTGTCCAGTTATAAATTGTTCCGCTTATCGAACCAGAAAAATTTATCGGTGATGTAAAATCTCCATTACATAAAATTTGCCCCGGCGGCTGTGCAACATTTGGTGTTGGATTAATAATTATTTGATGTAATGCTGTATCAGCACACCCATTAACAGTACGGGTAATTAATTGTATAGTATAATTGCCCGGTGTATTAAAAGTAAGTGTAAGAGAATTACCTGATCCGCTAAATCCATTGGAAGTTGTCCAGCTGTAATAATTAATCGTATCAGCCGATGCAATAACACTGTTAAAAGTTACAGGGACCGACTGGCATTGGACTGTATCACCCACTATAACTGCGACAGGAAAATTATTGACCTTAACATAAATGGGTTTTATAACAGTATCTATACAGCCACTTGTACCGGTTACAATTAAACGAACATTGTAAGTTCCAGTAGTGGTATAAGTATGGCTAACGTTTATACCACTGCCCGTATTTCCATCTCCAAAATTCCATTGCCGTGATGCAATACCAAAATATGCAGAAGAAGTATCGGTAAAATTTAATGTTGTACTGCCACAAACTTTTATTTCATCATTAATAAATCCAGATTTAATTATTTCAATTGTTATAGTGTCGTTTGCAGGAAGTAAAGTTTCGCATCCTTTAGCTGATTTTAATGTGAGGGTGGGAATAAATATACCGGCAGTATTGTAAGTATGACTGATTGATGATTGCGTAGTTTGGAAAATTACGCCATCACCAAAATTCCATATTAAAGTATCTGCATTACCGGTAACAGCATTAAACTGAACAGTTGTATTATTACAAAATGACCCTCCAGAAAAAGAAAAACTTCCGACAGGCTGTACAACAGAAACTAATTTCTCTGCAACTCCATTACAGCCACCAGCCAGGGCAACATTTAAACGTACAATATAATTACCGGGCAGTAAATAAGTATGTGTTACAGTATCTCCTGTACCGGTAGTACCATCGCCAAAATCCCATACAGCAGATAAAGAAGGAAGATTGCGGTTATAAAATGTAAAAGTATGCGGTGCACAAATCGCTGTTGTATCTGAAGAGCTGAAATCGGCAGTAAACTCTCCTGTAATTTTTACAGGTATTGTATCTAAACAACCAAAATTATTAAAGGGAATCATCTCTAACCAAATAGTGGTGTTAATAGCTGGGCCGGGGTTTAAAATAATTTGTTGCCCTGTTCCTAATAATGTTCCAAAGGTTTGATCCCACCAATTATAAAATTCAAAACCCTGAGGGCCGGTTAAAGTAGTAATATTTGGAGCAGTACAATCATATTGCATTTCTACTGCCTGGCCACACGGCTTTTCTACATCTATGTAAGAATATCCCCAATGGCCCCTTCGTACGCAATCGGCATTGGTAAATTCCAGGTACATAGTTTTTCCTGCATAGCCTCTTAAACTTAAAAATACTGTGGACCATGGTTTGTACATAACTCCGGTATCAACAACTGACCTTGTAAATCCAGGAAGGTTGGATGTGGAAATATATTCAAAAGATGCACAATCAACATAAGCGTTAGCGGCAGAGTCGAAAACATTTACCTGGAAACGTGGTTGTGTCCATACAGTATGGCCAGGGTCTTCAAATACAACGGCGTAGTCATATTTTATTGAGAAATTAGAATCTAAAGCCGGAACGTTAATAGTATATCGTACTCTCTCCGCCTGTGCACCGATAACGGTATTGCCGAGCCGTAATGCAAAATTACTGCCGTCGGGAGGGTTAACAGGAAATAAACCAAACGGATCGAGTGGTGAAGGAAGTATTTTATTATAAATAGTATGCCGGTTGGGTGTTGGCGGCGATGGGGTTACTGTAATAACATTTGTAGTGCCTACAGAATCTACCTGGCCGGTATAACATTTCCAGTTAAAAAAAGAGCCATATTCAAAATCTATATTTTCGGGACAAATGGAAATAGCATTAACCCCATTGGGTGATTGTGGTGTATAAGACATTGCTTTTTTTGAAGAAGAATTATTTTGTATTTTATCAAAAATAATTTCACCACTTAAATTCATGCTACCCGATCTTCCACCCTTATCAATTTTTGCAATGCCTTTATTAAAACCATAAAAAATAGAAATGTCTAAGGCTTTTATTATTTCTGCTTTAGTGTTGATGAGCCACCATTTTTTATTGCCGAATACTGCAGTAACATTTTCTTTAAAATCAAAAGCAATTTCGTATTTGAAAGGGATAATTAATTTTCCTGATTCATTGATAAATCCCCATTTGTTATCTTTTTTTACAGCGGCAAGATGATTGCTGAAATTTCGTGCCGCATCAAATTCCACTGCAGTGATGAGATTTCCTGCTTTGTTTATAAAGGAGAATTTATTGTTTTGTAAAACCCTTGCATAACCGTTCGTAAATGGTTCCTGTTCATCCCATTTAGTGTTTTGAGAAACCGACGATTTCACAACGGTAAGTTTCTGCGCCGAAGCGTTTAAAGAGAACAATAAAATAAGAGAAAGTAAATACTTTTTCATAGGCAACCAATTTGAATTGAAATTCACAATATATTTTGCCTTGATTTTTGAGTAAAGGGTAAGCAGATAACGGGGAGATGTTGGTTTTTATTTCCTGTAAACGTTATAATTCTTAAGGAAATATTAACATTAAGGGTTTATGCGCAGGTATGCAGTAAAATTACTGCATACCCTTGGAGGATAATTAATTTTTTGAGACAGATTTTATGGATATTATGTGAAGCTCTGCTGCTTATTCGAACAATTCGGGTTGTACATTTTCTTTGTCATCTTTCTTTTCCCATTCCATTTCTACACTTTTACTAAACTCTGTAAGTTTTGCACCAACAGCTTTCCAGCCCATTACCTCTACCAGCTTAATAACTTTAAATTTTGCTTTTCGTACCATTTGGCCACGGCCACTTTGTACTACTAAAATTGGTTCAGCATCGGTGCTTACCATTTCAAGCCGGTTATCTTTTCCTTCTTTAATAAAAAAGAATTTGCTGTGCAGGGTAGTGGTTTCTATTTTAAAACGTTTGATGTTGTACTGCAATTTTTCATTATCAAGATATACAGCCGTTACAATTTTACCAGGATTAAATTTTTCCATCAGTAACACTTTTTCCGGATCAAAACGCTGCGTTAATTCCTGATCGGTAATTTCGTAATTACCATCATTGTACATAATCACTATTCTGTCTTCAGCATCAAATTTACCCAGGTATTCTCCTTTTTCTTCTGTATTTAATCTTCCAAACTTATTATCGAACCACAGCTTTTTTGCATCAAGTGTCGATTTACCAGCCTCTTTAAACTTCACCGATTTTATAGGATATTTAGTTACAATATTTCCAATACTGCTGCGACCTTTTATTTCCTGTTCTTCAAAATAAAAATCAAACTCTTTTTTCTTTGCACTGCAGTTAGGGCTTAAAATAATTTTTACTACTTCGGCCTCGCCGTTAGCATTGGCAGTAAAATAATGCACCCGGCTTTTTTCGGAGCCCTTTGTTAAATCGTATTCTTTATCTCTTGTAACGCCTGATACATTAAACCGTTTAGCATAACTCACACTGGTTTTAGCATCTACATAAATCATATTGTAAGTAGTGCGTCCATCATTGTTGTCACACCGCTACATGCAAAATATCTTTGCCAATAAAAACTTTGTCAGATACTTTTACCACTTTCATTATGCCGCCTTTGGTAAAAGCTATAATATCATCCAGGTCGGATACTTCTGCCACCAGTTCATCTTTCTTTAAACCGGTACCAATAAACCCATCAGCAAAATTGGCGTACAACTTAGCGTTTGCAATTGCTACCGACTTTGCCTGGATGGTATCAAATAATTTAATTTCGGTTTTACGCTCTCTGCTTTTACCATATTTTTTCAACAGGTTTTCATAGTATGCTACTGCAAAATCAGTTAGGTTGGCAATATCATTTTTAACCTGTTTAATATCTCCTTCCAAACCTTTTATCTGTTCGTTCAGTTCATCAATATCTAGCCTGTAAATGCGGCGAACAGGTTTTTCAGTAAGTTTTACAATATCTTCCCTGGTAATATCTCTCTTCAATAATTTTTTAAAAGGATTAAAAGCAGTATCAATTGCCGATAAAACTTTATCCCAGGTTTCATGTTTCTTTTCCAGTTCTTTATAAATCTTTTCTTCAAAAAATATTTTTTCTAAAGAAGTGTAATGCCATTTTTCCTGCAGCTCTGCTAATTTTATCTGCAGTTCTTTCAATAATAAATCTTTGGTATTGTCAGTAGCAATTTGCAATAATTCTTTTACGCCTAAAAACTGTGGTTTATCTTTTACAATTACACAGCAGTTAGGAGAGATGCTTACTTCACAATCGGTAAATGCATACAATGCATCAATAGTAATGTCGGGAGAAATGCCCGGTGCCAGCTCAATAATAACTTCTACTGCTGCTGCTGTATGATCCGTAACTTTTTTAATTTTTATTTTTCCTGCATCCGTAGCTTTTACAATACTTTCCATCAACTGCGTGGTAGTAACGCCAAAGGGAACACTTTTTATAACCAATGTTTTTTTATCCTGCTCTTCTATAATTGCCCTTACCCTTATTTTGCCGCCACGTTTTCCATCGCCGTAATTACTGGCATCCATGGTGCCGCCCGTTTGAAAATCTGGGAGTATCTCAAATTTCTTTCCTCTTAAATATTTTATAGAGGCCTCAATTAATTCGCAAAAGTTATGTGGTAAAATTTTTGTTGCCAGGCCTACTGCAATACCTTCTGCGCCTTGTGCCAGCAGCAAAGGAAATTTCATCGGTAATGTTACCGGTTCATTTTTTCTGCCATCATAACTTAAAGCCCAGTCTGTTGTTTTTGCATTAAACGCAACTTCTAAAGCAAACTTGCTCAACCTTGCTTCTATATAACGTGGTGCTGCGGCATCGTCGCCTGTTCTTACATCGCCCCAGTTTCCCTGTGTTTCTATTAATAAATCTTTTTGTCCCAGGTTTACCAATGCATCACCAATACTTGCATCGCCGTGCGGATGGTACTGCATACTTTGCCCAATGATGTTAGCCACTTTATTAAAACGGCCATCGTCCATTTCCTTCATGGCGTGAAGGATTCTTCTTTGTACCGGTTTTAATCCGTCTTCGATAGCAGGTACAGCCCGTTCCAATATTACATAACTGGCATAATCTAAAAACCAGGTTTTGTACTGGCCGCCAATGCCATTATCTACATGAATGTATTCTTCTTTGTTTGCTTTTGCCATGCCCTAGAACCCTGTTCGTTCCTTTGCAGGAACCTAAAGGGGAACTTAGTTTTAAAGTTTATAATTTTTCTCAAACAGTTTTCTTTAAAAAGCTTTTTGAGTATATTAATGTTATTCAAATTTGTGGATACCCAGTTCCCACGTAATTTATCCCGATCCTTATCGGGAGGGGGCCTTCACTTCAAAATCTTTCATGTTGGCAATTTTGCCCTGCACATCAAACATTTCATTTGCTATCATTGTTTTTAAACGCCACAATAAATACATATCGCCGGTGGTGTGTTTTGCTTTGCTTAAAAAATGATGAATAATTTTTGAAGCCTTCTGCCAATCGCCGGTTACCTGTTTTTTTAATTCAGCATCATAAAAATCATAATCTTCGCTTTTTAATTTTTTACCCCCTTCCAGTAAACGAACCCCGCCGTTTTCGTCACATATTTTTGTCCACTCATCGGGATCCACTTCAAATTCGCTCAGGGTAATTTCCCTGGCTAATTTTTTTGCCTTTAAAAATTCCTTAGCCGGTATTTCACTTATCCAGTTAGGATAAAAAATATTTCCTTTTTCATTGATGAAAGGAAGATTGTTTAAATACAAAATAAAAACCCTGCCCTGAAATTCTTTCATATAGTTTAACAGCCAGTAGTAGCCGCTAACATCATGTTTGTTTTGTGCGACCCATATCCAGATGATCTCATTTTCATCCCTGCGCATGGTTCCTACTAATTCAGCTGCGGTTTTATAATCGTCCACTTCGCCGGAATCCACTTTGCTATCGCCATCGCCACCGGTAAGTACCTCACGCCACCATTGCCTGCGTTGGTCAATGCCTTCTCCCAAATAAATATTATTTAAAGGCCCAACGGCATAATCATCTTTAATTTGTATCACTTCTCCCTGTAAACTTTCATCCAGTTCAATTGCCTGCTGCAATACTTTTATATCCGGCTCGTTAAAAACTATGTGTATCATTATAGCAGTTCTTTTTTAAAATTTTAATTTGGAGTAATTAAATAGTACACACAGGTAGTAAAAAAATTACGTACCCATGGTATTGATTTTATTAATCCGTTTTGTTTTTTAGGTTTCCAGCCAAATTTATATTCGTAAATAGGGTTAATTAAGTAATGTGTTTTGTTTACCACTTTATACCCGGTTTCACCAACAATTTTTTCAAAGCGTTCAATTGAAATACCGGTTTCTTTTATCTCCATCATTACAGCCACATTTTCTTTCCCGGTTTTTAATATTGCTTTATAGATAACAGCCGGTAATAAGTGAAACCAGGGCAACTTGCTTAAAAACTTGCCTTTCATTATTTGCTGGTGTCCGCCAAATGGCATTTGCCATGGTGGAAAACCAAAAAATATTACACCGTCTTTATTCAAAAAACTTTTCATCCACGCAATTAATTTTGGCTGATCGTGAATGTGTTCAATAACATCTTTTAAAATAATGATGTCGAACTTCCCTTTTAATTCTTCTTCAATATTTACTTTGTAAATATCTTTACTGATGAAGGAAATTTTTTGAGCGTTTAATTCTTCCTGCATCCATTCTCTTGCCATTACTAATCTTGGTTCATCCAATTCTACTCCTACACCAATGCAACATTTATCTGTAAATGCTTTTAATACGCCAGCTTCGCCACAGCCAATTTCTAAAACTCTTGTTCCAGCAACTATGGGTTTATAATTTTCAATAAACGGAATTACATATTTACGGGTGTTCTCCACCTGTATCTCAAAATATCTTTTTCTATCACCATGAAATTCAAACATCCGGTTATTTTATTTCTTCGGCCAAATCTAATTCCACCTGTAAATTATCAATAATAAATTCCTGGCGTGATGGTGTGTTTTTTCCCATGTAATATTCCAGCAATTGCTGAATATGTGTTTCGGGTAAAAGCATAACCGGTTGCAGTTTCATATCGTTGCCAATAAATTTTGCAAACTCATCGGGGCTAATTTCTCCCAAACCTTTAAACCTGGTTATCTCTGGTTTTGTTCCTAATTTTTTTACAGCATTTTGTTTTTCTGTTTCATCGTAGCAATAAATAGTTTCCTGTTTATTTCTTACACGAAACAATGGTGTTTCTAAAATATAAACATGGCCATTCTTAACTAAGTCAGGAAAAAATTGTAAAAAGAAAGTCATCAGTAATAAACGGATGTGCAAACCATCCACATCGGCATCAGTTGCAAATACAATATTATTATAGCGAAGGTTTTCGTAACCGTCTTCAATATTTAAAGCATGCTGCAGTAAATTAAATTCTTCATTTTCGTACACCACTTTTTTAGTAAGGCTGAAACAGTTTAAAGGTTTACCCCGTAAACTAAAAACTGCCTGCGTATTTACATTTCTTGCTTTGGTAATACTGCCGCTGGCACTGTCGCCTTCTGTAATAAAAATGGTACTCTCTTTTTGTTTTTCTATAATGCTGTCTTTGTCTTTGCCACTCGGTTCGTCGTTGTAATGAAATTTACAATCTCTTAATTTTTTATTATGCAGGTTGGCTTTTTTTGCTCTTTCGTTGGCCAGTTTGCGAATGCCCGATAATTCTTTACGTTCTCGTTCGTTTTGTTCAATACGTTTTTTTAAAGCTTCGGCAGTAGCAGGGTTGCGGTGTAAATAATTATCTAATTCTTTACCCAAAAAATCGCCAATAAAATTTTTCATGCTGGGCCCGCCTTCATACACATTTAGTGAACCGAGTTTTGTTTTGGTCTGGCTTTCAAAAACAGGTTCCTGTACACGAACACTTATGGCTGTACAAATACTGCCGCGTATATCGGCAGCATCATAATCTTTTTTAAAAAAATCACGAATGGTTTTTATATAGCCTTCTCTAAAAGCGGCCAAATGCGTTCCGCCCTGTGTGGTAAATTGCCCGTTTACAAAACTGTAATATTCTTCGCCATAAGTGCCTTCGTGTGTAATGGCTACTTCAATATCTTCTCCTTTTAAATGAATGATGGGGTATCGGATTTCATCGGCATTGGTTTTACGCTGCAATAAATCGAGCAAACCATTTTTACTTACATAGCGTTTGCCATTTAAATTCATTACCAGCCCTGCATTTAAATAACAGTAATTCCAAAACTGGTTATCCAAATATTCCTGTACAAAATGAAAATTTTTAAAAATCTGGTCATCAGGAATAAATTCTACAAAGGTGCCGTTATCTTCTTTTGTTGCTGCTTCTTTATGATCTTTTTTTAAAACACCTCTTTCAAACTCCGCAGTTTTTTCTTTGCCTTCACGGTAAGCCGTTACTTTAAAATAATTGCTTAAAGCATTTACTGCTTTTGTACCTACGCCATTTAAACCCACACTTTTTTGAAATGCCTTACTGTCGTATTTAGCACCGGTATTTATTTTACTAACAACATCCACCACTTTACCGAGCGGAATGCCTCGGCCATAGTCTCTTACAGTAATGGTTTTGCCATCAATATTTACATCCACATGTTTGCCATAACCCATCGTATGTTCATCAATGCAGTTATCCACCACTTCTTTTATCAGCACATAAATGCCATCATCGGGGCTGCTGCCATCGCCTAATTTGCCAATGTACATACCGGGCCGCAAACGAATATGCTCCTTCCAGTCTAAACTTTTTATGGAGTCTTCGGTATAATCAAATAAATCTTTTTCTGCCATTAGTTTTCTGTTTCAGCGCTGCGAATATAGCGGAATGAAGGCATTTTCAGGCGTAACGAATTATCCACATCAAACAAATAAATGTGAGAAAAAATAAAATTATTTAGCTTTATCCAAAATAAAAAAAATGAATCTTGATCTTTCGGGGAAAACCGCTTTGGTTTGTGGCAGCACACAAGGGTTGGGCTATGCAAGCGCTGTGGAACTGGCTTTGCTGGGCTGCAATATTGTTTTACTGGCAAGAAATGAAGCCAAATTAATTGAAGCCCTAAAATCTTTACCCAAAAATGCCCAGCAAAACCACCGGTATTTGGTGGCAGATTTTGGTGATACGTTATTGGTAAAAAATGTTATTGATGAATTTGTGCAGCATAATACCATTCACATTTTAGTAAATAATACCGGCGGACCAGCAGGTGGCACAGCCTTAAATGCTGCACCCGAAGATTTTTTACTGGCTTTCAATAATCATCTTATCAACAACCATAATTTAACCCTTGCTGTTGTACCGGGCATGAAACTTGTGGGTTTTGGCAGGATCATAAACATCATTTCCACCTCGGTAAAAATACCACTTGCCGGTTTGGGCGTTAGTAATACCATACGTGGCGCTGTGGCGGCCTGGGCAAAAACTTTGGCAACAGAGCTTGGCCCGTTTGGCATTACAGTAAATAATGTATTACCCGGCTTTACAAAAACCAGCAGGGCCGATTACGTGATTGCAAAAAAAGCCGGTGACACCGGTAAAACTGAAGAACAGGTTTTGGCAGCATTAGAAGCAGAAATACCTGCAGGCAGAATTGGAAAGCCAGAAGAGTTTGGTGCAGCGGTTGCATTTTTATGCTCGCCGGCGGCATCATACATTAATGGAATAAACTTACCGGTTGATGGCGGAAGATTAGGCTGTTTATAATTTTAACAACATGCAACCCGTTACAAAAAAACAAAGTCTGTATAAACCAATGGAAAATGTTTAAAGTAATTTTGAGTAATCAATTTATTTTTCACTTTCTTTGATAATTATTAAAAACAAAAAAACTCTTAAAGATGAAACTGATTAAATTATTAATGGTGGTTGCTGTATCAGCAACGCTGTTTTTTGTAAGCTGCAAACCAAAAGATGCAGATATTAAAGCTTCTATCGAAGCAGCAATTAAGGCTGATGCAATGATGACCGGTACTACTGTAGAAGTAAAAGACGGAATAGCAACCATCAGTGGTGTTTGTAAAGATGATGCCTGCAAAGCAATGTGCGAAAAAACTATTGGTGCAATTAAAGGTGTAAAATCTGTTGTAAATAATTGCACAGTAGCACCACCGCCGCCACCGCCGCCAGCTTCTATGACAACTGTTATGGATGCAGCAACACAGCAAAAAGTTACTGATGGTTTAAAAGATATTAAAGGTGTTACGGTTACTTTTGAAGGTGACAAAGCAGTACTTGCCGGATCGGTATCTAAAGCAGACAGAATTAAAATTATGCAAATGCTTGCCTCTGCAAAAGTAATGTCGGACGTTAGCAAATTGATGGATAAAAAATAATTAAAAAATCACAACTAAAACAAACAAAATGGCTTTACAAGATAAATATGCAGAGTTAATACAGGCTGCAACAACTGCAGGTGTAGCAAACTTAGCTGTAGCAGAAAAAGATGGCGTATTACATGTAAGCGGTACTGCAAAAAGCACTGCCGATTACGATACACTATGGGCATTGTACGATAAAATTGATCCTAACATGGCAAGCGGCGATTTAATGATGAATGTAGATATTAAAGCTGATGCTGGTGCACAATTAAAAGTAACAACAGATTCTACCAACTTAAATATCAGAAGTACTCCAAGTACTGATGGTGCCATTGTAGGTAAAGCGGCACACGACGAAGTGGTAACATTGGTTGAAAAAACTGATGACAGCTGGTGGAAAGTAAGAACTGCCGATGGCGAAGAAGGTTATGCTTATGCACAATACCTTTCTCCAATGTAATTTGATTCCATATAATTTTTATAAGCCATCCCATTTATTTGGGATGGCTTTTTGTTTGTAGCTTTATTATCAAAATTAATTTATGAAGAAGATATTTTTCTTTACTGCTTTATTTGTTTTTGCAGGTAATATTTTGTTGGCTCAGTTTTTTAAAAAAGAAGAAGGCTTAGCACATACATTTTCTATTGTGGCGAGGGATGCTAAAACTGGTGAGATGGCTGTTGGTGTGCAAAGCCACTGGTTTAGTGTAGGCACGGCCGTTCCCTGGGGCGAAGCTGGTGTTGGCGTTGTAGCCACACAATCTTTTGTAAACAAAAGTTATGGTCCCAAAGGATTGGCATTAATTAAAAGTGGTAAAACTGCACCCGAAGCATTGCAGGAATTATTAGCTCAGGATGAAGGAAGGGAAGTGAGGCAGGTTGCCATGATTGATACCAATGGAAATGTAAATGCACACACCGGAAAAAATTGCATTGATTATGCATCCCAAATTGTAAGCAAAAATTTTTCGGTGCAAAGTAATATGATGCTGAATAATAAAGTTTGCCCGGCAATGGCAAAAGCTTTTGAGGCCAGCGAAGGAAAGCCACTTGCCGAAAGAATTTTAATAGCGTTGCAGGCAGCACAGGCAGTTGGTGGCGATATACGTGGTAAACAATCTGCAGCAATATTAGTGGTTGCCGGTAAAAGTACAGGGCAAATATGGATCGACCGTTTAATTGATTTACGTGTTGATGATAATGATCTGCCATTGGTAGAAATGGAAAGATTGTTAAAGTTATTCAGGGCTTACGAGCATATGGACAAAGGCGATTTAGCTACAGAAAAAAATGATATGAAATTGGCTATGGAAGAATATGGTGCAGCTATGAAAATGTTTCCTAAAAATTTAGAAATGCAGTATTGGACAGCAATAACTCTTGCTAATAATAAAAAAGTAAAAGAAGCAGGCATAATGTTGCAAAAAATTTATAAACAGGATGCCAACTGGAGAGAATTAACTAAAAGATTACCAAAAGTAAATTTATTAACTGTTAGCGAAATGGATTTAAAAGAATTAATAAAGTAATTTTACAGCAAATTATATTTTATGAAATACTCATGCCGGATAGTTTATGTTTCCCTCTTTACATTGATTTTATTCAGTTGTACCGCACAAACAAAAACTAATTTAACTGCAGATGAATTTGAAAAAGCTGTTGCGAAAGATTCGGTACAAATTTTAGATGTAAGAACACCGGGTGAATATGCAGGCGGCCATATAAAAAATACTTTGCTGGCCAACTGGAATGATGCCACTGAATTTGAAAGAAGAATTAGTTATGTAGATAAAAATAAACCGGTGTATGTGTATTGCCTGGCCGGTGGAAGAAGTGCAGCAGCAGGACAAAAAATGAGGGCAATGGGTTTTGAAAATGTGTACGAACTGCAGGGTGGTATTAATGCAT
The DNA here is from genome assembly GCF_031391665.1 of Ferruginibacter sp. Classification (GTDB taxonomy): domain Bacteria; phylum Bacteroidota; class Bacteroidia; order Chitinophagales; family Chitinophagaceae; genus Ferruginibacter. Next base: position 24,042 of record NZ_JANMUN010000010.1, read on the forward strand.
GGAAAGCCGGTAATAAAAATTTAGAAGGTGTGAGCACTGCAAAAATGCCTTTTTCATTAGAAAATTTTAATGCGGCTATCAATTCATCTAAAACAGTATTGGTAGATTTTGGTGCGGAGTGGTGCCCACCATGCAAAAAGATGGAACCGGTTTTACAAAGTCTTCAAAAAAATAATGCAGGAAAGTTTAGCTTGGTAAAAGTTGATGGTGGAAATGATGAGGCCATTTTAAAAGAATATAAAGTAACACAACTACCGGTATTTATTATTTTTAAAGATGGCAAACAGGTATGGCGCAAAGATGGGGTAGTGGATGAAAAAGAAATTGCCGCACATTTATAAGAGAAAATTATTTCTGGTATAAATATTTATTAATTACCCACCCGCCATAAAAAACATATAAAATAATGCAATGGCTGTAAAAATTAATGACGCTGCTGCAAGCGCAGGAGAAAGTTTCGCCCTCTTAATCATACTCATTACAAGGCCAATAGCCATTACCAGTAAGCCCAGCCAAACTAAATTAATATAAGGAAAGAGATAAGCTTTAATGGTTACAAAATCTATAATTTTTTCAGATTCTTTAATACCAATTTTTACTTTTTGCCCATCTGCCACACCGGCAAATTTTAGATATACATTTTGAGCATAAACAGTATCATCAATTTGAATGGCATTTTGTGTTTGCATATCAATCTGAATTAACGGATAGGCTTTATAGCGCATACTGTCTTGAGTTACCAGTGTAATATCCGCCATCAATGCAGCGTCATTTTGTGTAAAATGAAACTTATCGTTATTTGGATTTTTTACCACCTCGTTTAAAATTAAATAACCTTTACTGTAATAAGCCGTATCGCCTTCAGCAATTTCTTTAATAACAAATTGTGCGGTATCTGTTCTGTTACTTTCAGGGTTTATGCTGGATATATAACTGTAAATATCTTTTGTTAAATAACGTTTAGTACTGGGATTACTGCTTTTTAATTCTTCTTTGCCCACATACACATCAGGTGTTAACTCAAATTTTTCGCTGCTGTCTTTTTTGGTGAACATCAGTTTATAAAATTGCCTTCCTTTTTCATTACCGGCAGAGTCGCCGCTGTAAGTAACATTGTAATCCAGCATTCTTGTAGGCACATCCCTTAACATCGTTAAATTTTCCAAAGGATTTTCTTTACTGTCTTTTCCAAATGGGATATTAATCCCCGTTACCCTGTTATCGCTGATAGTTTTTTTATTGCCCGAAGAAATTAACATACCCAGGATCATTATTGCAAAACCCAAATGAGCAATAGAAGCACCGGCCGCTTTTAATTTTCCGTTTAATCCCGTCCATATATAAGCTGCATTGGCAACTACTGCATAAATGGATGCAAACAAAGCAATATAAACAGCGCCTAAAAACCCTGCCCCTTTTGCATAATAAGTTATGGGATAAAAAATGGCCAAAGCGGCAGTAATTACTGCTGCAATAAATGTAGGTACTGCAATCTTTTTAAAAATATATTTTGATGGCGTGCTTTTGTATTTAAAATATTGAGTGATGGCAGTTAATAAACCAATAATAAAAGCTACCAGCACCATTACTTTGTTGTAAGAAAATTCCACATCTTCAGGCGGCGCCAGTTTGGTATTAAAAATTGCATTGAAAACCGGTACCGATGTTTTTGCGCTTATAAATAATGCTGATAAAAAGAAAACAACTGCACCGATGAACATCCAGAATTCACGGGAGTCAATTCTTTCTTCGGTATTGATAGAAGGGATTTTTTTGTAGTTGATAAAGAACAAAACAAGAGCAGGTACTGTAAATGCAGCCAGCAAAGCTAAAAGCATTGAATACGTAACAACTTTTGTTTCTTCATTAATTGTAAATGCATGTACCGATGTATCTGATAAAACTCCTGTACGGGTTAAAAAAGTAGAATATAAAATAAATATAAAAGTTAAAAATGCAAACAAATAACTGGCACGTAAACTATGGCCTGTTGCTTTATAAATTACCATGGTATGCAACCCTGCAATTAAAACAAGCCATGGTACAAGCGATGCATTCTCTACCGGATCCCATGCCCAGTAACCGCCAAACGATAAAGATTCGTAAGCCCATTTTCCACCCATCATAATACCCACACCTAAAACACAGGCGCTGAATAATGCAAAGGGTAATGCAGGTTTTACCCAATCGCCAAAGCGTTTGGTTTGTATGCCTGCATAAGCAAATGCAAAAGGAATTATGGTGCTTGCAAAACCTAAAAATAAAACCGGCGGATGAATTACCATCCAGTAATTGCGGAGTAAAACATTAAGTCCAACACCATCTGTTAAAAAACTTAAGTAATTGGGCTGACTGAAAATTGGTCCTGCAATTTCGTTACGGGTTAATGTAAAAGCGCTGGTACCAATTTTTACACCAAAAACATAAATGCCCAAAATCATCATGCCTAAAAAAAACTGTGCTAAACTTATCACCGTCATTACCGGAGCTTCCCATCCATTTAGCAAAGGGCTTTTACTTCTTGCAATAATAAAAATGCCCAATATGCTGTGCCATATTGTCCATAATAAAAAACTGCCTTCCTGGCCTTCCCAGATGCATGCTAATAAAAATTTGGGATCTAATTCTTTTGAGGCATGCTTGTAGGCATACATGTACTCAAAATAATGGTTGGAGCAGATATAAAATATTACAGAGAAAATAATTAATACAGAAACAACTTGAGTGATAAAAGCAATTCTTGCAAAACGGATCCAGGATTGTTTTTCGGTAAGATCTTTTATTCTTGAAGCATTAAAATAAGCGATAGTTGAAATTAGCGAAGCGATAAACGCAAGTATTACAAAAAAATGTCCAATTTTTCCAGGCATTAAATGCTCTCCTATAAATTCCATAATTGTATTTTCTCTTTTCTAAAAAAGATTTTACTTTTTTACAGCAGAATCTTTGCTTTGGTAAGTATTAGTTTCGTTTGCAGGTGCAGTAGTGTTTGATTCACCGCCGGCTACAACAGATTTCTCCATCTGCTTCTTATCATCTTTATATTTACTCGGGCACTTTAAAGTAATGGTCTGGCATTCAAAAACATCTCCCTGCATTTTGCCCTGCAGCACTACTCTTTCGCTTTGCTCCAGCTCAGTTGGTTTGCTGTTGTGATAAACTACTTTTGTTTGCGAACCCAAACTGTCAATAATACTAAACGTTAAATAATTGGGGTTTTTTACAGCGTCGTATTCAATAGGTTGCGATTTATCTAGTTTAGCAATAAGATGAACGTATTTGCCCTGCTTGCTTTTTGCCGAACTTATGGTATCATAAGTAGAAAAATCGGAAGAGGGAAAGCCAAAAATGATGAGTGCAACTATTAAAACTGCAATGCCAACTAAAATAAAAATATGTGTTTTCTTCATAGTCTGAAATTTCGGTGCAAAGGTATAACAAAACTGCTGGCCCTTACGTTAATGTTAAGTGTTTTTTCACATGCAACTTAATTTGTAATAATGTCAACTATCTTTGCAATCCTTTTTAATATTTCGTAATGACAGATCTCTCTAAGTTTGATGCTAATGCCGTTGGAAACCCCAACAATAATATATTCAGTTTACCTTTTCCGGAAGAAGATGCCAGGCTGGTTATTTTACCCGTACCATGGGAAGTTACTGTTAGCTACACCGCAGGCACTGCAAGGGCTCCCGAGCATATTTTAAATGCAAGTTTGCAGGTAGATCTGTTGGATCCTGATTACCGGGATGTTTGGAAACAGGGATTTTATTTGAGGCCCAGCGATAAAAAAGTGCTGATGAAAAGTGATTACCTGCGTAAAGAAGCCGAGCTGTACATTAACTACATTGCACAGGGAGAAATTGTTTCGGAAAACAAGTTTATGTGCAAAACCCTGAGGGAAATTAATGAAGGCAGCCTGTTTTTAAATAACTGGGTTTACGAGCAAACCAAAGAGCTGATGGCACAGGGCAAATTAGTGGGTTTACTGGGCGGCGACCACAGCACACCTTTTGGATTTTATAAAGCTATTGCAGAAAAATATGAAGACTTTGGCATTTTGCATATTGATGCCCATTGCGATTTAAGAAAAAACTACGAAGGGTTTAAATATTCGCATGCATCGGTAATGTACAATGCAATGGAAGAAATACCGCAACTGAAAAAATTAGTACAGGTTGGTGTAAGAGATTTTTGTGATGAGGAATTTGATTACATGATAAACAGCAACGAAAGAATTATTACTTACTTTGATAAAAATATAAAAGAACGCCAGTACGATGGCGAAACCTGGAAGGTAATTGCTGATGAAATTATTAACCACCTGCCGCAAAATGTTTTTATAAGTTTTGATATTGATGGGTTGGATCCAAAACTTTGTCCGCATACAGGTACGCCGGTACAGGGTGGCTTTGAGGCGGAACAAATTTTTTACCTGTTTAAAAAAGTAATACAAAGCGGCAGAAAAATGGTTGGTTTTGATTTGGTGGAAGTGGGTGTAAGCCATAGCGAATACGATGAGAATGTGGGTGCCAGGTGTTTGTTTAAGCTTTGTAATATGATGGTGGCTGCTAATAGTTAACTGGTTAAATAGTTAATTTGTTTATTGGTTTATTAGTGAAAATACACTTAAATTTTTAGGAGACCTTTTGGTATAATAAATCTACATGCTTTATTAATGGATCAGTTTGTGTTTACGTTAAAAGATAATAATCAAAAAGCCTTCAATTCTTTTTTTTGGTTTTTATTTTTTTTGCATCTTATAGCAGCGGCTGTAATAGCTGTTAATGCTTCAATTAGTTATCAAAAAAATACTGCAGCATTTTCCCTTATTACTTTCCTCGTTATTTCAGCAGTTTTTTATCTGTTTAAAAATAAATTTAAACAAAAGAATTACCAGCTTGCATTATTTGTAGTGATGGTTTTATTTTGGTTAGCCCTTGCCGCATGGCTACCTGCCGTAATTGTTACCGTCGCCATTATTTTTGCTTTCTTCATTTTGCAAAAGAAAAGCGTAGCAATTTTTTCTGCAGAAAATATTATCATCACCAGATCTTTATTTAAAAAAACATATACCTGGGCAGCTGTACAAAATGGAGTTTTAAAAGATAATTTACTATCTGTAGATTTTAAAAACAACCATTTGTTGCAGGTGGAGATAGCAGATACCAATACTTCCTTTGATGAAAATACTTTTAACCAATTTTGCAAGCAACAGCTAAACCCTAAACCTCTAAACTCCTAAACCTCTAAACTTTCTTTATGGAATTTTCAATCCACCGCATCTCACAAAAAAACTTACTGTTATGCCAACCCAATACTCCCTTCAGATTGTACACCCGGCCTTTGAGTTATTAAAACGTTCAGCCCGGGTACTTCACTTTATAGCAGCTTCAATAATTTTAATTAATGCGTTGCATTTACTGCAGGTACATAATGGCAATAAACTGCTTTGCTATACGCAAATGGTTATTGCGGTTGATATTTTTTTGCTGGTATTTTTAGGCGGGGTTCTTTTGATTGAAGCGCCAAAGCTAAACCTCATCTTCCGTATGATTGAAGTGTTAACCCTTTTTGGAATTTCGCTAACCCTAATGTCCGACGGGCATAATTGGTTGGGTATTGTGCATTTACTGGTATCGGCAGGGTATTTATTTTTATTTTACCGGGAGTGGCGGGTCATCCGTTCCGAAGCCGTGGATATAAGGCAAACCGGCATTACAGTGCCCAATTTTGTAAAAGATGCCGAAATAAGCTGGCACGAAATAAAAACCATCATCCCAAAATATCATAGCATCATCATCGAAACCCTCCTGAATAAAAAGATTGAATTCAACCTGCGTAAAAATTTAAAAATTGATGAGTTGGAGCAAATTGACGATTTTTGCAAAAAGCATCTTTGTAATGGATAATAGGGTAATGGATAATGAATAATTTTCTATCAGCCAGCATTATTCATTATTCATTTTTAATTACTATTAATGCAGTCTCCCTACATTTTATACTCCGATGGCGAAGGAAATATTTTTGAAGACACTTCTCTTTATGTAACCGGCCGCAGCGGCTGGGATGCAATGCCCGTTGCAACTGAAGATTGGATTGAATTGCCGGCTGGCGGTAACTTATACGAATTACCCGGCCGCAGGGGCATTGGTATTGATGTAGAAACCGGCGACATGCGTTTGTGCGAAAAAGGATGGGCTGTTGCCGCATTTATTCCTCCTGCACATACGGGCTTGTACATGGCCGCATACGAAACTGCAAAAGATGCACCTACATTACCATTATTTTGTTACACTGCTGCCGGTTGGTTAGATGAAAAATTTTATGTGCCAGCAGTGCGTATTGAAAAAGATGTGCGGCAAGAAAGCGAAGGCTATAATGATGAGCTGATAAATAAAGGTGCGGAACATTTATTGCAAACTTATCCGCACAACCGTTTAGTAAAACATTTAATGGAAAATTGCTGCATGACTTACACTTGCCCGGCTGCAAGAAATTTATCACTGGGAAGATGGGAGTGCCCGGTGCCGGTGTCACCTGCATGTAATGCCAATTGTATTGGTTGCATAAGTTTTCAACCGGTGGAAGAAACTATCATTAGCACACAAGACCGTTTAACTTTTAAACCCACCGCCGAAGAAATTACAGAATTCACCGTGCCGCATTTAGAAACTGCGCCTTTTCCTTTAATAAGTTTTGGCCAGGGCTGCGAAGGCGAACCATTGCTGATGTGGGAAACCATAAGAGAAGCCATTATTGAAATAAGAAAACATACACAAAAAGGCAGCATCAATATAAACACCAACGGCAGCAAACCCGATGCAGTAAAAGCATTGTGCGAAGCAGGATTAAACAGCATGAGGGTGAGTACTAACAGTGCAAGAGAAAAAATTTACACGCCGTATTACCGCCCCAATAATTATGTGTTTGAAGATTTGATAGAAAGTTTAAAAATTGTACGCAGCTATGGTGGGTGGACAAGTATTAATTATTTTGTTTTTCCCGGCATGACGGACAGCATTGAAGAATACGAAGCCTTACGCAAGCTTATAAAAGAAACCGATCTCTGCATGATACAATGGCGCAATTTTAATATTGACCCCGATTGGTACCTCGGTAAAATTGGCGTAACCGAAACAGGGGAGTGCATGGGTGTAAAACAAATGATGGAATTAATAAGAGAAGAATTTCCTGATTTAAAGTTTGGCTATTTTAATCCTTCGATAGAAAGGATTAAAGGAAATTTTGAGATGGATTATGCACATTGATTAGTTTGAGCAGGGCTTTTCTCTCCATAAAATTTAGCTGTACAGTTTTTATAAATGGTTCAGCGTTTCTAAGAATTATACCTCTTCCCAAAAAATATAAGGTGTATTTATTTTTTCGGATAAAAAATTCTTAATCATCATATTTTAAAAATAATTTCATAAAAATGGCATAGTCTTCAATATAACCCCAATAATCTTCCCTGGTTGGTTTATAAAAATAACTGCCAGGCTCCGAACCGACAAAAGATAATGAACAGGAATTATGATCGGCTTTGGAGTTTCCTACAACTTCAAAACCCACAAATAATTTTTGGTTCTTTAATATAATATTGTATTTGTTTAAATCAATTTCGTAAGGCTTATCATCATCAGTTGATTTTCTAATTACTTTAGAAATAGAATCTCTCACAAGCTCTTTGCCCGGATGGCCGTCAATAACTTCTCTTATATGCAGACGTACAATACAGGTATCGCAGGTATTGTAAATTTTAAATCTTATTTTGGCAACCTGGTATTCTTTATGTGTCATTAAAAAAGTGCGGCCAATTTCGCCACCCTTGTTTCCAGTATTCCAGCTTCTGTAATATCCAACAATTTCGCTTTTATCACCTACTGTTTCTTCCTGGCTAAAAGATTTTACAGTTACAGACTCAAGAATTTGGGCCGATTGCATCAAAATAAATTCAGATTTTAAGATTGCATTTTGCGCAGGAATTTTCAAATTTTCGTAGCCTACTGAAGAAATTAATAAGGTATCTGTTTGTTTTATACTCTTTAGTACCAATCTAAAATTACCCAACTCATCAGATACACTTCCACCAGGATGGTTTATTAATTTTACAGATGCAAAAGCGGCTGGCCTGGCATCTTTAGCATAAAGAATTTTGCCTTTTATTAAAATCTGGGCATTTAACTGCATTAAACCAGTTGAAAGAAACAAACTAACTGCAATAAGTATTTTTGGGGTAGGGTACAACCACACCATTTTTGATGAATTCATTAATTATTCTGCTGTTTTTTATTACATCAAAATTACTTAAAAGAAAACGTTGTAATTTTTTTTTGGATGAGTGGCAGGGAAATGTTTTTAGTTGATTGAAACCTGCAAAATAATAAATACCTATTTTATGCTAACCTTATCGGAATTAGATACAAAGATTTTAAGCAGTCTGTACGTTGCAATTTTAATATTGGTCATCTATAGGTAACCTGGCAAAATTGGTGTAGCCAAGACAAAGATGTGTACAGACGTAAAAACGAATAATAGAAAAATACAAATTTAAATATTGGTTCTAATAATGCTTTGATTTAAAGGAATAATAAAAATCTGGAGATCTATTATGCAAGTTGATTTTTATAACAGGCCTTAATAGTTCTTCTTACTGTAGCTGGAATAATTTGTAAGGAAATTTAATTTAAAAAAATTCTTACCCTTTACCATTTTTAAAAACTGTACCATCCTTCATTACAAAAACTACTTTGCCAAATACTTTCGCATCTTTTAAAGGATCGCCATCTACAGCAATAATATCAGCCAGTTTATTTATTTCAATACTGCCCAATTGTGTTTTCATTCCTAATAAATCTGCCGCATTAATAGTAGCTGCTTTTATGGCTTCCATTGGTGGCATACCAGCTTCAATCATGTAACCAAATTCCAACCAGTTTAAACCGTGTTTAAATACTCCTGCATCGGTACCAAACGCAATTTTAACACCTGCCTTATATGCTTTAGCAAAAGTATTTTGTATTTGTGGCCCTGTTGCCAATGCTTTGGGTGTAACAATTTCAGAATAATAGCCGGGAATTTTTGCACTGTCGGCGGTTGATTTACCTGCGGTGATAGTAGAAACTAGCCAGGTACCATATTGCTTCATTAATGCAATGCCTTCATCATCCATAAACGTTCCATGTTCAATAGAATTTACGCCGCCACGGATGGCCCTTTTTATTCCCTCGGCACCGTGTGCATGTGCGGCAACTTTAAAATTATAATCTTTTGCTGCTGTTACAATTGCTTTTATTTCATCTTCGGTAAATTGTGCATTGGCGCCATCTTTTGCCTGGCTCAATACACCACCCGTAGCAGTTATCTTTATTAAATCGGAGCCATCTTTGTACCGCTGCCTTACTGCATGGTAAGCATCTTCCACGCCATTAATTACACCTTCTTTTGGCCCGGGGTCGCCCATTAAATCTTTGCGGTATCCATTAGTTGGGTCGGCATGGCCGCCAGTGGTGGCAATTGATTTTCCTGCAGTAAAAATTCTTGGCCCAATTACCAGTCCTTTATTAATGGCATTGCGTAACGAAATATTAATACCGCTGCCACCCAAATCCCTTACTGTTGTAAAGCCTGTCATTAAAGTAACGTTTACATACTGCAAAGATTCAAAAGCAACATCTGCAGTGTTGTAAATAAATTTATCGGCAACGTTTCCTTTTTTTGTTTCGCTTTCTGTATGCACATGGCAATCAATCCAGCCCGGCATTACAGTTTTTGTTTTAAGATCAATTGTTTTATCGCCTGCTGCCGCTACCGAAAAACCATTTACCACAGCGGTTATTTTATTTTTCTCCACCACGATGGTCATGTTGTTTTTTGCGTCATTGTTTACACCATCTATCAGTGTACCGCACCAGATAATTGTTTTTTGTGCTGTAAGATTTGAAATACAAAAGGCCAGTAAAACCAGTAGGGCTGTTTTTTTCATAAATAAAAGTTGAAAAATGAATGTACAGAAAAGTTGCAATATTATTGCTGTACGCCATTAAAACAATTTAAAAATCCAGCCTATAATCCTGCCAAACTTTCTTCAATTGCTTTTATCCGTGATAAGGCATCAGCTTTCTTTTTTTGTTCCAAGGCTAAAACTTCTGGTTTGGCATTAGCCGCAAATTTTTCGTTGCCTAATTTTTTTTCTACTGATAAGAGAAAGCCTTTTTGATGTTCGAGGTCTTTTATTAAATCATCTTTTTGGCTGCCGGTGTTTAAAGGTTGCTCCGATTCAACATAAAATTTATCATTACCAATTACAATTGCAATGGCATTATCAATTTTATCATTTACATACAAAACAGATTTAGCATTTAACTGTTTGGCTAAAATATTTTCTATGGTTCTGTACGTTTCATTATTTACTGTTTGTATGTGTAATTGAATTTGCTCCTTAGGTTTAATTTGATTTTTATTTCTTACATCACGTATGCCTGTGATAACATCCTTTAATAAATTTCCCTGTATTAAAATTTGTTTATCCGCATTTTTAAATGCTCCTAATTGCCTTATACATAAATCATCACTTCTCTCTTGCAGCAAATGATAAATTTCTTCTGTAACAAATGGCATATAAGGATGCAGCAACTGCATTAGCTCAGTAAAAAATTCAATTGTTTTTTTATAAACAGCTGCTTTAACCGGTTGTTCAAAACCCGGCTTCACCCATTCTAAATACCAACTGCAAAAGTCATCCCATATTAAACTGTAAATAGTTTTCAACGCTTCGCTCAATCGAAATTGTTTCATCAGTCCATCCACTTCTGATTTTACTTCGTTGAGTCTATTCTCAAACCAATCAATCGCAAAACTTTCAACTCTCAACTCTAAACTTTCAACTCTTGCCTCCCACATCTTCACCAGCTTCAACGCATTCCATAATTTATTATTAAAATTTCTGCCCTGCTCTAATGATGATTCATCAAACAACAAATCATTTCCTGCAGGCGAAGCAATCATAATTCCAAAACGTGTGGCATCAGCACCATACTGATCAATCAGCCCTAGCAAATCAGGAGAGTTGCCTAATTGCTTGCTCATTTTTCTGCCTTGTTTATCCCTTACCATACCGGTGAAATAAACGTCTTTAAAAGGCAATTCTTTTTTGTATTCATAACCCGACATTATCATTCTTGCCACCCAAAAGAAAATAATATCCTGGCCAGTAACCAATGTAGTGGTGGGATAATAATAATTAATTGCTGCATTGCCGGGATTGCTGATGCCTTTAAAAACTTCCATTGGCCACAACCAACTGCTGAACCAGGTATCTAATACATCTTCGTCCTGCTTAAGTTGAGCATTGGATATTGAATATTGAATATTGAACATTTCCTTTGCGTCATCTTCTGTTGCAGCAACCACAAACCTTCCTTCCGCATCGTACCAGGCCGGTATTTGCTGCCCCCACCAAAGCTGGCGGCTAATGCACCAATCTTTTATATTGCCCAGCCAATGGCTGTACGTATTTTTTAATTTTGGTGGATGAAATTGTATAGTATCATTCATCACCGATTCCAATGCCTCCGGGTTTCTCTGCATAAATTTCTGCATATCAATAAACCATTGCATAGAAAGCCTGCTTTCAATAACAGCACCTGTTCTTTCACTTGTTCCAACCTGCCCTTTATAGTCTTCTATTTTTTCAATTTGATCTAATACAGCAATATCTTCTGTAATTTTTTTACGCAATACAAAACGATCAATACCATTATAACTTAAAACCAATGCAGATGGATGATCATCCATTAATTCTGCTGTAGTAAATTTTCCTGTAGCATCTAAAGTATCAATGGCTTTTAAGTTATGCTTTAAGCCAAGCATATTATCATTCTTATCATGTGCCGGTGTAATTTTTAAAGCACCGGTACCAAAATCTGCAGTTACATATTCATCTGCAATTACAGGTATTTTTCTGTTGATGACAGGAACGATAACTTCTTTACCAATTAAACTGGTATATCTTTCATCAGCAGGATTTACACAAATAGCTACATCGCCTAAAATGGTTTCGGGCCGGGTGGTGGCCACCGTTATACTGCCGCTTCCATCAACTAAAAGATATTTTACATAATACAATTTTGAATCTACATCTTTAAAAATAACTTCTTCATCACTTAATGCAGTCTGGCTCACCGGATCCCAGTTTACCATTCTTTTACCCCGATAAATTAATCCTTTGCCGTACAGGTCAATAAAAACTTTTATTACCGCTTTGTAATAATCCTCATCCATTGTAAAGGATGTTCTGTTCCAGTCTAAACTGCAGCCCAGTTTTTTTAATTGCTGCAAAATAATGCCACCGTATTTTTCTTTCCATTCCCATGCATAACTTAAAAATTCTTCTCTTGTTAAAGATGATTTGGTAATGGCTCTTTCTCTTAACATCTGCACTACTTTTGCCTCAGTTGCAATTGAAGCATGATCGGTGCCGGGTACCCAGCAGGCATTCTTGCCTTCCATTCTGGCACGTCTTATCAAAATATCCTGTATGGTATTATTGAGACAATGGCCCATATGCAATACCCCTGTGACGTTTGGCGGGGGAATTACAACAGTGTATGCTTCCCTTTCATCGGGTGTGCTGTTAAAATATCCTTTATCTAAACAATGCTGGTACCATTTGGCATCAATAGCGGTGGGTTCAAAATTTTTACTGAGTTCCATTTTTCTTTTTCTTTTTCTACATTCAATATTTACAGGTTGCAAATGTACAAAAAAGCAAGGGAGGGACGAAGCCGTTGGCAAACCTATTATTATTGCAAGTTTATTACAGCAGATATAAATGTTTTATAAGTAATGCTTAGGTTCCAATACTCAAATAAAACCCTTCAATTAAAACTACGCATTAAATATTGTTGTTGCTTTTTACATTGTTAAAAAATATTATTGTGAACGTCTGTCTTATTACCTTTGCTGCTTAAACGATTTGTTTTTATGAAAGAAGTTTATATTATATCCGCAGTGCGTACGCCAATAGGCAGTTTTGGCGGGGCATTAAAAGATTTTAGCGCCACAAAATTGGGTGCAGTTGCCATTAAAGGCGCTATAGAAAAAGCAGGTGTAAAGCCTGAATTGGTGAATGATGTTTTGATGGGCTCTGTAATACAAGCCAATCTTGGCCAGGCTCCCGCAAGGCAGGCTGCTAAATTTGCCGGCTTACCAAACGAAGTAAATTGTACCACCATAAATAAAGTTTGTGCCAGCGGTATGAAAGCCATTGCACAGGCTGCACAAAGTATTTTATTAGGCGATGCAGATATTGTGGTTGCAGGTGGCATGGAAAGTATGAGTAATGTGCCTTTCTATTCAGAAAATTTACGCTGGGGTAATAAGTATGGTAATGTAAGCATGATTGATGGCCTTGCAAAAGATGGGTTGACGGATGCATATGATGGCAAAGCAATGGGTAACGCCGCAGAGCTTTGTGCAAGCACTTGTAATGTCAGCCGGCAAGATCAGGATGCATTTGCTATTGAAAGTTACAAACGCAGCCAGGCCGCAGTTAATGGCGGAAAATTTGACAATGAAATTGTGCCGGTAGAAATTCCGCAACGCAAAGGCGACCCGATTTTATTTAGTAAAGATGAAGAACCATTTAATGTAAAATTTGATAAGATACCCGATTTAAAAGGCGCATTTGTAAAAGATGGAACTGTTACTGCCGCCAATGCAAGTACGATGAATGATGGTGCTGCTGCTTTAGTTTTAATGAGTAAGGAAAAAGCAGATGAACTGGGATTAAAACCAATTGCAAAAATATTATCTTATGCTGATGCAGAACAGGCGCCGGAATGGTTTACCACCACACCAAGTTTAGCTGTACCAAAAGCAGTTGCCAAAGCTGGTTTAAAAATGGAAGACATTGCCTATTGGGAATTGAATGAAGCATTTGCTGTAGTGGGAATTGAAAACAGTAAACGCATGAAATTAGATCCTGCAAAAGTTAATGTAAATGGCGGCGCAGTTTCTATTGGGCATCCATTGGGTTGCAGTGGTGCCAGAATAATTGTTACACTGATTAATGTATTAAAACAAAATAACGCTAAGTATGGTGCTGCAGGAATTTGTAATGGAGGAGGAGGGGCAAGTGCAATGGTTATTGAAAATGTATAAAGAAAAAATTTATTGGTTATAAAAAATGTCCCGGCTAAGTGGGACATTTTTTTTGAACTTGAACATGTAAAACTTAATTCATTCAATCTTGTGGTTTAATTTAAAAATTGGGCGGTTTTATTAGATTGCTGGATTGGTTGGGTTTCTTAGGGATTGGGTTTGGCTTGTGTTGATTTTAATGTTTTGTTTTCCTTGGTTTAGTTTTCTTTTGGTAATTGTATGTTGTTTTCTTTGTTTTAATTCTTCTGTTGGATATCTGGATTTCTAAATACTTAACTGGTTAATTACAACACAAAGATGCAATACAATTGCACTCTTTTTAATATTTTTCGCTCAGAGATAACTTTCATCCGACGAATGGCCTTAATTAACCGATTTGGTTAGCGGGGCAGGATAAAATTCTTTTGTTTTATATTTTTAAAAGCAGAATCACATAAAATAAAAAATGTCCCGGCTAAGTGGGACATTTTTTTGAACTTGAACATGTAAAACTTAATTCATTCAATCTTGTGGTTACATTTTTAATTAGGTGGTTTTGCCGGATTGCTGGATTGGTTTTTTAAGGAGTTGGCTTGGTGGATAAATAATTTTTTGTTTTCCCTGGTTTAATTTTCTTTTGGGTAATTCTATTTTGTTTTCTTTGTTTTAATTCTTCTACTGGATATCTGGATTTCTAAATACTTAACTGGTTAATTACAACACAAAGATGCAATACAATTGCGCTCTTTTTAATATTATTCGTTGAGAGATAACTTTCTTCCGATGAATGACCTTAAATCTCCGTTTTGGTATATAAAGCCTGGTGTATAAGTATTTAAGATTGAACGCAAAGTGAGTTACGCATTTTAACCCCGGTATTATACAAAATAAAAAATGCCCCAGGTAAGGAGGACATTTCTTATTTGTTCATTTTAACTTGTAAAACTTAATTCATTCAATCTTGTGGTTTAAGTTTTAAATTAGGCGGTTTCCTTTGGAGGTTGGATTAGGCTAAGTTTTCGTCGGGATTTAAGCTTTTGTTTTCTTTGTTATTTAATTTTTTTAATAATAAGATTTCGTTTTCCTGGTTTAATTTTTCTGCTGGATATCTGGATCTTTAAATATTTAACTTGTTAATTACAACACAAAGATGCAGCAGATTTTTGCTTCTGCTGTTAGTTTTCGATAAAAGAAAGTATTTATCCGATGAAAGGACAAAATCATCGGTTGGGGGAAAATTAATGGCAGGTTAAACTACATTTATCCTGCTCATTACTTCCGATTTAAAAGACTTGCTTATGGGTATTACTTTACCTTCTATTACTAAACTATTGTCCTGAATATCTTTTATTTTTTGGAGATTTACAATGTAGGAGCGGTGTACTTTCATGAAATTTGTACTGCTCATTTTTTCTTCCACTGCTTTAAGTGTACTCAGGGTTACATAATTTTTTGTAATGGTAAAATATTTTACATAATCACCTAAACTTTCTATGTATAAAATTTCCTGAAAATTAAGTCTGGTTAATTTTCCGTCCGCTTTTATAAAAATTTCTTCAAGGTTAATAGCAGGTATTTTTAAAACAGGCTCTAATCTTTTTTCAATTAACGATTCGGTAATTTTAGTAATCGCTTCCTGAAAACGGCTGAAGGTTATAGGCTTTTTTAAAAAATCGGTAACGCCATACTCAAAAGCATTAAAAGCATAATCGGTTTTTGAAGTAGTAAGAATTACTTTGGGCATGTACGATAACTGATCCAGTAGCTGAAAGCCGCTAACATTGGGCATTTCTACATCCAAAAATAAAATATCGATTTCATTTTTTTGTAAATAATCCAACGCCGTTACGCCGTCTTCAAATGCGCCGGATACCAGGAGGTTGCCATTTTTTTCGCAATAGCGCTCTAAAAAATTTCTGGCCATTGGCTCATCATCAACAATAATTACTTTCAGTTTCATAAGATTGGGATTAAGTTTTCATTCGTTCAAGTTCGTGTTGTACCACAGGAATTATTTCCGCCAAACTATTTTTAAACTCCTGGTACAGATTTTTAACCTTATTTAAATCGCCTTCATTGTCACATATACTTTCAATTGCAGCGGCCTTAGTACTAATTGTGGTTAAACCCACATAGCTAAAAGTTGGCTTTACCTTATGCACTTTTTGCCTGAAACCTTTAATATCACCAGCTATAAAATCTTCCTCTATTTCTTTAAGCTGCTGCGGATACTTATTTAAAAAAAAATCAAAACTCATTACCGCATTTTCAATGTCATCTTCATATAAACTACGTAAAAATCCGGTATCCAGCCTTGGGTCAAATTCAAATATTTTACTTTCCATCTGGTTATTTTGGGTTTTCTAACAGGGGCTACATACAGTAACGAACAAATCATCAAAATAATATGTGCAGGGCAAATCATTTTTCACTGTTCAAACAGGGCTTGTATTCAATAAATCGCATAATTAAGCGTTATATAATACGATACTTTAAATCCAACTCAATTTTGTCCTCCGTTTCTAATTCAAATATTGCCGCTGTATTCTTAAAATACAATGCTGAAAATAAGCATCAATCCAGGGAAAATGGATTCGCTCTGGCTAGTGCATTATTTATAGTGGCGGCAATGATATTGGCTTTATGCATAATTTTTTTCAACAATACATTACTAAGTAACCTCTTTATATTTTTCATTATCGTTACGGTAATTTTATCTTCCCTGCTGGCCAGGTATATTTTTGCAGGATTTGCTTCTAAAATTCAAATAAAAGAAAAATTAAATTACAGCCAGGCATTTTTTCAATCTACCCTTGATGCCTGTATTATTTTTGATAAAGAAACCAAAGAAATTATTGAATGTAACAAACGTGCCGTTGCACTTTTTGATGTGGCCGATGAGATTAGTATAAAAGGCCTTTACCTTTCTCAATTAATGATACGCTACCTTAGCGACCACAGCAGTAATTTAGAATTGTTGATGAATGATATACCCAATGACTGGCATGGCGAAGCAAATTTTAGAACACAACGCAAAACAGAGTTTGAAGCTTATGTAAGCAGTATAACTTATTTTAATAACGAAAAAGAATATCAGTTATTAATGATAAGAGATATCAGCAGTTTTAAAATGGCGGGTAAAGAATTGGCCTCCAGCAAAGAAAAGTTTGAAAATTCTTCGAAAGTTAAAACACGTTTTTTGGCAGGTATGAGCCACGAATTAAGAACGCCTTTGAATGGTATTATTGGTACAGCAAATTTAATATTGGCAGAAAAAAATCTTTCCGACACCATTAAATCGCAAGTTAATCTACAGCTATACTCATCGGAACACATGCTGAGTATTATTAACGACATTTTAGATTACAGTAAGATTGATGAAGGAAAAATGGAGGTTAATAACCAATCATTTAATTTATTAAAAGCGCTACAGGCTGTTGTACAATTTTTTGAAAGCCAGTTTGAGAAAAGAAATATAGAACTGGTTTTTAAACATGGCCCTCAACTTAAAAATATTAATATAATAAGTGATGAAGTTAAATTAAGGCAGGTACTTAATAATCTTATATCGAATGCTTTAAAATTTACTATACAGGGCAAGGTTACATTAACTGTTTTAATTGATGATGAAACCACTGATGAAGTTTCCATATCTTTTATAATAAAAGATACTGGCATCGGTATAAAAAAAGAACAACAGGTTGAAATTTTTGAAAGTTTTGCACAGGTACATGCTAATGATTTAAAAAGAAGATTTGGAGGCACGGGGCTTGGGCTTACCATAAGTGAAAAATTGGTAAACTTATTTGGGGGAACTATTGTAGTGGAAAGCGACCTCGGCCATGGTGCAAGCTTTGGCTTTACACTTTTGTTTAAAAAAGATTTAAAACTGCAACAGCAAATAATAAATGTAGAAAATTACACATCGCCGGCAGATATACGTGGTGTAAGAATTTTAGTGGTAGAGGATAATGAAATTAACGCCTCTGTTTTAAATATGTTTTTAAAAAAGTGGGGGATAAGAACAAAAGAAGCCGGCAATGGTTTACATGCCATAGAATTACTAAAATATCATCAGTTCGATTTAATTTTAATGGACCTTGAAATGCCGGAGATGAATGGCTATGCGGCCACAAAAATTATAAGAGACACCGATGCTTCAATTCCTATTATAGCTTTTACCGCCACTTTGCTGGATGATATGGATAACCTGATTGCAAAAGAAGGTTTTAACGATTATATTTTAAAACCTTTCAGGCCTGCCGATTTAAAAAGCATTATTGAAAAATTTGCGCCTAATAGAAAAATAGAATACGTTTAATAAGTGTTTTCTTCATTTCTTTAATGTAGTGCTCCTGGCAAAATAAATTGCTTCCTTACTATTTTTTAGCATCTTCCCTACAGTTTCAATAACAATTTGCTCATCTGCCCCCGATAGAATAAATTTGCAATCTTTATAAATAACAAGTACAGTTTTATGGATACTATTTAAAACTGTTTAACCAATAAACGAATTAACCAATTAACCAATAAATAATTATGCGTCAAATAGCATTAAGGGAAGCATTAAGGGAAGCCATGCAGGAAGAAATGAGGAGAGACGAAACCGTTTTTTTAATGGGAGAGGAAGTGGCAGAATACAACGGAGCTTATAAAGTAAGCCAGGGAATGCTGGATGAATTTGGAGAAAAAAGAATTATTGATACCCCAATTGCTGAGCTTGGTTTTGCTGGTATAGCCGTTGGCGCTGCTCAAAATGGCCTTCGCCCCATTGTGGAGTTTATGACCTGGAACTTTGCGGTATTACCTTTAGATCAAATTTTAAATACGGCTTCTAAAATGCTGGCAATGAGTGGCGGACAGGTTGGGTGTCCCATCGTTTTTCGTGGCCCGGGTGGAAGTGCAGGCCAACTTGGTGCTCAACATTCTACCGCTTTTGAATCTTTATATGCAAATATTCCCGGGTTAAAAGTTATAAGTGTAGCAACACCTTACGAGGCAAAAGGATTATTAAAAGCTGCCATTCGTGACGATGATCCGGTTATTTTTATGGAATGTGAAGTTGGCTATGGCGATAAAGGCGATGTACCCGAGGAAGAATATGTTTTGCCCATTGGTAAAGCATTTATAAAAAGAGAAGGTAAAGATGTAACGATTGTTTCTTTTAATAAGATGATGAAAGTTGCACTTGGTGCAGCAGAAGAATTAGCTAAAGAAGGTATTGAAGCAGAAGTAATTGATTTGGCAACCATTCGTCCTTTAGACTGGTTTACAATTTTAGAGAGCGTTAAAAAAACTAACCGCTTAGTAATTGTAGAAGAGCAATGGCCATTTGCCTCTGTATCTTCCGAAATTTGTTACCGCATACAAAAAGAAGGTTTTGATTATTTAGATGCTCCCATACGCAGAATAACTTCGGCAGATGCCCCGATGCACTATGCACCTAATTTAGTGGCTGCTTATTTACCAGATGTACCCCGTACAGTAAAACTGGTAAAGGAAGTAATGTATTTGAAAAAATAAAAAATATAATTTTTTGGTATGATATTGGCAGGGTAACCCAAAAACGGGTTACCCTTTTATTTTATGAAGAAAATATTATTATTTACCATAGCAGCATTTATTGTTTGTGCCTCACAGGCTCAAAAATTAAATGTAACGGTGTTTGGCGGTTTTAGTAATTACCAGGGAGATCTGCAGGATAAACGATTTACTTTAAATCAATCTCACCCGGCTTTTGGCGCTGGTCTTTTATATGATATTACTGATAAATTTGGCGTTAGGGCCAATGTTACTTTTGGTAAATTAAGTGGCGATGATAAACAAAATGTAAAAAACGCTGTTCGTAATTTAAGTTTCTCTTCCCCCATAACTGATGTACATCTTGGTTTAGAATACAGTTTTTTAAGTTTATATGAGCATAGTTTTACGCCTTATGTATTTGCAGGGGTAAGCTATTTTAAATTCAATCCATCTACAAAAGATTCATCGGGCCGTAAAGTGTATTTACAACCTTTAAGTACCGAAGGCCAGGGTTTTTACCAGGGCAGAAAAAAATATAACTTAGGGCAATTCGCCATTCCATTTGGCGGAGGTGTAAAATTTGCCTTCAGCGATAATGTTCGTTTGGCTTTTGAAATTGGTTTAAGAAAAACCAGTACCGATTATTTAGATGATGTAAGCAACACTTATATTGATCAGAATACTTTATTAGCCAACCGTGGCCAGCAGGCTGTTGATTTAGCTTTTCGTGGCGGAGAATTAAAAACAGGCCTTACTTATCCTGCCGATGGCAGCCAGCGTGGCAGTGTAAAAAATAAAGACTGGTATTATTTTTCAGGACTAAATCTTAGTATTAGATTAAATGGTAATGGTGGTTCTGGCGGTGGCAAATCAAAAACCGGTTGCCCGACTAATTTTTAATTTTACTGCTTTACGTAAGCTTTTCCTTACCAGATAATAACTTTTGCTTTTCGCACAGAAAGCAATTTTTGCAGCTTCTCTCCTTTTATTTGCCTGACAGGTTAAAATAATCATTAGAATTACTGGATTATACCTGCTACTACATTTGGAGTATTTGGATTTTTAAAAAAAATCTATACATTTGAGCCATGCCTTATAACACCCATCTAAAATCATGCATTTATTTTTGTATTGTATGCCTGCTTTTTTCATGTGCAGGTTTAAAACCATCACAGATAAATGCTGTTGAAAAATATACTGCTGTTACTAAAGGTATAACTGCAATTCCTCCTGATGTGTATAACAGGGTTTACCAGCTTCGGTCGCAAACGCAAACGCTGCAGCTAAGCGGTGTTATTGCCACCAACGAATCTGCACCGGAAAGTATAGAAGCATTGCAATTAGATTTAAACGATAAACTTAAGTTTTTAGATTTGGTTGATTCATTTGCTTACGCTTACAGGATAGTAGGCAAATATGCCGACCTTGTTCATTGCTTAATAAGCGAATCTTATTTAAAAGATTTTACAAAAAATAAAAATCAATGGCAATCATCGTTTGATGGATTGGTAAAAACTTATAATGCTGCTTGTGCCAAACGTATTCCATCACCAACAAAAATACCGCCTTCGGTGGGCAGCATTGCTGCTAATATTATTAAAGAACTGGGTTCAGCAAAAATAAAATCGTTACAAAAAAAATATCTTAGTGCGGCTATAAGTACAGCCCGTAAGCCTTTTGAAGGCATTTGCGATGATTTTTTAAATACCGATATCCCTAAAATACAAAAAGAATTAACAGCTTTGCCAATTTTTATAAATGAAAATTATAAAGACTTTTTAAATAATTTAAAAGCATACGAGTTAAAACAGGGCAACAGCCCTTACAATTATTACAAATTGTATTTACCTATTTATTTAAACTGGCAGGTGCAGTTAAGGGAATTAAATGCATTGGTTAACCAGCTTCAGGTATGCATACTTAATTTACGCAATTCTTACGGCGTATTAGAAAATTATGTAAGCTCAGTAAAAGTTGATAAAGATATCCCGGCAGAATTAATTCAATTAGAAAACGAATACTTTTCCCTGCTAAATACCATTGCTAAATTTTCGGAAGCAAGAGAAAGACTATTTAAAATAACTTACTAAAAATAAAAATTAAAACCCACAATTATGTTGCAGGATAATTTTAAATTTAAATACCGGCCTGTTATTTTTTTTATTTTATTTTATCTGGTGATGCAGTCTTGCGATAGCAGCGATAAAAGTAAAAGTACCACTTCAAACGACGAACATGCGGCAAATGATACAATAAACTATACAATTAACCCTGCAGAGAAAGTGCCCTTAAATAAATTTACACCTGCAGATGAAGTAGAAAAAGCAGAGCGACAAAAAATGATTTTAATGCAAATTGATTCTACGTATGCAGCAATTGGATTGTTAGATGAGGTAAAAAAAGAAATGACAGATTTGTCGCCTGCCGAACTTACGGTAGCCGAAAGAAATAAAAAATCGAAAACAATTTTCCATATCAATATTATTCAAAACGAATTAACAAGGGCTGTTGATGCTTCTATTTTGGCAAACCTGCGTATTAAAACAGATGAACTTGCAGGCATCAGCAATGAGCTGGAAAAAAACGTAAGCCATTTGCAAACAGTAGCACAAAAATTAAATAAAGCCACTCAATGCATCGGCAGGCTTACCAATATTCTGGCAATGGGTTTAAGCAAAGGATGGATAAAACCTTTTACCCCCAAAAATGCTTCTGTAACCACTGTAAAATCTACTGTAAACTAATTTTTTATTTTGTGTAAAGTATTAATGCTGCTGATTAAAGCCGCCAGTTCTTTGTGCGTATTTAATCTTTTATCTATAGCTTCTAAAACGTATTTAGAAATTACCCAGTTCATTGCGTATCTCATGGAATCATTCTTTATGTACAGGGAAATCCTATTGTAATGCATATTATCATCATAAAAATTACTGAGGTAATTTTTTAGCCTCAAATCGTTTACTGATGTTTGCGTATCATAAGCGCCCAGTAAAGTTTTAAATGGCGCTGCTAAATCATTCATTAATGGATTAACTGCTTTTAAAGTAACATCATCAAAATTTTCATTGGTTATGTGTATTACTTCAAACTCAAATTTATTTTTATTTTTAATAGACGTATCTGCAGCAATAATTTTTTGCAGGTTAAAAATCATTTCAAAAACAACACCGGCTCCGGAATTATCAAAATATCCCCCATCAACAAAGTAATTAGGCTCAGTAGCACAGGTATCACATTTTTTATAATCAATTCTTCCGGCGGGGCTTAAATACGGAAAGCTGGCACCCAAAACAATCCCAGTACTTAATTTCATATCCTCTTCTTTTTTCAGCATACTTAAAACATCAATACGGCCATTAAAAACTGAGTCGGAAATTTTTATATTACTTATTACACCGGGGTTGCCATCCTGCATACGGGTGGTATTAATGCATAGCACAGGTAAATTATATTGTGTATTCTTTTGTGTAATGATATTTGAAAACGGAATACCAAGACTATCGTATAAAAAGTTTTTACTCCCTGCCGCTTTTTCTATGGAAAGCGACAGGGCTGAAGCCCTGTCATTTACATTGTACAGTGTTACCAGGTTTCTAAAAACATCCGGCCCTAATGTACGTGCAAGTGTGTAAGTTAAAAAATCGGATTTTAAATAACTGGATGATGCCTGCCAGCATGGATTTATAGCAGTATTATTTTTTAATAAATTTTCTTTACTCCTTAATACCGAAAAAAAAGTTGCATTGCCCACACTACCGCCCGATGCACCACTTAAACAAAATAAATGATTAGAGAATGCCCCATTGGTTTCATCCTCCAATTTAGAAAGCGCAGATGCCGTCCAGTAACCCGAACGTGATGCACCGCCGTTTGCCATAACAAAATAAATGGGTATTTTTTTCACACCGGTATCTGCAAGCATTTGTTGCCGTGCAGGGTTATTTACCCATTGATAAAAATATTCTTTAAGTGTTTGCCTGTCTTCAAACTTAATACCGGTTTCATTTTTAACCAATCTTGTATAATGCGGCTCCACATAGTACCCAATAATGAAAGATAATGTTAAAAGCAACAGGTGAAAATTAAAACGGATAATAATTGATACAATAGTAATCATATTCCCAATTGCCAATAATACACCAAACGCCAAAAATAAAAACGGAAAAGTACCCATCCATGTAGAAAATTGTACAGATAGTATTGTAGTAAGATATACCCCAAAACCAATTATACCAATTGAAGTAAACGCCTGAAAATATCTTTTATCTTCATTGTCTGTTACAAGGCGCAACAATTTTTTCAATACACTCACTTTTTTATTCTCAAACTCATATAACTGCGTATCTAACGATGAGTAGTAACCTTTGGCATCAATAATATTTCTACGGGTTAGTACAAAAATTATAAAAGCTACCTGGTAAAAAAGCAGTAAAATAATTAAGCCCCAAATCCATTTGGTTAAAATAATTGCTACTGTAAATAAAATTATTGTGGCATAGTTGACGAACCTTACCCGGTTCCAGTAAAGTAGTTGCTTTTGTTTGGACAAATTGGGTTTGTCCAGCACCCGGTTCCAAAATTGATACACTACAAAATACCAGCTGAAACTTAAAAATAATAACAGGTAACAAATGTTTCGTGAAAGTTTTGGCGTATGAGGATAGGAGAGTTGAAAAAAAGCAAGAATAACAATGGTGATACAGGTAAAAGCTAAGATTCGTGGGCCTTGTACCCTTAGAGTTTGCCACATTAAATGCTTATCACTGTCCTGCAATTCTTTTGCTTTTGCAACAAGGCGTGATGAGTACCATGTAGTAACTACCCAAAACACAAGCGCTAAAAGAAACAAACCAAAAACTTTTCTGTTTTCCAGTGTTATAATCATAAGGTCTTTGCCCTGGTTCAACGTCCAAAAAGCCAGGTACGTAAAAACTATAAAAATTATTGCAGGAAAAAAAAGCCAGGCAGCCCTTACAAAATACCGCCAAAAGTCACCCACAAATAAATCTCTGTAATGCAAAACTTTTTTGCCTTTATCAGGAATCATAATTTAATTTTTTAAAAATATTTTTATTTTATTCCTGATTACTTTTAAAGCCATTGGCAGATGTTATATTTTCCTTTACAGAATGGTTAACGATAACAGCATCATTAATTTCTTTTGTGTTTTTATAATTAATTTTTTGCTGCTGTGTGTTTTTAACAAAAACAGTGTTTAAACCCCTGCTTTTAAAGAAAAGAAAAATGCCGCCAGCAATTACAGCAAAGCCCAGGTATTTTAAAATGTTGCTCATGCCACCGCTGGCAACAGGAGCAGTGTAAGTTAAAATTGCTTTGCCAAAATTGTCATTCTCAACTTTTGAATTTGTTGCAGATTTGGGTAAATTTATCTTTAATGTTTGTGATGCTTCTTTATCCACTAACACAAATTGGTTATCGGATATTTTGGTAATATCCGGATTTTTTGTATCAAGGTCGGCAATCCACTTGCCGTTTTCGTCTAATTTAAGCGAACCCTGCACTGTAAATTTTACAGTAGATTTCCTGTCCTCTTCGCCACTTTTACTATCCATATTAAAATCTACAATCTGGTATTTTGGAAACTGTCTTTTAATGGTGTTTTTCATTATAGAGGGCTCTAGTGCTTTTGACTGTTTCATATAATCCCAGTATGCAGCACTGTACTTGGTAACCGCTGTAATCTGAATGTCCCCTTTTTCATCGGCAGTCATTTCCATAGTGCTGCTGTACCCTTTATCTGCCTGTTGGGCATAACTATTTACAGCGAAGCAAATTGTAATAAATACAACCGTGTAATATTTTAAGTTTTTTATTTTCATGATAATAAGTTTAAAATAATGTGCTTATTTTATTGAATTGAGTTGAGTATTTTAAGCAGCGTTTGCTGGTGTGTTGTACCTGTATTTGCATTGGCTCCTGCCGCAATACCTGCTACGCCATTGCCGGTTGCTTTAAACGCTGCAACCCAATTTAAAGTAACCCCACCGCTATTGCCTGTTTGTCCATTAAAAATAGTGTAACCGTTTGCTTGACCTGTTATCTGGTACTGAAGACCATAACCATATGGAGCCATTGATTGGTTTATTGCATCCAAAGCCTGAGCAGGTTGGTTAAAACCCGGAAAACTGTATACCTGAACATTAGCAGATCTGGAACCATTGCTGATAACATATTTGCATTGTGGCATATAACCTTGTCTTGATATCATTTTCCAGCTTGCCGGGTAAGCAAAAGTTACCACACCCTGAAATAAATTGTAACCATTGGGTACATTAGCGCCACTGCCGCCACCATCGTTTCCACCACCGCCATCATTTCCGCCACCTCCTTCATTACCACCGCCCCCGCCAGATGATGATGGGGAGCCGCCACCCTGTACGGTTTGTGCTATTTGAGCTGAACCTGCTTCAAATGAATTCGCTATCTCATCAATTTTCTGCCTTAAATAAGTATCGTCTTTTAATTCCATTGCCACAGCTCCTTCTTTTATTGCTGTTATTACATGCAATACATCGTACCGGCCATCTCCGGCATTTCTTCCTGCCTGCCATTTTTCCAGATTTTTCCGCCCTGCTTCGTATGCCTGATCGGGGCTCATTACACCACCAATACCTTCGCCACCTATACCTGTACTTTCAATTGCATAAAATTGATTGTTCAATAAAAATCCCGGATAGGCATGGCCTGGTGCCAAAAATATCAACGCCTCTAAGCCAGCACAGTGTAAGATGCTTGCATAAAGAATGGCCAGCTCAATGCACAAACCTGTTTTGCCTGTTATCACCTCACGGGGCAGCCTTATACTCTGCACAATAGAGCTTACATCTTTTTCCGGCACGCCGCTGGTACCGCTGTAAACCATGTGTGCCTTTGCAGTGGCATAATAAATACCTTTTAAAAAACGAATACATTCCTGCTCGCCCTTTTCATTGGTAATTTCTCCTTTCAATACTTTTTCCTGTATTTTTTGGGTAAAGTATTTTATTATAGGGTCATTAGGGGTAACCATGCAGGAAAGCAGCGGTGCATTATCAAACCAGTCGCTGGGGGTACGCATTTCATCAGCTGGCACAAAACTGTACATAAATTCATTTCTGCCTTTTACACTTATAGAAAAACTTTCTTCTTTAGTTTTAATATTACTGCCTTTAAGAAGTATTTTAACAGTCTCCTTTGAGTCCGTCATTTTTTCCACAATTTTTTCAGGAAAGCTGGGGTAACAGTTTACCACCACCGTCTGGCCAGGCTGTATTAAAGGGATTTTTTCTGCAAGCGTTTGTTCAATATAATTGCTCACACTGTATAATACCTCCACATTTTTTGCATCAACACTGCTGGTGTTTTTAACCACCATTTTAAAAAGGCTGTACTTGCCCTCCAGCGCATCGCTGTTAGCATATACTTTGTAAACAGACGGCATAATAACCGGGGGCTTGGATATTTCAATTTCTAAAGTGGCGGGGGATATAAGCCCCATAATGGGTTTATTAAATGCCATTAATAAACCAGCGCCAACCAAAATAACAGGGAGGAATTTTTTCATTGCATAAATTTTTGGTTAAAAGTTAAGGTAAATCCAGTGTCAATATAAAATTAAAAAACCAATTATACAATACTCCAAATTGAGTATATTACTTATACACCGTCAAATAGTTGTTTTAAACATCTACAACTATTGTTGAAATTAACATACTGCAAATAACTTATTTGCTATATTTGGTTTGATAAAAACCAGTAAAATGAAATTCTATTTATTTATTTTTTTACCGGCAATATTTTTATTTACTGCCTGCAGTAATAAAGAAAAAACAGTTACCACAGTTGGTGCAGATGGTACCATTACTGAAACAGCCTTGCCTAAAGGGAAATTTATTATAGATGATGAAACGGCATTTACTAACCTTCCGCAAGACCCAACCACTCTAAACGGTACTGGCGGACAAGATACCACGACCATCATACCTGCTGTTAAACAAGACCCCAAAGCTAACCTGAAACGCAGGTACAAGAACCTTTTAGTATTTCATGCAAAAGATACCATGAAAATAAATAAGGCCTATATAGCCAAACTTATTTTAGGTAAGGACCAGATATTGAGTACAATTAAAGAAGAAGTATTAAAAAATTCCGGTTCGGCTAAAGATGAAGTAGTAGAAGATACTACCGTTGATATTGGCAGCAAAATGAAGGCAGAGCTAACACCTCTAAATGATGGAGCAGGTAAAGGGTTTGAGATTGAACCTATAGGATCGGCTATTCAAAGTATCAATGATAAAAGAAAAAAAGCCATTTGGACATGGAAAATTACCCCCTTAACTGCCGGAGAGCAGCACTTGGTTTTATCTATCAATATAATAGAAAAAGAAGATGAGATGGTAAACCTGCCCACTAAAGATATACCTATAGTAATTTTTGCAGAACCGGAAAGTATGATGAACAAAGTGGCCGGGTTTTTTGAAAAAAATTATCAATGGTTACTTGCCACACTTCTTATTCCACTTTTTATGGGCTGGTATAATGCACGTATGCGCCATAAGTTTGATAAAAAAATGGTTGAGAGCCGTTTTCCAAACGAAAAACCACCAACATTGCCCAATAACCAACCTGTACAATCAGTAAACACTCCAAAAAATAACGAAAGCAACAGTTAATTTAATGCAACAATATTGCCCCTCATCTGTTTTACATTTACATAAATAAAACAGATGGCCTACAAATCGCTGGAAGAATGTTTACTGGATCTGGAAAAAAGTAATCAGCTTATTAGAATTAAGGAAGAAGTCGATCCTTATTTAGAAATGGCAGCTATTCACCTTCGTGTGTATGAAGCTGGTGGCCCGGCTTTATTATTTGAAAATGTAAAAGGGAGTACGTTCAGAACTGCATCAAATATTTTTGGTACGTTGGAGAGAAGTAAATTTATTTTCAGGGATACACTGCCAACAGTTCAGCAACTCATCGAATTAAAAAACGATCCGGTTAATGCCATAAAACATCCTATCAATAATTTTAATGCAGGACTGGCAGCTTTAAAAGCATTGCCTTTAAAAAATCCAATCAATAAACCTGTATTATTTCAAGAAATAAAAATTACAGACATTCCACAAATTCAACATTGGAAAATGGATGGGGGCGCATTTGTTACATTGCCGCAGGTTTATACAGAAGATATAGATAAGCCCGGAATAATGAATGCAAACCTGGGCATGTACCGCATCCAACTTTCAGGAAATAGTTATGAACCAAATAAAGAAATTGGTTTGCATTACCAGTTGCACCGGGGTATTGGTGTGCATCAAACTAAAGCCAATAAAAAAGGGCTGCCATTAAAAGTTAGTGTGTTTGTTGGCGGACCACCAAGCCATAGTGTTGCGGCAGTTATGCCACTGCCCGAAGGTATTAGTGAAATGACTTTTGCAGGCGTATTAGGCAACCGCCGTTTCCGTTACGTTTATAAAGATGGCTATTGCCTGAGTACCGATGCTGATTTTGTAATAACTGGTGAGGTTTTTCCTAACGAAAATAAACCTGAAGGCCCGTTTGGAGATCACTTAGGATATTACAGTTTGCAACACGATTTTCCTTTGATGAAAGTGCATAAAGTGTATGCCAAAAAAAATGCCATCTGGCCATTTACTGTTGTTGGCCGTCCGCCTCAGGAAGATACCAGCTTTGGGCAACTGATACACGAAATGACAGGCAGTGCTTTGCAAACAGAAATACCCGGTTTAAAAGAAGTGCATGCTGTTGATGCGGCTGGTGTGCATCCGCTTTTACTTGCTATCGGCAGCGAACGTTACACACCTTACACGCCAACAAAACAACCGGCAGAAATTTTAACTATTTCCAATCATATTTTAGGCACCGGACAATTAAGCCTTGCAAAATTTTTATTTATTACTGCTGATGACACCAATAAATTATCGGCAAATAATATTGAAAACTATTTCAACTTTTTTTTAGAAAGAATTAATTTAACGAGAGATATTCATTTTTACACCAACACTACAATTGATACTTTAGTTTATTCGGGTACCGGATTAAACAGCGGCAGCAAAGTTGTATTGGCGGCTTATGGCGAAAAAATAAGGGAGCTTGCAACTACAGTTCCTGATTGTTTAAATAATGTAAATGGATTTGAAAATGCAAAGTTGGTATTGCCGGGTGTTGTTGCATTACAAACTAAAAAATTCAGCAATTATACAACTGCCTTAAATGAAATGCAAATACTCAATGATCAATGTTCAAAATTCAATGAGCAACTTAGTGGCATTGCGATTATTGTGATTGCTGATGATGCAAGTTTTGTAAGCGGTACTTTAAATAATTATTTATGGGTAACCTTTACCCGTTGCAATCCTTCGCATGATATGTATGGTATTAACAGCTTTACCATAAATAAACACTGGGGTTGCAATGGCCCGTTAGTTTTTGATGCAAGGATAAAACCACACCATGCACCACCTGTTGAAAAAGATGCAGCAACAGAAAAAAAGATTGACAGATTATTTGAAAAGGGTGGGAGCCTGCACGGTATTTTATAATTTCTTTATTACAATTTTTTCGGTGTATTCTGCCATTACCTCGTTAAAGAATTTTTTTGTGTCTAAAAATTTAGCAGCAGGAATTTTATATTCTATTAGTTCCAGCTTTGCAGTAGTGGTAATAGTTTTTTTATTTTCATCATAAACATAGTTACTTTTAAAGCTGCCGTATTCAAATTTTATTTCTTTAGTTTTAGGCAAAGTCTCTAACCCAAAACCTTCGGGTAATTTATAAATGGTAGTATCGGTTTTAATAAATGGGTGTTGAAAATAAAAATCCTGTGTACGGTTTTCTGCTTTTGGT
Organism: Ferruginibacter sp.; assembly: GCF_031391665.1. Taxonomy (GTDB): domain Bacteria; phylum Bacteroidota; class Bacteroidia; order Chitinophagales; family Chitinophagaceae; genus Ferruginibacter. The sequence continues at coordinate 54,576 of NZ_JANMUN010000010.1, forward strand.
AAAGCATAACTCCACATTTTATAAATACGTGGGTTTAAAAATTGTTTGTTACCTGCAGTAAACTCTGGTATTTTTTCAAAAATCATTTGTAGTTTTACCGGAGATTGTTTGTTATCCTTTTCGTAACTTAATTCAAAATCATCGGGCTGAAGAAAACCTAAATCGTTCACCAAAAATTTCTTTTGCTCATCTTTTTTCTGATCAAAAATGTAATGCAAAAAATCCTGTTTGTATTCGCCGGTTGTTTTAAGTTCAATTGTTGCATTGCCCGATCCATCATCCTTTAAATTAACCGTTGTAATACTGACAAAACAATTTTCAGCCGCTTTACTTTTGGGAGTAGCTACCAACTTTCCTCCATCTTCGGTTATTAATAATGCATTTCGGTTTTCGGTAAAGCTGCCCAGTACTGCAAAATCGTTGGTGGTGCTGGTACATTCCAGCCAAACAGAATCATTATTTACCGGCACACAAATAATTACATGATTAAAACTGTTGTGTGGAAAATCGGGGTCAACAGGTGCTTTATTGTAGGAGGCATTAATAAGGGCCTGGTAACTTTTTAAGCCAACTGCCTGTAAACATGCCTGCATGTAATTGCTTAACGCTTTACAATCACCATATTTTTTTTTATCAACAAAGTCGGCGGTAAATGGTTTAAAGCCACCAATGCCCAATTGAATACTTACATACCTGAAATTGTTTTGCAGGTAGGTGTAAAGTGTTTTTATTTTTTCTTTATCATCGCTAATATCTTTAACCATATTTTTGAAAAATACTTTCCTGTCTTCGGTAAGATTAATGGCATCTTTTGCAAGTGTACCATACCATTTTCCAAAATTTTGCCAGCTGCTCATATCGCCTTCATAACCATCCAGCTCAAATTTATTTGGCGAAATTAATATTTTGGGATAACGGCTTTCCCTGCTTACACTGCCACTTTCATATTCTAATGCCGGTAAATTATTTACTGTCCAGGTATAAATTTTATTTTTTGCATCGTTTGTAATTACAGGTGCAATGGGGGTATTCTTTGTTTTAAAACGCATATCAAGTTCTGGTGGAATTTTAACAGAAAATACCGCATGCTCAACAGATTGTTCGGGCAACTGCACTTCAAAATCGGGATAATCGAGAATTCCGGTATACTTAAGTTCGTAATCAATTTGTATGGTAACAGGGTAGCCCGGCATTGCAGGATTTATATAATATACTTTTCCATCGGGTACTAAACCTTCACCTGTAGCCTGTTTAGTTAAATCTGATTTAGAATATTTACGAACTGATTTTCCTTTACTGTCAAAAATTTGTATTGACACTTCTTCAAGCGATTGAAACTTATCCGAAAATTCATAAAATAACAATTCGTCTTTGCCGGCTTCATTTAAAACAGTTATAACCTTGTGTACATTGTAATAAGCCTTATCAATTGCTTTTACTTCAAACTCAATACGTTCATCTCTCTTTACGGAGTAAGCATTTTTTTTCATTACCTCTGTTATGGAACTAACATCGTAATTACCCTGTTGAGCATAAGAATGTATAAGTATGAAAGACAATACCAGCGTACAAAATATTTTCATCATAGGGTTATTTCTTTTTTATTACAATTTGCTCATTTAGTTTTGCAAATAATTTTTTATAAAATTCTTTAAACACCGGGTAGTTTGCTGCTGCATAAAAAGAGCGTTTAAATTCCAGTGTTATTCTTACATTCAATAAGTTTTCGTCGGCCTGTACAGAACGGGTAAATATAATACTGGTGTCGGGCATTATCATCGAAATATTTTCGGGCAGTACATCAAAAACATAATCCTGGGGAATTGAATAATTACCAAAAATGATATAATCCTGCTGAAAACCAAAATCAATGTCAGCAATGCGTTCATCAGCTACAAAAGGATTTTTATCTAAATCGGCAAAAAGATTAACTGTAAAATATTTGTAATTGCCCGAACTGTTTAATACCGAACTGAATTTTACTTTTTGTTCCAGCGGCAATGAATCAGCTTCAGCATTATTTACTGTAAAATCCTCAATTTTTAAAGCAGTTCCGGCGTTGCTAAAATAATTCTGTTTAAACTCTTCTTTATTTTTTTGCCAAATTTCGCAGCGCTGTTTTCTTGCGTAATCATTACAATTAACTAAGCAGGTTCCTTTCATTATTCCTGCAGAATCAATTTCTCCCTGCACAGCAGCCATCACTTTGTATTTGTATTTACCTGCCAGTACATCTTTCCAACGGCCATTCTCACCTTCTATTAAAAAACCTTTTGTATTTACAATTTGTTCTGGTATTAATTTATAATTAGAAATTTTATCGGTGGCATCCAGCACAAAATATTTTTCTCTAACCTGTACATAAGCCATAACACTATTAAACTGATTTAAAAATGGATAATAAGGTGTTACCAAACCATGATCCCTGGTGCTGAACAGCATTGGTAAGGCTTTTAGGCCAGCTTCCGATAATAATTTTACCAGTAACAAATTAATATCGGCAACATTGCCGGTTTTTGTTTCCCAGGTTTTTGTTATCCCATTCTCAGTATAGATATAATAATCTTCCCCATTCCAGCTAATATTTTTCCTTACTTGGTTAAAAATAAATTTCATTTTATTTTCTTCATCATTTATCCTTTTGGCTTCTTCAATAATTGATGCTGCTCCGGGTATATTTTTTTCCAGTTGCTTTCCAAAGTTATCATGTTTAAGCAGGTCTTTAATAACATCGCTCCATTTTAAACGCAGATCTTCAGTGTTGCCATTACCATAGTCTATCTGCGATAATTGAAATTCCAGCCGCTGCATATAATCTTTGGGCGAGCCCATAAAAGGTTCATCTTTAATGCCCGGCAGATTACGCATTATATAATTACTTTTTACAGATTTGGTTTCTACAAAACCATTATCTACCGAAATTCTTTCATCAATTACTTCCTGTTTATCTTCTATAGGGTCAATTACCGACGGCTGTACAGAAAAACGAAATATCTGCGGAATTTTCATCTGGTATTCGCTGTATTTTACGGGTATGCGGCCCTGAAAAAACCAGTCTCTCAGCTGCCCCATAGTTTCACGCTGCATGGTATAGCGGTATTCAATTATGCTGCCTACTTTTACTTCAGGAAAAGCAATGATCATTTCGGAATAATCTGCATCAATTTTTTTTGGGTAAATAGAATTCTTTTTAACCTCGGTACTTATTACGTTGCCGGTTGCATCAATATTATAAGTATATGCTGTAAGCCTTAAAAATTTTTCATCGTTATTTCGGCTGTAGTACGGGATTTTTACGTCGGCTTCAGACAATCCTTTTTCTTTTAAAATTTTTATACGGGTGCGTTTTTCAAATACGGTTTTAAATAACGAAAATCCAGCTGTACCCCTGTCGTAATAAGTATTTCCCCAGTCAATTAATTTTACAGCAATGGCCCCTTTATCAAAATCGCAATCTTTCATTTCCAGATCAGCTTTATCTACTTTACCAAATGCAGGAATTTCTTTTTGTGCAAATGCAATGGCAGCAGTTGAAATAATAAGTAGAAAAAGTATATATTTTTTCATAAAATTGGCAGAGCCCTTATTGTCTTATTTTTTTTGAAATACAAATTGTTCATTCATCAACTCAAACATCTTTTTATAAAATTCTTTAAAATAATCATAATCAGCATAGCTGTAAAAAGGCTGATTAAACTGAAGTGTCATTCTTGTGGAAAGTAAATTGTCTGTTACACTTGAAACTCTTGAAAAAACAATGCTGGTATCGGGCATTATCATTTTTATATTTTTGGGTAATTCATCAAACTTGCAGTTTGCCGGAATTTCAAAATTACTTGTCATTATATATTGCTGGTTGGCACCAAAAAATATATCCGAAAAACGTTCATCAGCAATAAAAGGGTTTTTATCAAACCCCGAAAAAAGGTTAATGGAAAAATAATTATAATTTCCTGATGAACTTATTTTTTTTTCGAATTTAAGTTCCTGAATAAGTGGAAGGGTATCGGTTTCTTCATTAGTAAGTATAAGGCTGTCAATTTTTATATCTTCATTATTTTTACTTAACCATGTTTGAGTA
>NZ_JANMUN010000069.1:0-39921 GCF_031391665.1 Ferruginibacter sp.
AATGAATAAAAGTTGCAGTAATATTTTTTTCATTGCTTTTGATTAGATACGAATGTACAGCAATTATATTTTAAACAGTATGCTGGCATAACCGCTTAAATAAAAGTTGAATAAAGATATACTGCACAAGAGTGCGATGCCAATGAAGATGATAGAAGTGCAATTGCCCGGTTAATAAAAATACAAAACACAATCTTTATCATCAATCTGCTCCATAATTAGTTCCCCCTTCAGGGGGCGGAGGGGGGCTTTACCTGCTGTAATTCGGCGCTTCCTTAGTAATCTCAATATCATGTGCATGGCTTTCTCTCATACCTGCGTTAGTAATTTTTACAAAAGTTGCCTTTTGTAATTCGCTGATATTTTTAGCACCGCAATAGCCCATGCCTGCCCGTAAGCCGCCGGTAAACTGGTGTACTACTTCGCTTAAATTTCCTTTAAATGCCACACGGCCTTCAATGCCTTCGGGTACAAACTTTTTAATATCATCTTCCACATCCTGAAAGTAACGGTCGCTGCTGCCCTGTGCCATTGCACCTAAACTTCCCATGCCACGGTACTGCTTAAATTTTCTTCCTTCGTAAATAATTGTTTCGCCGGGGCTTTCTTCGGTACCAGCAAAAATATTACCCATCATTACGCAACTGGCACCTGCGGCTAATGCTTTTACCATGTCGCCGGTATATCTTATGCCACCATCGCTGATGATGCCTACATTTTTATTTTTTAATGCAGCGGCAGCTTCCATTACGGCAGTTATTTGCGGTACGCCTGTACCTGCAACAACTCTTGTAGTACAGATAGAACCCGGTCCTATGCCCACTTTCACCGCATCGGCGCCAGCATCGGCCAATGCTTTTGCACCGGCGGCAGTACCTACATTGCCTGCAATAACCTGTATATTTTTGTATGCTTTTTTAATAGCTTTTAAGGTGTCCATCACGCCTTTGGTGTGGCCGTGTGCACTGTCTAAACAAATAACATCTACACCAAAACTGTTTAGTGCAGCCACTCTTTCAATACTGTCTTTTGTAATACCCACACCTGCACCTACCAATAACCTGCCCGATGCATCTTTAACTGCATTGGGATGCGATTTTAATTTTAAAATATCACTGTAAGTAAAAAGGCCTGTTAATTTCCCCTGCTTATTTATGATGGGTAATTTTTCAACTTTGGTTTGCTTAAATAATTGTTCTGCTTTTTTTAAATCGGTGCCTTCGGGTGCGGTAAACAAATTTTCTTTTGTCATTACCGTACTTACTTTGGCTTTGTAGTTGGTTTCAAAACGTAAATCACGGTTGGTTAAAATGCCTACTAATTTATGTTGAACATCTACAATGGGAATGCCACCAATTTTATTTTCTTTCATCAGCCTCACTGCTTCGCCAATGGTGGCATCTGGCGAAAGGGTGATGGGATCAGAAATTAAACCATTCTCACTTCTTTTTACTTTACGTACCTGCGCTGCTTGGTTTTCAATACTCATGTTTTTATGGAGAATACCCAGGCCCCCTTCTCTTGCCAACGCAATAGCTAAGGCAGCTTCTGTAACTGTGTCCATTGCTGCACTTAATAAGGGCACATGCAATGTAATGGTTTTGGTAAGCCGGGTGTTTATGTCCACTTCTCGTGGTAAAATTTGAGAATAGGCAGGCATAAGTAACACGTCGTCAAACGTCAAGCCTTCGCCGAAAAATTTTTGAGATTGGTTGGAGGAATAATTTATTGTTGCCATAGGCGAAGATAAGGCATTAATTTAAATTATTAATTAGGCAATAATAATGGGAGTAAACCGTTTCTTTGTATACCCCCAGCAATAGATACCTATTCTTTTTCTTTAAAGAATATTTAGATACTCCGCTAACAGTAGTTATCTGTTAAATCAATTGCAAATTCGGGTCATATATTTTATAATGGGACTTAGACTTTACATTAGTATTTTATTTTTATTTAATACATTTTTTGTAAAAAGTCTGTATAGCCAATGTACAATTAACCAATTAAATAATCCCGGTTTTGAAACTCCTGTTCAACCTTTGGTTGGTGATAATGCAACAGGGAGCTCTACATTTAATGGCTGGGTAATGCCTGGAGGTTCACATTTCAACATAGTTAAGACTGACGGTTCAGTTTATGATGAGGGACCTGACACAGCAGCTGATGGAACTCAGTATGCAGAAGTTGCAAAAAACAATGATTATATCCAGCAAAATTTTACTTTAACCTGCTCATCCGATATAAATTTTAGCGGCTTTTTTTCTATAAGAGAATTAGGGGGCAGCGGGTTTAACAGCTATATAGATATTATTAATTCATCCTCCACAGTGGTCGCCACTTCAACTGTACTAACTTATGTGGGTAATGAAAATCAAAAAGTGTGGAGCCAGGTAACAGGTTCAGCTAATTTGCCGGCCGGCAATTATACATTTAGATTTTATGTAGATAATTTTGCAAATTGTGATGCAGGATTTTTATGTTTTATCCCGAATTGCGTATTACCAGTAAAAATAAATTTATTTCAAGGGTCTGTTGCAAATTGTACTTCTAAAATAAACTGGACATCACAGTCTGAAATTAATTTGAAAGCATACCAAGTGGAATACAGTACTAACGGAACTGATTTTACAACCCTTGGAACTGTTAATGCTGCCAATAATACTTCTGCAAGTAATAATTATGAATTTGTGCAACCTGCAGCAGTTTCTGGTATAGGAATTTACCGGTTGAAAATGATTGACAACGATGGTAAATATAAATACTCTGACAGGATAGTATTAAATGTGAATTGCAGTGGAAACGATGTTTTAATTTATCCAAATCCCACAAAAGAGTTTATAAATGTAAGTATTCTTAATCCTGCTGTTTCATATACTGCAACAGCAAAATTGTACAATGTTAGCGGACAGTTAGTAATAAATAAAACAGTAAAGAACGGGTCAAATAAAATTGATATAAAAACTCTTTCAGCAGGTGCGTATTATTTGGTAATAGCAGATGCAGAAGAAAATAAAAAGTATAAGATTGTAAAGGAATAAATTTAGAAGACGGGTTGCATCTTATATCATCTTATAAACTTTCCCCGGCAAGGAAGCAACCACGTTCTGCATTTCCAGCATCAGCAATGCCGTGGCCACAGCACTGCTGCTTAAACCACTTTTAAAATACAATTCATCTATCTGAATATTTTCACGCTGTTGCAAAATATCAACAATAATTTTTTCATCAGGCGTAAGTTCAATAAACAATTCCCGTTGTTTTTTTTGTTGATTTTTTTCTTTAGGATCCCAGTTCATTAATTCCACTAAATCGTTAGCGCAGGTTATTAATGAAGCTTTGTTTTGTTTAATAAGATAATTACAGCCCTCACTTTTTGTATCTGTTATTTTACCGGGTACGGCAAAAACATCTTTGTTATAGCCATTTCCTAATTCGGCAGTAATTAATGAGCCGCCTTTTTTGCCGCTTTCAATTACTATTAAAGCATCGCATATGCCTGCAACAATTCGGTTTCTCTTAGGAAAATTTTGTTTATCAGGATTGGTGTTGCTGATAAAATCGGTAAGCAAGCCGCCCTGCTCCGTCATTTGTTTGGCAAGTGTTTTATTTTGTGTGGGATAAATCCTGTCTAGCCCATGCGCCAGCACGCCAACAGTTTGCAAATTATTTTTTAATGCTGCTTTGTGTGCAATGGTATCAATGCCAAAAGCTAAACCGCTTACTACTAAAATATTTTGTTCGGTAAAATCTGCAATTAATTTTTCGGTAATAGTTTTGCCATATTCGCTGCAGTTTCTTGTACCAACAATGGAAATTATTTTAGCAGTATTTAAATCAGCATTACCACGGTAATACAAAATTACCGGGCTGTCGTAACAATTTAATAAACGCTGCGGATAATTTTTATCAGTAAGAAAAAGCGGCGCAATTTTATATTTTTCAATAAATTTTATTTCTGCTTCGCTGCTGGTAAAATCTGCAAATGCTTTAATACTGTTTGCCCTTACTGTGCCAATGCCTTCAATGGCTTCCAGCTCTTTTTTCTTTGCCTTAAAAATAGATTGTGCATCACCGTAAATATTTACCAATGCTTTGGCATGTACATCGCCAATGTTGGGTATAAGCGTTAAGGCAATTTGATAAATCAGGTCGTTGTTCATTACAAAAAAATAATTACCTGTAAATATATTATAAGTAATTACCCTAAAAAAATTTGTATTGGAGTGCAGCCTATTCTAAATAATTATTTTCAATGCCGGATCTTATAAGTTGTGCGGTGTTATTTACTTTAAGTTTAGTGTAAAGATTTTTTCGGTGTGTATCCACGGTATCAATACTTATAAAAAGTTGTTTACTAATTTCTATATTAGTTAACCCTTCGGCAATTAATTTTAAAATTTCTTTTTCTCTTTTGCTTAAAACTGGCAACCCCGTTCTTTTTTCTTTTGTTGCGGTATAAATTTTGCCTGCCTCAAAACTAAAAAAGGTTTTACCTTTTTGTACTGTTGCAATGGCTTCTAAAATTTCTTTTTTGTCAGCATTTTTTAAAAGGTAACCGCTGGCACCATTTTCTATAATTTGTGTTATGTAACTGCCCTGGTTTAAAGTGCTTAATGCAATTACATTAATACCGGGATAATTGGTTTTAATTATTTTACATAAATCCATACCATTCATATCGGGCAGGTTTATGTCCATTAATATAACATCAGCAATATTACACTTGAAAAAATTAATACACGCCAATGCGGTAGTGGCATAGCCCGCCATTGTAATATTTTTTTCTTTTTGCAGAAAAGAAGTGATGCCTTCAATAATTAATTCGTGATCGTCAACAATATATACGCTTGTCATTTTATGCCGTTAATTCTATATTTACCGATGTGCCTTCTGCCGGTTGCGAAGTAATGTCCATTTTTCCTTTAAAATAATTTACACGTTGCTGAATATTTTTCATGCCAATGCCCTCTGCATGTTGTAATTGTTGGGTATTAAAACCTTTACCATCATCTTCAACAGTAAGTAAAATTTTATCGGTTGTTTTAGTAAGCTGTACTAAAATTTGATTACAGGCCGAATGTTTAACAGCATTATTAATCAGCTCCTGAATAATGCGGTAAATATACAGGTCGGCGGTGTTACTCAACTGCCTTTCTGTACCCATTTGTTCAAAAATTATTTTTGTTTTAGATGATACCTGCATAGAATTACGAAAATCAAGCACTGCATTTTTAAGCCCAAATCTTACCAATGCCTCTGGCATAAGATTGTGCGCCACTTTACGCAGCTCTCTAATAGTATTATCTAACTGCATGATGGAGTTTTCGAAAGAATGTACGCTTTCGGCATCCATTACCATATTTTCTTTCATATTTACAAAGGACAGTTTTACGCCGCTTAACATGCCGCCCAGCCCATCGTGCAAATCCTTTGCAATGCGGCTGCGTTCTTCTTCCTGGCCTTTAAGCATGGCGTCGATGGCTAATAATTGTTTATCTTTTTCTAATTCGGTTATTTTTTGCTGTTGTATTTTTTGTCTGCTTCTAAAATTTCTGTAACCCAACAAACCAATTAATAATAATGCTGCAGCGCTGCCAATTAATATTTTATTGAGTGTTGATTTTTGTTGATTGGTAGCATTGAGTGAAATTATTTCTTTCTCCTTTCTTTCTATTTCGTATTTATGTTCTACTTTGGATAATTCTTTAAAATTATCTTCTGCCACTATCGATCCGTACAGGTAAGAATGTTTCTCTAAATATTCATAAGACAATTTATAATCCCCTAAATTTTTATAACAAACAGAAAGCCAATCGTAACACCATGCTTCCAGTTTTCTGTTTTTTATTTTTTTTGCCCGGGGCAAACATTCATTAAAATATTTTATAGCTTCATTAAAATCTGAGTTATTGTTTTTGTTAGCTTTCCCTTTTTGATAATATATTTTTCCAAGAAAGAAATAATAATTACTAATAGCTTTATAATCAAACTTTGTAAAGTATGATTGGGCAATCAGCATTGATTGTAAGGCAGAATCGAAATAGTTATACTCTGCATAATATTCACCTTTTTTTATGTAAGTATGAATAATTCTTGAAGTATCCTTAAGTTCATTCCATATAGTTAAACATTCATTCATTGTTTTAAATAGCAAGTTAAATGTGTCTTCACCAATTTGAGTGTCATCATCAAGTAAGTCTGAGGCAATTGATAATTTTGCATTTCCGATTCCTTTTTTATAATGGTGCTTTTGCGAAAGAAGAAAACTTTTTGTGGTATATTCTCTCTCTTTATTAAATTGTTCGGTGTGGTAAAACACATTTCCTATGCCAAGTAATGCATCGCATTTTATTTCGTAGTAGCTGTCTTCATTACCAATTGCAAGCGTTTTATTATAAAATTCTGCAGCTTTTGTATAATCACCCGTTTCTAAATAATTCCTGGCTTGTGTTTGCAACGTTTGTATCAACAGGTTTTCTTTATCTTTCTGTGTACTGTTATTTATTATCCAATCGGCAATTATTTCTTTTGCGGCTATATCCTCATTTTGCAAATCCTTTAATTTTTGTAAATAACTGTTTAAAGATGTTGTATCAGTTTTTTCTCTTTTTAAAATATTTTTTAGAGAATCTAAATTCTTTATTGTTTGTGAAAAGGCATAGTTAGCGTCTAAAATAAAACAGCAACTGCATAAAAAAATAAATCTGTAAAATAATTGCATCTGGTTTTTTTATCAATGTAAAGTATCTCATTTTTCATCAAACATCCAAACATTCACAGCAAAATCACCCTTTTACGTGAGGGTGTTCAATGTTGCAGTTATCAATATTTGTGCATCGAAATTAAAACCTCCTAAATTTTATTTTATGATAGCAGATTTAAATACAGTGCCGGTTTTTAAAATTGAAGCTGAGCAACCATCTACCACTACCAAAACAAAACCTGCAATGCTGGCAGGCGTTAGTATTAAAGTAAAACAATTTTATACATGGATAAATCCCAAAAATTGGTTCAGCCGCTTTGTCAATATCGATATTGATATGAGTGAATTTGCCTGTAAAAAAACAATACCCAAAGAGTAATTGTTATTACAAACCCCGGCATTGCATTTTTAAAAACGCTGTAACAAAATGCCAAAAGTATTTCAACAAAAGCCTTAAAAGGTTTAACTGCAAACAAAAAATTTTATTTGTGATGGATAGTAAACTATAAAAAATAAAAAAATGAAAAAGATTGTATTATTATTTTTTAGCGCAATTGTATTCAACAATTTAAATGCACAAAATGTAGGCATAGGCACAACCACCCCTACACTGGGTAAGTTAGAAATAAGGGGAGCAGCGGGTACTGGTACTACCGTTGCTGCATTTGGTACAGATGGGGCGGGGTTAGCTATACAAAAAGATGCTTCAGGACCTGTTATTGGGTTTAATCATTATCGGAATCAAACCATAGCCAATTCGCTGGGCAAACACTTTGCAAATGGTTATGCGGCTATACTTGCACAAGAAGTAAATAGTGGAAAAATAAAAATAGATATGTATGATTACGGTACAGGCGGCGGATTTACTGCAGCAGGCCGCAGGGCATTAACAATTTTTAATAGTGGCAATATAGGTATAAGAAGCGAAGCCTCAAGTATGGCTACATTTATAGTACCAAAACTTAATAATTATAACGGATCAGCAGTTTTTAGTGGTACCACTTATACCAGTTACTTTCAATATTCGCCCCTGGAAAATACTTATATCCGGGGTGGGATAGATAATGCTAAAGTTATTTTAAATGATGTGCCGGGTGGCAAAGTAGGTGTTGGTAAGCAAGCTGAAACGCCAACTTTAATTACTTCTACACTCTCCGTTTTTGGAAGTTTGAAATTGCCCGATAAAGCTGTAAGTGCAGACTACACATTAACTGAAGATGATTTTACTATTCTGGTAAATATGGCTAACAACGCTACCCAAACTATTATAATTACTTTACCCCCGCCTGATGCCACTACAGACGGAAGAATATATATAATAAGGGGGATAAATATGCCAGAGATATCTAATTATGACAATGCCACTGGCTGGATAAAAGTTAATAACATAACCGAAGAATATTACAGCAGCAATAAATTGTATTATGTATATTATAGTGGCGGCGCATTTGGAACGGCCGAATTAAGCCTGATGGAATCTTTTACAGTACAATGTATCGGCAATCAATGGCGTATTTTAATTCGATCTCATGATACATGGTTTCAATAATTAATTTATAAAATAATTAAAAATATTTATGAAGCATATAAAAAAAACTTGCAGCGATTATAGTTATGCTGAGTACAAGATTATGTACCCACGCTCAACTGGGCAGCTTATTAAAAAATAAGGTAACGGCACTTACGGGCAGGAATCTATTGATAAAAATGAGTATCACATGGCGGATTGTGCGGCAATGAAATAATTAATTGCTGATAACGCTTAATTCCGTTCTTCTGTTTAATGCTTTTCCTGTTTCAGTAGTATTATCAGCTAATGGTTTGGTAGCGCCAAAGCCTTTGTAACTTAGTCGTGTTACATTAATTCCTTTACTTAATAAATATCCAACTACTGCTTTTGCCCTGTTATTAGATAAGAGTAAATTATCTTTTGCTAACCCTACATTATCCGTGTAGCCGCTGATTTGAATTTTTAATTTTGGATTATCATTTAACAGTGAAACAATTTTATCTAACTCTGCAGTTGATTCAGTTTTTAAATCAAATTTCTTTGTATCGAAGAAAATATTTTTTAAAACAATGGCGGCACCACTTTCTAAAGATTGCAATGGAATGTCTTTGTTGTAAACTGAATCAACCGGATTGCTGCGAAGCGAAAAATTATCAGAATAAAATAAATAGCCTTTACGGTTTACATTAAAGGCATAATCTTTTCCTACAGGTAAAGTGGTTAAATAATTCCCTTCTTCATCAGTTTGTATTTTACTGATAATATTGCGGCTTTTTAAATTAATAAGTTCAACTGATGATGGTAAACCTGCTAAAGTTTTTTTATCAAACACTTTACCTTTTACCCATAAAGTTTTTAAAGGTCGAATATCTTCCCTCAACACAAAACTGTACAGATCAAGCCCGCCTTTTCCTTCGCCTTTGTCGCTGGCATAGTAAGCAGTTTTTGCATCAGCAGCAACAATTAAAGAGCCTTCATCATCAATAGTATTTATTGGGTAACCAAGGTTTTCTGACACCTGCCACAAACTGTCGTTTATTTTTTTGGTGTAAAATAAATCAGTTGATCCGTAGCCCGGCTGCCCGTTGCTGTTAAAATATAAAGTTTCATTATCAGCATGCATAAAAGGGCAGCTTTCATCGCCGCTGGTATTTACCGCCGGGCCTAAATTTTGTGGGCGGCTCCACTTGCCCGTTGGTAAGCGGTGTGTTACCCAAATATCTCTTCCGCCGAGGCCGCCGCTAATGCTGCTGGCAAAATAAAGGTCTCTTTTATCAGGAGATAATGAAGGCGACGATTCCCAAAAATCTGTATTGATCATCGGCCCTAAATTTTCTGCCTCACTCCAGCCGTTTTTTGTTTTAAAAGAAATATACAGATCGCAACTTCCCTTTCCTTCAGGATAATTGCAGCCGGTAAAAATTATCCATTGCCCGTCTTGCGAAATACATTGGGCGCCTTCATTTAAATTGGTATTTACTTTACCTGCCAAAGGTTTTGCTTTACTCCATTTTCCATTTATAAAATTGGCTTCATAAAAATCTTCATCACCACCAATGCGGCGTGTAAAAACCATTTTATTGCCATCAATAGTAAGCGACGGATAATATTCCAACGCAGATGCGTTAATACTGTCGCCTAAATTTTGTGGTGCAAAAACATAATTTTTTACAAGATGTTCTTTATCATATTTTACTGCAAACCCGTAAGTGCTTTTTCTGTAATTGCCAGCTTTGATACTTTGCGAATTTAATTTATCGTTGGTAAGAAATTTATTTACTGTATTTAGCGCCTGCTGAAAATTTCCCGTGCCTGCAAGCGAAATAGAAAAGGGCAGCAGGTAATCTTTGGGGTAAACAGAATCCAGTTGAAAAGCAGTTTCAAAATTAATAACCGACGAATCGTATTTTTTTAAATTAGCATAAATACCTGCCCTTGTTAAAAATGCATCAACTAATTTGGGATCTATTTTTAAAGCTTCCTCAATATGTTTTAACGATGCAGTATAATTTCCGGCGGTGGCTTCTTCATATGCCTGCCCGTAAATTTCACCAGCTTTTTTATTTACTTTTTCCGGGTCGTACCATTGGGCCACTGCAATATTGTAAGTTATTAATGGAATGCTAAGCGCAAGAAAAATTCTGTAAATGTTTTTTTTTGTAACCATCTGCTTTGTTTCAATAATTGAAGGTAAAACGAAAACAAACTTATTTTAGTACCAAAGCGCTAATTATAACATTTTGTATATTAAAAAAAAGGAGGAATTTAACAACCGCAACAGTAAACAACAAGCTTTTTTACGGAACATTAATATATTTATGAATTTGCAAACTCAATTCCCATTTTGGATTTGCTTTGATGTACTCAATAATAAGTGGGGTAACGATAGCAGCCTTATCCCACTCAGGTTGTAAAAATAATTTACAGGAAGGCGAAACTTTTGCTGCATACTCCTCAGCCCAGTCGAAATCACTTTTATTAAATACTACTATTTTTAATTCATTGGCAAATGGTAAAATTTCAGGTAAAGGAGCTTTAAATTTTTTTGGAGATAAACAAATCCAATCCCAACTGCCGCTTAATATATGAGCACCCGATGTTTCAATATTGGTTTCAAAACCTTTTGATAGTAATGCTGCAGTTAATGCATCCAAATTATGCATCAGCGGCTCACCACCAGTAATAACAACCAATTTTGCAGCAGTTTTTTCTACATTCGATATAATAAATTCGATATTATATTTCGGATGCTTCTCCGCATCCCAACTATCTTTTACATCACACCATACACAACCTACATCGCATCCACCCAGGCGAATAAAATAAGCCGCTTTTCCCTGGTGAAAACCTTCACCCTGCAACGTATAAAAATGCTCCATCACTGGCAGCTCAACTTCTAAAATGTTTTTATTGATCATTATAAATTATCCATTGTTCATTACCGCAGCATTGTAAGTATTCATCATCAACGCTCCAATCGTCATTAATCCCACACCACCGGGCACAGGTGTTATGTAACTGCATTTAGGCGCTACATTTATAAAATCAACATCTCCTTTAATAGCAAACCCACTTTTTTTTGTGGCATCGGCAACTCTTGTAATACCCACATCAATTACAACAGCGCCATCTTTAACCATATCGGCTTTTAAAAAGCCGGGCTTGCCCAATGCGGCCACAATAATATCTGCCTGTAAACAAATTTCTTTTAAATTATTAGTGCGGCTATGACAAACTGTTACCGTACAATTTCCAGGATTGGTATTCTGGCTTAATAAAATACTCATTGGTCTTCCCACAATATTACTGCGGCCAATCACTACCGCATGTTTGCCGGCGGTTTCAATTTTGTAATACTCCAGCATCAGCATTATACCATAAGGCGTTGCCGGAATAAATGCCGGTAAACCCTGCACCATTTTGCCAATACTTACCGGGTGAAACCCATCTACATCTTTATCAGGATCAATTAAATTGATAATTTTTTCTTCGCTGATTTGTTTGGGTAGTGGCAGTTGTACTAAAATGCCATCTACATCAGCATCATTATTTAATTTTTCAATTGCTGCAATTAATTCCTGTTCAGCAATATTTTCATTCAGCCTCAGCATAGTGCTTTTAAAACCAATTTCTTCGCATGTTTTTACTTTGCTGGCCACATAAGTTTCGCTGGCACCATTTGTGCCAATTAATATAGCAGCAAGATGCGGCACTTTTTTGCCTTTTGCTTTCAGGATCGCAGTTTTTGTTTTCAACAAATCTTTCACCGATTGTGAAACTATTTTTCCATCTAAAATTTGCATGGTGCAAAAGTAATTAACTAATATCATTTTAATTAGTATGCCACATAGTAAACATTTAATATTTATTCTTATCTTGATAAAATAAACCAGCAACCGCTTTGAGATTTAAGAAACAATTCGCAATTACCCTTATCGGTTTTGGTATTTTTAATGCCATAGTGGGGCAGTCAATTCGTTACTCAGTTGCTCTTCCATATATTGGTTTAGGCGCTTATTCAACGCAACAAAACGATCCGCTTTCTTTTACAGCAAACCAGGCGGCACTTGCAAAAGTTAGGCAAGCTGGCGTTGGTGTTTATGGTGAGAGAAGATTTTTACTGGCTGCAATTAATTCTTACACAGTAGCAACAGCAGTTCCAACCAAAATGGGCAATTTTGGTATTCAACTAAATTATTCAGGTTTTAAAAATTTTAACGAGAGCAAAATTGGGCTTGCTTATGCAAGAAGCCTTGGCAAAAAAGTGGATGTTGGCATTCAGTTTAATTATTACGGGTATCGAATTCCTGCATACGCCACAGCATCCACAATAAATTTTGAAGCAGGAGTCATCATACATTTTACAGAAAAATTAAACGGGGGCTTTCATGTATATAATCCTGTTGGAGGAAAACTGAGTAGTTCGGAAGAAAAATTAGCAAATGCTTATAAATTCGGTTTAGGTTACGATGCTTCGGAAAACTTTTTTATAAGCAGCGAAGTAATAAAAGAAGAAGATAAACCGGTAAATGTAATTGCAGGTATTCAGTATCATTTTGCCAAACAATTTTTTGCAAGAGCAGGTTTTATGAGTGCAACTTCAACAGCTTTTGCAGGTGTAGGTATTGGTTGGAAAAATTTGCGGCTCGACGTAGCAGGTAGTTATCATCCGCAATTGGGGTTTTCGCCGGGTATTTTGTTAATTGCAAATTTTGGGAATAAAAATTCGACAACTAGTAATAATAATTTACAGGAATAAAAAAGAGTGTGTCTGTTTCGCAAAAAAATATTAAAAATTTAGACTGTCCATTTCAGTTTCCTCTCTTTTGGAGAGGGGTTGGGGTGAGGCTGACATACCGCTCTTCAACAAGATCATTCATAGCAAAGCTGGTTACTTTGTTTGTAGCTTTATATTTTTTACCATTTATTTTATCATCTCAAACCACAGAAACACCGGCTACCGAACAGCAATTAGAAAACATTACAGAAAATAATGAAGATGCAGAAACAGAAGATGATTATTATCTGCAGCAAATGCAGCAGTATATTAAAAATCCTGTCAACTTAAATATGGCCAGCGAAACAGCATTAAAAGAATTGAGGATATTAAATCAAATACAAATTCAAAACCTTATTTCATACAGAAACCTTTTTGGAAAATTTGTAAATATTTATGAATTACAGGCTATACCGGCATGGACAATAGAACTCATCCAAAAAATACGGCTCTACGTTTCAGTTAGCGACGAAGTTAAATTGATAAACACACTACAACAAAGGTTAACCGGCGGGGAGCACAGCATTCTTGCAAGGGTTACACAAACACTGGAAAGGTCAAAAGGTTTTTTAATAGACTCATCGGCTGCAACTAATTTTTACCCCGGCTCACCACAAAAATTATTATTACGGTATAAGTACCAGTTTAAAAATTTGTTACAGTATGGCATTCTTGCAGAAAAAGATGCAGGCGAACAGTTTTTTAAAGGCAAACAGAAGCATGGCTTCGATTTTTATTCCGCACATTTTTTTGTAAAAAATACAGGTATAATAAAATCATTGGCATTAGGGGATTTTACGGTTAACATGGGGCAGGGGTTAACACAATGGCAAAGCCTTGCATTTAAAAAAAGTGCTGATGTAATTAATATAAAAAGAGAGGCCGAAGTATTAAGGCCATACAATTCTGCTGGCGAAATAAATTTTCACCGTGGCGCTGGAATTACTGTACAAAAACGAAATGTACAAGTAACAGTTTTTGCTTCTTACAAAAAAATTGATGCCAATTTTGTAGCAGATACTTCACAATCGCAGGAAGATTTTATTTCATCTTTACAAACATCGGGTTACCACCGTACCAAAAGCGAAACAGTTGATAAAAATATTCAGCAACAACTGGCATTTGGTGGCAATATATCTTACCAATATAAAAAACTTCATCTTGGAATTAATGGTATTCACTACAAATTCAAATTGCCATTAAAAAAATCCGCCGATCTTTATAATTTGTATGCACTAACAGGCAAATCTTTTGGTAATTACAGTATCGATTACAGCTATACTTATAAAAACATTCACTTGTTTGGTGAGGCTGCGGCAACTAATAATTTGTACAAAGCATTTGTAAATGGTATTCTAATCAGCACCGCATCATCGGTAGATATGAGTTTTTTATACCGCAATATCTCTAAGGGTTATCAATCACTTTACACAACTGCTTTTACCGAAAATACTTTTCCCACAAACGAAAAAGGTTTTTACGCAGGCCTGTCTATACATCCCGGCAGCATTTGGCGGGTAGATGCTTATGCCGACTTATACAAATTCCCATGGTTAAGATTTAGAGTAGGTGCTCCATCAAATGGTACCGATTATTTGGTACAGGTAACTTACAAGCCAAATAAGCAATTAGAGATTTACAGCCGTTTTCGCAGCGAAATAAAAGCAATAAATTTTAATCCTTCGCAATTTACTTTATCACCCATTATTGCCCAGCCAAAGCAAAGCTGGCGAACGCAATTTGCTTACAAACTGAATGCAGATATAACCCTGAGAAACCGTGTAGAACTATTATGGTTTAATAAAAACAGCAGCCATCCAGAGCAAGGATTTTTAACTTATCTTGATATTTTATATAAACCCCTGCTGAAGCCCTGGTCAGGCAACTTGCGTATGCAATATTTTGAAACAGATAGTTATAACAGCCGGCTTTATGCCTACGAAAACGATGTTTTGTACAGCTACTCCATCCCCGTTTTTTACGATAAAGGGTTAAGATATTATGTAAATGCCAATTATGACGTTAACAAAAAAATATCGGTATGGTTAAAATGGTCGCAAACTGTTTACAAAAACAAAACCCTTGTTGGCAGTGGATTAGATGAGATAAAAGGAAATAAAAAAAGTGAAGTAAAATTGCAAGCCATTTATAAATTTTAACATTTTTTATTGTTCAAAGCAGCAAATTGCAATCATTTTTTGTCCTTAAAATAAGGGTAGTTATTTATTATTTAACATTTTTTTGACTTTAAATAAATATTCCTATTTTTACACATCATTAAACTTAATTAACGCACATGAGAAGATTTTTATCACTGTTTACAATGCTTATGCTCTGTGGAGTAATGGCATTTGCCCAAACCCGTGTGGTGACGGGTAAGATTACCGATACAGAAGGTAATCCAGTTTCATTTGCAACTATAACGGTAAAAGGCTCTAACGTAGGTTTATCTGCCGACGCAAATGGAGCATATTCCATTAAAGTTAAAGCTGGGGATATATTGGTTATTTCCGGCGCAAGTTTTAATTCTTTGGAATTACCTGTTGGTACTGCTTCCATAGTAAATGCAACATTAGAAAAAAGCTCTACTTCAGAATTGAAGGAAGTTGTGGTTACAGGCGCATTTGGTATTAAAAGAGCGGCAAGAAGTACTGCTTCTAATGTGCAAAATATTAGCGGAGACCAAATGAACACTATTCGCCAGAGTAATATCAACAATGCACTTGCTGGTAAAGTAGCAGGCGCACAGGTACGCAGCCAATCAGCAGCCAAACTGGGTGTTGAAACTCAGGTTCGTCTGCGTGGAGAAAACGGTTTGGGTGCTGGTAATGGTGCATTATATGTGGTGGACGGAACAATAATGCCAAGCGGAAATGACATTAATCCTGACGACATTGAAGATATAACCGTATTACAAGGGCCTGCAGCAGCAGCTTTGTTTGGGCCTGATGGCGCAAATGGAGCTATTGTGGTAAATACAAAAAAAGCCAAAAAAGGGAATAAAAATTTAGGTATCGAAATAAATTCTGGTATTCAGTTCGATAAAATTTATATTACCCCTGCGTATCAAAATTCTTATGCTGGTGGTGGTGTTGCAAGTTTAACACAATACAATTATAAAGCTGGCGACCCCGAAGGTTGGAAAGCTTTAAACGGTAAATATTTTCATGATTTAACAGATGATGCAAGCTGGGGTCCACGTATTATGGGGCAGGAATATGCTCCCTGGTATGCCTGGTATGGTGGTCACGAACGTTCTTTCAAAACAGCTAAGTTAACGGCTCAGCCTAACAATAATCGTGATTTTTACAATACCGGTGTAACGCAAACAAATAATATTAACTTTTCTAAGTCTGCCGATAATTACAATTACAGGCTCTCTTATACCAACTTAGACCAGAAAGGTATGATTCCTACAGAATACTTAAAAAGACATACCCTTAATTTTAATGCCACTTTAGATGTAACCAGCAAGTTGATTGTAGGTGCAAGTATTAATGTAATTGCTCAAAACAGAAATGCAGAAAATAACGATGGTTATTCTAACTTTTCCAGCGGCTCTTTCAGTCAGTGGTTTCACAGGGAATTAGATATGAACATTTTAAAAGAACTTACAGGTTTAAGAACTCCTGAAGGTATTTTAGCTACCTGGAACCCCCGTACTAACCCAGATGGTTATGATGCAAACAACCCTGGTGGTTTTTACAAATCAAACTACTGGTATAATCCATTCTCTTATTTTAACGAAGTATCTAATTTAGACAGAAGGGATCGCATATACGGTGATTTATCTGTAAAATATAAGTTTACTAATGACTTTAATGCAAAATTAACCTACCGTAAAAATCAATTGAATGTAAATTCAGAAAGTATTATTTCAAGCGATTTACAAAGCAGTGCTTTACAAACTGGTGTTATTGCAGAATATCAAACTGGCCAGAGTAGAAATGACAGGCAGAATTATGAAGGCTTGCTTACTTACAGTAAAAAGCTGAAGAATTTTGCTGTTAATGCTTTAGTTGGTTTTGATATATTGAAAACAAAATTCAGAAGAGAAGATGCCAGCACAACTAATGGTCTTAATATACCATATCTCTATTCTTTAACCAACTCAAAAGATCCCATTACTTACGGTAGAACCTTGACTGGCGCTGACCCACGTACGCAATCTATAAGAAGAAGCGTATTCACCAGGGCTGATATCGGTTTCCGCAACTATTTGTTTGTTGAGGGTACTTATAGAAGAGACTATGTTTCCACTGAGCCTAAAAATACATTCATCGAAACTAAATCTGTGGGTGCTTCTTTTGTTTTCAGCGATTTAACTAAAAATGCCATTCCATTTATTTCTTACGGAAAAATACGAGGTTCTTATGGCCAGTTATTAAATGCGTTAGGTATTTATGATTTGAACCTTAATTATATTCAAAACGCTAACCAATGGGGTGCAGGTAATTTCTTACTGCCAGAACCCAACACCTTGGTAAACCCAAATTTACGTGGCTCTACTAATGATGAAAAAGAAATTGGGTTAGAAATGCGTTTTCTTAAAAATCTTTTTGGTTTTAATGTTACCTATTGGGACAGAACAAACAAACTTTTCCCTGTAAATATCGCTTTACCGGGTCAAACTGGTTATACAGGTATAAGAACTAATGCTGGCGAATTGGCTAAAAAAGGTATTGATATTCAGCTATTTGTTAACCCTATACGTGCCAAAAATTTCGATTGGAATATTACAGCTACCTGGGGTAAGTTGTTAGAGAATAAAGTAGTTTCAATAGCTCCGGGTATTACCCGTATTGTTTCTGCATCTGGTGCTTTTTCCGGTTCTTCTGCAGCATATTCTGTAAGTGAAGTGGGCAAAACCTGGGGGCAATTATTTGGTAAAGGAATTAAAAGAGTAAACGGAGTACCACAATTAACAGGCGATGGTTTATTTATAGCCGAAAACGATGTTAATTTTGGCAGCGCATTACCAGATTATACAGGTGGTGTGCAAAACAGTATTACTTTGTTTAAAAACTTTACGCTAAATGTTAATATCGATTTTCAATATGGCGGAAAATTTTTCTCATTGTCTGATCACTGGGGTACTTTCTCAGGTTTAACTGCCAGAACTGCTACGTTAAATGATAAAGGAAATTCTGTACGTGACGATGTTGCTGATGGAGGTGGTGTACGTGTAGATGGGGTAGATGCTACTGGAAAACCGGTAACTTTTTATGTTGAAGCACAAACATATCATCATCAATTCAGAAATGCTAACATATCGGAAGATAATATTTACGATTTAACTTTTGTTAAAATGCGTGAATTAAGTTTTGGATATAGAATTCCGGTTGAAAAATTAAGTATTGGTAAATTTGTAAAATCTGCTGTTTTTTCTGTAGTTAGCCGTAACCCATGGTTAATTTATACTAAAAACAGGGATTTTGATCCATCTGAAATTAGCAATGTATATGGAGAAGATGGCCAGTTCCCTGGTTCAAGGTCAGTTGGTGTTAATTTAAAGGTTGGATTCTAAATTATTATTAAAATAAAAACATTATAAAATGAAAAATAAAATATTAAATTTTAAATCTGCCTTATCTGTAGTTGCTTTAGCAACTATGGTTACAGGATGTGGTAAAATTGATGATTTTGGTGATACCAATGCCAATCCTGATGCGGTAACAACTCCGGTAACCTCTGCACTAATAACCAGTGCAGAATCGAGTTTGCCAGGTTTAGTACACGGTTTGCGTACAGTATTATACTGTCAATATGTTTCTGAAACCCAATATACAGATGTTTCTACCTATTCATTACCACAACTAGAATCAAGCGGTACCTATTTTGGTCCGTTAATAGATTTGCAGGTAGTACTTAATAAAAGTACTAACATCAATGAGATAGCTGTGGCTAAGATATTAAAATCTTATTTTATCTGGACAATTACAGACCGTTGGGGCGATGTTCCTTATTCTGAGGCGTTATTGGGACAAGCTAATTTAACTCCTAAATACGATAAACAGGAGGATATTTACAAAGCCATTTTTAAAGACCTAAAAGAAGCTGTAGCTGCTTTAAATATTGCTGGGGAGGTAATAAAAGGCGATGTTATTTATAATGGAGATATTGCTAAATGGAAGAAAGCGGGTAATACCATACGCTTAATGGCTGCTTTAAGATTAAGTAAAAGCAATGCAGCTTTAGCCCAGGCAGAATTTGCTGATGCCGCAACAAATGCTGGAGGTATAATAACAACAAATGCTGATAATTTTAAAATTGTACCTCCAGGCGGGCCACAAAATTCTGTTTTTCAAAACCCATGGTACGCTACTTATTTTACAAGAGATGATTATGGAATTAGCAAAACAATGACCGACCTTTTAACAGGTTTGGGAGATAACCGGATTTCTGTTTTTGCCACCAATTCTGTAGGTTTTCCTTATGGTTTACCAAGAGAGTTAGCCATATCATTTACCAATGGGGTTAGTAATGGGCATGGAAGGGTACTTGCTGCTTCAAAAAGAACAGAAACCTCACCTGTAGTAATAATCGGTGCATCTCAGGCACTTTTAGCATGGGCAGAAGGATTGGAAAGAGGCTGGGCAACAAATGGTACTGCTAAAGCTGCTTATGAGGCAGGCGTGGCTGCATCTTTTGAAGAATGGGGAATTACTATGCCTGCAGGTTATTTAACTTCTACAGGTGCCAATTTTGCTTCTGGCTCCGGCGTTGCGGCTATTGGTCAAAGTATAGCGCCGTGGGATGCAATTCCATCAACTCAAAATGCATTAACAAATACTGCCATAAAGCGTATTCAGTTGCAACGTTATATTGCTGCATTCCCCAATGGTAACGAAGGCTGGGCAGAGTGGAGAAGAACTGGCGTTCCTGATTTAAAACCAACACGTTTTGCAACAAACAGTAGCAAGCAAATTCCACGCAGGTATGTTTACGGCGTTTCTGAAGGAAGCACTAACCCAGCTCAACTGGCAGTTGCCGTTGGCCGTTTAACTGGTGGCGATACCCAAGATGCTAAAATATGGTGGGATCAATAATTAAAATAAAGCATATAACTAAAATATTAAAACCAGAACAACATGAAACATAATTTTAAAATAAGTTTAGCCGCATTATTTACAGGGATGTTGTTTTTTGCATCTTGCGATAAACCAAAAGTATATGAGCCTATTGGAGAAGGTGGCCAAAAAATAATAAAAATTCAGGTTTATGGTGGTTTGGCCAGTGGATTTGATGCCAGTAATTTGGCGTTTAGTCCATCAAGTACATCAGAAATTATTGAAATGAATCTGGAATATGTAGCACCTTCTGTATCTGACAAAGATGTTGTTTGTGAAGTAGATGTAGATTTAGCAGCAATAACCTCATACAATGCTACTCAAACCAGCCCTTTAAAGCAATATTTACCTTTGCCAACTACTGCTTACAAGTTTGCAAAGCAAACAGTAACAATAAAAGCTGGTCAAACCACTTCTTCCGGCTTTCAAATAGAGTTTAACCCTTCACTAATTGATGGGTCTAAAAACTTTATGATACCAGTTAGCATAAAAACTATTTCAGGTGCAGCGGCTGGTACTGTTAAAGCCCCGGGTACTGGTACAGCCTATTTTCACTTTATTGGTAATCCATTAGCCGGTACTTACAACTTAACCGCAGGTGGCCGTTATAATTGCAGTGCAGTTGGCGATCAAGGCTGGGCACCACAAGCTGGCTGGGCTTACCCTGCCGCACTGGTTATTCCTGCAAACTTTGCACTTGCTGCAATACCGTCATCAAAGTTTGTTGCTCCTGTTACACCCACAATTACAAGTGTATATGTGGCTAATTTAGGTGCAGGTACTGACAGGGATTATTTTTTAGAAGTTGATCCTTCTGTAACTACAGTTACTAATGTTAATGTTACACTCACTGCCAGTTTTGAAGGAGGTATTTCCAATATTCGCTGGTTCCAAAAAACATACGATCCTGCAACCAAGCGCTTTATTCTATTATGGACTTACAATAACCAGCCCGGTGGTGTTGGTAACGACAGGATTATTTATGAGGTATTAACAAAACCATAAATCAATAATTGATTAACTTTTTTAAAGGGCTTCAATTGAAGCCCTTTATTTTTTATCTTTACAAAAAACACTAAATGACAAATACTGAGCAGCCCAATCAACTTAACATAGAAATATCCGAAGAAGTATCTGAAGGAGCTTATGCAAACCTTGCAATAATTACACACAGCCATGCTGAGTTTGTAATTGATTTTGTAAATGTAATGCCGGGTACACCAAAGAGTAAAGTAAAAAGCCGGATCATACTTACACCTTTTCATGCCAAGCGTTTTATGAAGGCAATGATAGATAACATTAAAAAGTTTGAAACTGCCAACGGTACTATACAGGATATGGAAGCAGTAGAAATACCTTTTAATTTTGGAGGACCAACTGCACAAGCCTGATGAAATTAGAGGTTGATTGCATTAACTATCAACCATCAACTTTCAACTAAAGCAATCCTTCATCCGCAAAACTGTAATACCCTTCTTCACTCACTATAATGTGATCAATCACTTTTATATCCAAATATTTTGCGGCTTCCTTAATTTTTTGTGTCAGTTCTTTATCGGCCCTGCTGGGCTTTAAACTTCCCGAAGGGTGGTTGTGGCTCAATACAATTGAAGTAGCATCTTGCTCAAGCGCTTTCTTTAAAATAATTCTAGGGTCAGCAACCGTACCGGTAATGCCACCACGGCTTATTATTTCAAAATGATTTATTTTATTGGCCCTGTTTAAAAATAATACAGCAAATACTTCATACGTAAAATCTTTAAGTATTGCTTTAAGGTATTGAGCTATGTCTTTACTGCTTTGTACTAATGTTTTATCTAATGTTGCGGATGCCTGCCGGCGCCTGCCTAATTCTAAAGCGGCTGCAATTGTAATAGCTTTCGCCTCTCCAATTCCTTTTATTTGTTGAAAATCTTTAAGGGTTAATTTTCCCAGTTCATTTAAATTATCACTGCCCAGCCTTAAAACTTCTTTTGCTAAATCAACTGCACTTTTATCCTTACTGCCATTATTTATTAATATGGCAATCAGTTCGGAGTTGCTTAAAACTTCAGCACCTTTACTTAATAATTTTTCTCTGGGCCTGTCATCGGCAGCCCAATTTTTTATAGATGTGGAAGGCTTGTTGAAATTTTCCATAGATTCAAATTTAATTCATCTAAACTAAACGATACTTTTGCGCCATCTTATTTTAATTTATCTCAAAAATATATATGGAACCATCTGCAAAAATTTTCTCCGGAACAGGATCTCAGTATTTAGCCGAAAAAATTGCTAAAAAATTCGGGGAGCCATTAGGCAAAGTAAATATCCAGCGGTTTAGCGATGGAGAAATTTATGTAGAATTTCAGGAAAGCATAAGAGGGCAGTTTGTGTTTTTAATACAAAGCACCTATTCGCCTACAGATAATTTAATGGAATTACTTTTAATGATTGATGCCGCAAAACGGGCATCTGCCTACAAAGTAATTGCTGTAATACCTTATTATGGTTTTGCCAGGCAAGATAGAAAGGACAGGCCAAGGGTAGCTATTGGAGCTAAATTAGTGGCTAATATGATTACCGCAGCCGGTGCCGACAGGGTTATAACAATGGATTTACATGCTCCACAAATACAGGGTTATTTTGATATTCCTGTAGATCATTTGGAAGCTTCGGCCATCTTTATTCCTTATATAGAAAAATTAAATTTACCTAACCTGACTTTTGCGGCACCGGATGTAGGAAGTGCAAACCGTATTCGTGAAATAGCTTCTTATTTTGAATGTGAAATGGTAATATGTGATAAGCATAGAAAAAGGGCTAATGAAATTGCCAGCATGGTTGTAATTGGTGATGTTACTGGTAAGGATGTGGTGCTGATTGATGATTTATGCGATACAGGCGGCACCTTAGTTAAAAGCGCCTTATTAATGAAAGAAAAGGGAGCCAGCAGCGTAAGAGCTTTGTGTACGCACCCCGTTTTAAGTGGTAATGCCTACAATAATATACAAAACAGTGTTTTAGAAGAATTGGTGGTTTGTGATACTATACCTTTAAGAGGCGAATGCACTAAAATTAAAGTGCTTTCTACCGACGAATTGTTTGCAACAACCATACGTAATGCATTTGAAAATAAAAGTATTAATAGTCTTTTTATGAGAAGCAGGATGGCGAATAAGAAATAGGCAAGTAATTAATAATGGGTAATTAATAATGGATAATAATAGGCTATTGAATATAAGTGCTGTAATTATGCATTATTTCGTTATAAATTATCCATTAAAACCCTACCTTTGCGCCTCATAAAAAATTATTAAAATGAAATCAATTACAATCGAAGGACAACTGAGGACCGAAAGCGGAAAAAAAGCCACCCGCCATCTTCGCTCTCAGCAACTGGTGCCAGGTGTAATTTATGGTGGTAAAAAAGAGATTAATTTCTCTGCTCCGGCTACTGCTTTTAAAGACATCGTTTACACATCTGAATTTATGCTGACAGACGTTAAAATTGACGGCAGTACTTACCGTTGTATTTTAAAAGATCTGCAGTTTAACAAAGTAACCGATTTATTAACCCATGTTGACTTTTTAGAGTTAGTGGATGATAAAAAAGTAGTTGCAACTTTGCCGTTAAAATTTGTTGGTACACCTACTGGTGTTAAGGAAGGTGGTAAGTTGGTTATAAAAATGAAATCGCTTAAAGTAAAAGCATTTCCTAAGTATTTAAAAGAACATATTGATGTTGATATCAATAAATTAGAACTGAACGAAAACATAAGGGTAGAAGACGTAAAGTTGGATAACATAGAAGTTTTAAACTCTCCACGTATCCCTATTGCATCTGTAACTATGACAAGGCAGTTAAAACAGGAAGAAGCAACTGCACCAAAAACTGCTGCTGCTGCACCCGCTGCTGCAAAAGCTGCTGCACCTGCCGCTGCTGCAAAAGCACCTGCTGCAAAAAAATAAAAACTATTTTATTTATACTGATGCCCTCACAAAAAGTGAGGGCATTTTTTATTGCGGTGAGCTAATAACTGCAAACACTTAACCCATAACTTTCCCTACCTTTGCGCCTTAAAATTATTTTACAATGGGAATGGACAGGAATACGGTTATAGGTTTTGTGCTAATAGGGATTTTGTTGATTGGGATGTTTTATATTAATAGTAAAAGCAGCCAGGAGTTTCAGGCGCAGGAAAAAAAGAAAGCAGATTCTATTGCAGCCCGTGCGCCTAAGGCAGATACAAATGCTTTAAAAACAGATGCTAAAATTACAGACTCCATACTCAATGCTAAAAAACAATTGCCTTTAACTTACATAACCGATACTGTTGAGCAATTAACCACCATTGAAAACGATGTATTAAAAGTTACATTTACCAACAAAGGTGGCCAACCCAAAGCAATTGAATTAAAAAAGTTTACAACACTTGATAAAAAAGCGGTTAAGCTTATGTCGGGTAATTTCAATAAACTTTCATACGAGTTTAAGACCGAAGGAAAAATTTCAAAAACAAGCGATCTGTTTTTTATTAAAAATGAAAGTAAGATTAATGCTGATAGCAGCCAGTCTTTAACTTACGCTATTAAAGATTCAGCAGGCGATGTAATAACCCACCAGTTTACTTTACCAGCACCCGGCAAAAACGGGTATATGCTTGATTTTAATATCAACCTGAAGAATGCAGCCAGTATGGTAGAACAAAGTACCATGAATTTATTATGGCAATCAGAAGCGCCCCAGGTTGAAAAGGATTTAGTATACGAAAAAACACAAACCCATATTTGTTATTTATACAACGGGGAATACGATTTTGAAACATTAGATAATGGAGGTAATGAAAAATTTGAGAAGCCGCTTGACTGGTTAGCCATTAACCCACAATTTTTTGTAAGCACATTAATTGCGAAAAATAAATTTCAGAGTGCCGAATTAAATTGGGTAACCCCTGCCGACTCTTTAAAAATAATAACTCAGGCTACTGCAAACTGCAGGCTAACTGTGCCGGCTAATGGTGTAGTGCCATTACAATTATATTACGGCCCCAACGATTATACTATTATGAATAAGTATAATAATGAAATGCAGCAGATTGTTACTTATGGCAGCGGCCCTTTTTCGTTTGTAAAATATATTAACCGCCATTTTTTATTACCTGTTTGGGATTTTATAAGAAGTAATGTTGCCAGCTATGGTATGGTAATTTTGCTGTTAACATTATTAATACGCCTAATTACTTCGCCTATTCTTTATAAGAGTTATCTAAGCGGCGCTAAAATGAAAGTATTAAAGCCCGAGGTTGACGCTCTTAAAGCAAAGTTTACCGACAAGAGCGGAAGTTTAGATCAGCAGGCATTTAGTATGGAACAAATGAAGTTATGGAAATCAGCAGGTGTAAGCCCTTTGGGTGGTTGTTTACCGGCATTACTACAAATACCAATCTTTATGTCGTTATATTATTTCTTTCAGGCCAATATTGCATTGAGGGGAGAAAGTTTTTTGTGGGCAAAAGATTTGGCAGCATACGATTCAGTTTTGCAACTCCCTTTCAATATTCCTTTCTATGGTGATCATGTAAGTTTATTCACAATTACCGCTACACTAACCAGTTTACTTATTTCTATTTACAGTATGAGCAGTATGCAGGATAATACCAATCCTGTTATGAAGTATATGCCGTATATTTTTCCAGTTTTGTTGTTAGGCGTATTTAATAATTTGCCTGCAGCATTAACCTGGTATTATACCGTATCTAACACTATTACACTAATACTGCAGATTATTATACAGAAATATATTATTAATCACGAAAAAATACTGGCTCAAATATCGGAAAATCGAAAAAAGCCAGTTAAGCAAAGCAAATTGCAGGAGCGTATTGCAGCTATGCAGGAAAGCCAGAAAAAAATACAGGATATCAAAAGTAAAACAACAAAAAAGTAGAATTTTGCGTTAAAAAGATACGGCCTGCAACCTAATTACCCGGTTGCAGGTCTTTTTATTTAAGGCGTAAAATTTCTTTGGCACAGGATTTTATTATCTTTAATAAAATTTATAAAATGAAAAGTGTACTAAAGATTGGGTTGATGATATTGTTACTTTCTGTAACTGTTTTTTCTTTTGGGCAAAAAACAATTTCAGAAGGTACAATGATGTACGATATTGTAATTCAATCGGGCAGCAAGGAGCCTCAAATGGCTGATGCGTTGGATGGCGGAACAGTAACTGTTTATATTAAAGGCGGGCAAAGCCGTTCTGATATGACTAGTGCAATTGGTAAAGAATCTACCATTCATGATAATAAAACAGGCAACTCCGTTATTTTAAAAGAATACAGCAGTCAAAAGCTGATGATTACATTAACTAAACAAAATTGGGAAGCAAAAAACAAAGCTTACAGCGATATTAAGTTTGAATTTTTTAATGAGACAGCAACTATTGCCGGTTATGCCTGTAAAAAAGCAACAGCAAAAATGCCCAATGGTAAAATACTTACTGTTTTTTACGCCCCAGATTTAACAGTTACTAATAAAGAATATGATGCTATGTTTAAAAATTTACCCGGTTTAGCATTACAGTACGAATATGAATCAGGTTCAATGAAATATAAAATCACTCTTTCTAAAATTAGTTTTGAACCTGTAGCAGCTTCTAAATTTGATTTTCCTAAATCAGGCTACAGGGTAATGACTTACGAAGAGAATCAGCAGATGAGAAAAGGCGGGCAATAAAGTATTAAAATCTAAACTGAAGCCTGCAGGTAAACACATTGTCTTTTACATCGCTGGTAAAATTGGTTAATTGTGTTTTTTCATTTGTCACTTTTGCGTAGTATAAAACAAGCTTAACATTATCTGTAAGATAATTTACATAACCCAAACCTAAAGTGTTGTACTTTATATTTGCGGCTGTAAAATTACTTCCGGCAGCGCCTATTTCATTGCCTTTTACATCGGTATTAGGATCGTACCAATCATACTTTATCAGGAGTTGATTTTTTGTATTAAAAATATGCTGCAACAAATAAAAATAAGCCCCGTTAAAATGGCGAATATGAAATCCATCTGCACCGGAAATTAAAGCCACAGGTGTTTCAGTATTATTAATCGTGCCTGTTTGTGTACCTGTTACAAATTCGCCCCTTAATTCTGTGGTAAGCCCTTTGTTATTTTTAAATTTTAGTTGTGTGTTTGCCCCGTAATATTCCCTTGGCGATGTTTTGTTGGTATTGTTTATTGATGAATCTACAACAACTTTTTTTACCCCTGCCAACTGGCTGGTAGAATAAACATATTTTGTATTTTGCATTATGCCACCATATATAACTGAAGCTCCTGCAGAAATTGTAATTTTTTTATTTAACGGGTAGGTTTTAAGAGCTACATTACCAATAATATCTTTTGTGTTATCAAAATCGCCGGCTGCATTAATTCCCTGCCCGTTAAAAACTCCAAAATCTGCTTTAAGGTATTTTAATTTTGCACCCTTTTGTCTTGCATCTAAGCTCACCATTGCTCCTAAATCTCTTTCGCTTTTCATTAGTAACTGGCTCATCCTGCCTCTCTCAGGGCTTTCTCTGTCACTGCTGCTCAGGTTAACTTCGTAACCAAAAGGGCGTGCAAACATCCCTGTTGTTAAAGAAAATAATTTATATTTATTTTCAAATATCCGGCCCCAAACATCCCTTACAGTAAAACCCCGTTCATTAGCATCAAACTGAAAAACAATTTGTACACTGGGCTTTTTGCCTTCTGCAAAATGTACATAATCTATACGTAGCCTGCTTCTTCTTAACATAAACCTGTTGTTTACATTAGCTGCAAAATCCCCGCCTTCAAAGCTTTTTATGCCTTTACTTTCTGCTATTTGAAATTGAGGTTGTATATAGCCTCCGATTTTAAGATGATCGAATTTTTTATACATCGCAAGTAAACCTCTGCCGGTTTCTTTGCTGGTATCTACCATATCCATCAAATACTGTGCTTGCAGTATTTGACACAATAAAGCCATTACAACCAGCAATGGCAGAGTTTTCTTAAGCATAAAAGAAATTTTGCCGCAAAGAAATAACAATTTAATGTTACCCCTGTGTTAACAAATTATTATCATTGTAAAAGCCCTTTATTCTTTTAGCCTAATACCTAACCTTTGCCGCAAAATTATAAATATGGCTGGTATAAACTCGATTTTAAAAATTTTTCAACCTAAGGATAGAGTATTCTTTCAACTATTTGAAAGCGTTGTTGATGTATTGGTTAAAATGGGCGAAAAATTAAAAGAAGTAGTAAATGAACCAGATTTTGACGGAAGGGCAAAACTGATAAAAGAACTGGAAGATATGGAGCATGTAAATGACGATTATACGCACCAGATTTTTACAGAATTGGGAAAGAATTTTATTACACCCTTCGACAGAGAAGATATTCACTACTTAGCTTCTGCACTGGATGATATTGCGGACTATATTTATGCATCTGCAAAAAAAATAAATTTTTACAGAGTAAATCCCAACGATACAGGTATTCATAAAATGGCTGAGATAATTGCACAGGGTTGCGTAGCTGTGCATGATGCAGTTACCGAATTGCGGAATATGAAAAATATGCGCCGCATTACTGATGCATTGGTTGCTATTAACAGTATTGAAAATCAGGGGGATGATATTTTTGATATGAGTATTGAGCGGCTATTTGCTGAAGAACCAGATGCAAAGGAAGTAATTAAGAAAAGAGAAATCTATCAAGTAATGGAAATAGTTACTGATAAATGTGAAGATGCTGCCAATGTAATAGAAAGTATAATTGTGAAATACGCATAAACCCCCTTTTATCTCCTGAAGGGATATGTTAACTTAACCAAAATATAGGACACACTTATACCGGGATAATGGTAAATTATTTTTTATGACTTTAGTAATAATAATTATTGCACTGGCGCTAATTTTCGACTACATCAATGGCTTTCATGATGCAGCAAATTCTATAGCAACCGTAGTTTCCACAAAAGTACTTACACCATTTCAAGCGGTGGTTTGGGCGGCTATTTTTAATTGCGTTGCCTTTTTTATTTTTAAAGATCACGCCGTAGCAAACACAATAAGTAAAACAGTTAACAAAGAATTTATAACATTGCCGGTAATTTTATCTGGTCTTATAGCAGCAATTTTCTGGAATTTATTAACCTGGTGGTATGGTATTCCATCCTCTTCTTCCCACACATTAATTGGAGGTTTTGCCGGCGCAGCAATTGCACATGCTTTATCCTTAAAAGGTATAGGCTATAGTTGGGGTAAAATTGTAGAATCTGATATCATAATCGGCACAGTTATATTTATTTTTCTAGCCCCGCTTATAGGCATGGGAATTTCTATTTTCATCAGCATAGTTACTATAATGCGAAACATATGGTTACGGATAGGGATTATTGCATTGGCAACTTTTTTAACTGTTTTATTGTTCGATAAATTTGAAGCCGATAAAATGGATGAAAATATTCAGAAATTTTTAAAGGTGGATAAATATGAAGCAGAAGCTGCGGCAGCTTTGGTTACACAGCAATTAAACCCCAATGATACAACGGCAGTAAAAAATTATAAACTTGCAAAAGAAAAATTAGACGACGCTTTACCCAATTACAAAAATATAAGCGTACTGATTAATAATTTTGATAATCTTGGAGCAAAAAAAATTGCCAGGCAGGCAACAGAGAGCGGATGGTTGAAAGATATTGAGGCAAGTAGATTGAAAGATGATGTAAGAAATGCAAACGACTTTTTAGTGTTGGAAGCAAAAGCTGCCAGTGACGATGCTGTAAAAACAGAGTATAATATTGCAAAAGTCGCCACAGAAAAATATAAAGAACCTTTAAAAAGTTTTTTTAATAAGGAATTGTCTTTGGACAGCACAGTGATTGCTTTAAATTCAATCTATCCTGTTAAATATGAGAATACTGAAAAAGTAAAAAAGAAAATTAAGGACTTTAGCATTGAAAAAAGCTTGGCAAAAGATATTGATAAAGCAGATAACAGCATGATAGTTTGGGGTATTATTTTTACTTCAATATTATTTTGCCTGGTTTATTTATATGTAGAAAAAATAAGAACGCCAACAGCTTTTAAGGTAGCAAACATGTTTAAAAAATTACAGCTATTCAGCTCAGCTGCATTTAGTATTGGGCATGGTGGTAACGATGCTCAAAAGGTAATGGGAATAATAGGCGCAGCATTAATAGCTCAGGGAAGTATCCAAAATTTTTCCGATTTACCTAACTGGGTACCTATTGCCTGTTATTTAGCTATTGGGCTCGGTACCATGAGTGGGGGCTGGAAAATTATAAAAACAATGGGAACAAAAATTACAAAGGTAACTCCACTGGAAGGTGTAGCCGCCGAAACAGCAGGAGCATTTACTTTATTTTTTACAGGGCAAATGGGTATTCCGGTTTCTACAACACATACCATTACAGGTTCAATTATTGGTGTGGGGGCTACAAAAAGATTAAGTGCAGTACGCTGGGGTGTAACGATTAACCTTATTTGGGCCTGGATACTCACCATTCCTGTAAGCGGCTTACTTGCAGCGGCAGTGTACTATGTGGTTTCTTTTTTCATGAAATAACTTTAAAATAATCTAATTATAATTCAATCACTCAGGCAACTGAGTGATTTTTTTTGTTTTCTTTGTAGTATGAACAAAATATTAGTAACAGGTGGCTGCGGCTACATTGGCTCTCACACAATTGTTGACCTGGTGGAAAACGGGTTTGATGTTATTTGTGCAGATAATAATTCCCGCAGTAACGAAGCCATATTAAACGGAGTTGAAAAAATTATTAATAAAAAAATTAAAAATTACAAAGTTGATCTTTGTAATTACGATGATACCTATGCTATTTTTCAGGAAAATACTGATATAAGAGGCATCATACATTTTGCAGCGTATAAATCTGTTGGTGAGTCAGTTGAAAAGCCTTTAATATATTTCGAAAACAATTTAAACTCTCTTATCAATATTTTAAAATGTGCCGAAGAATTTAATGTGCCTCATTTTGTTTTCTCTTCTTCCTGCACAGTTTATGGAAATCCGGATGAAATGATTGTAACAGAAGAAACACCACAAAAACCAGCAGAATCACCTTACGGTGCTACCAAACAAATGGGCGAACAAATTGTATCCGAAACGGTAAAAAGCAATTCGGTAAATGCTATTTTATTAAGGTACTTTAATCCTGTAGGGGCTCATCCTTCTAATAACATTGGCGAATTACCCATTGGTAAGCCAGCAAATCTGGTGCCTGCAATTACACAAACTGCCATTGGTAAATTACCCATGATGCAGGTTTTTGGAACAGATTACAATACAAAAGATGGCAGTTGTGTTCGGGATTATATACATGTTTGTGATATTGCACATGCACACACACTTGCTTTAAATTATCTTATCAATAAAAAAAATAGCACAGCTTGCGAAGTGTATAATTTAGGAACAGGTGATGGTTATACTGTTTTGGAGGTAATTAATGCATTTGAAAAAATAAGCGGAGTAAAATTAAATTACCAAACGGGCCCACGCCGTTCAGGAGATGTAATAGCCATTTATGCTAATAATAATAAAGCAAAATCTCATCTGGACTGGCAACCCCAATATAACCTGAATGATATGATGGATACTGCCTGGAAATGGGAATTGAAATTAAAAGATGATGGTAATCTTTTTAAAGTTCAAAAAGCAGGATTGAATTAATTTATTTTTACGTAGAATATTTATAAGGAGGTAACCGTTGTATTCGTTAATTAAAATTAGTATTTGTGATGGTTACTAAAACAATGTGGGCAACTTTTTAAGATGCCTTTCTTTTCAATCAAATCTTTCTTTTACTTTGCAGCATCTTAAAAAATTCAAATAGATATACTTATATGCTCAGTCAAATTCAGGTTACAGGCAATAAAGATACCCGTAGTGGTTTTGGAGATGGTATTTTAGAAGCGGCGAAAAAAAATCCAAACATTGTTGCTTTAACAGCCGATCTTTTAGGCTCCTTAAAACTGCAGGGTTTTATTAAAGAATTTCCTGAGCGCTTTGTACAATGCGGTATTGCCGAAGCCAATATGATTGGTATTGCGGCAGGTTTAACCATAGGAGGGAAAATTCCTTACACCACCACTTTTGCAAATTTTAGCACCGGCAGGGTGTATGATCAAATACGCCAGAGCGTAGCATACAGTGGAAAAAATGTAAAAATTTGTGCGTCGCATGCAGGCTTAACTTTGGGTGAAGATGGTGCAACACATCAGATTTTAGAAGATATTGGATTAATGAAAATGCTGCCGGGTATGACGGTTATTGTACCTGCAGATTATAATCAAACTAAAGCAGCAACACAGGCTATTGCCGATTACGAAGGGCCAGTTTATTTGCGTTTTGGCCGCCCTGTTTGGCCAATATTTACTAAAGAAGAAGATTTTGTAATTGGCAAAGCTCAACAACTTTCTACAGGAACTGATGTAACTATTTTTGCATGCGGCCATTTGGTTTGGAAAGCGGTTGAAGCAGGAAGAATTTTAGAAGAAAAAGGGATAAGTGTAGAAGTAATAAATATTCATACCATTAAACCTTTAGATACTGAAGCGGTGCTGGCATCAATAAAAAAAACAAAATGTGCTGTTACAGCCGAAGAGCATAATATTATTGGTGGCTTAGGCGATAGTATTGCACAGGTTGCTGCCAAACATTTTCCTATACCAATTGAATATGTTGGTACTAACGATACTTTTGGAGAGAGTGGTAAACCCACCGAATTGCTTACAAAATATGGGTTAGATACTCCGAATATAGTAGCTGCAGCAGAAAAAGTAATGGCAAGAAAATAAAAGGATTAAACTTTTTAATAAAAAACCAATCTTACGGTTGGTTTTTTTATTTTTACTGCCTCAAACCTACTATGGCTACACACTTAGACGACAAAGAACTGCTTATTCAGTTCAGTCAACCTGCCACAAAAGAAAAAGCATTTACCGGTATTATTAAAAAATACCAGGAAAAATTGTATTGGCATATACGCCGCATGGTGGTAGAGCATGAGGATGCTAATGATGTGTTGCAAAACATGTTTATTAAAGTTTGGAAAGGCTTAGAAAATTTTAGGGAAGACAGCCAGTTATACACCTGGTTATACCGCATTGCCACCAATGAGTCGCTTACTTTTATTGAGCAGCAGAAAAAAAGAAGCACTGCGTCGCTAAGCGATGAAGAAAGCAGCCTTAGCAATAAAGTAAAAGCCAGCGATTATTTTGATGCTAATAAACTTGAGTGGAAACTTCAGGTAGCTATTCAAAAATTACCTGAAAAGCAAAAAGTTGTGTTTAGTTTAAGATACTACGATGAAATGCCTTACGAAGAAATGAGCAGGGTTTTAGAAACCAGCGAAGGTGCCCTTAAAGCAAGCTATCATCATGCAGTAAAAAAAATAGAAGAATTTATACTTAATAATTAAACTTTTAGTAAATAACATCGTCTTAAAACTGTAATGGAAAACAGGATTGATATATTGAATGAATTAAAAGAGCTTAGTCCGCTTGTAGCAGGAGTGGAGAGGGTGAATGTATTTACTGTACCCATTGGTTATTTTGAAAGGCTGGAAGAAGATATTTTAATAGTGGTAAAAGTAGAAACCGGAGTATTGTTAAATTCAATTACCAATCAACCTTCAATGCAGGTGCCACAGGGTTATTTTGAATCACTTTCGGATAATATTCTAAATAAGATAAAAGCAGAAGAAGCAACAGAAGTAAAAGAACTGTCGCCAATGCTGTACAGTATTAAAAACGAAAATACATTTACGGTACCACAAGGTTATTTTGAATCATTGTCAGCAAATATCTTAAATAAGATAAACGAAGAGGAAACCACCGCAAGTGAATTGAAAGCATTATCTCCAATGCTTTTCAGTATTCAAAACAAAAATTTATTTACCGTACCGCTGGGTTATTTTGAATCATTACCGGATAAAATATTAAATAAGATAAAACCTCAGCAGGCCAAAGTGGTTACTATGCAAAAGCGTACTGCTGCTATTTTAAAGTATGCTGTCGCAGCGGTTTTTATGGGAGTGATGGCATTGGGGGTTTATAAGTTTACAAATAGCGGAGATGCCGGCAAGACTGCTGAAATAAATT
The DNA here is from genome assembly GCF_031391665.1 of Ferruginibacter sp. GTDB lineage: Bacteria > Bacteroidota > Bacteroidia > Chitinophagales > Chitinophagaceae > Ferruginibacter. Next base: position 34,220 of record NZ_JANMUN010000069.1, read on the forward strand.
ACTCTGGCATAATGAAAACAAATGTGGATGGGGAGCTGGCAACAGTATCTGATGACGAAATACTTAGTTTTTTAACTAAAGAAGGAGTTGATGTTGATGCCGCCGTGGCTGCCGCACAAATAGACGATAAACTGGATACCGACGAAACAAATACCGATAAATCAGAGAGCAACGAGATTGATGAATTGCTTAATCAATTAGATGATAATAAAACAATGAATTAAATTTTACTTCAATGAAAAAAGTATTGGGTTTTTTAATAATGATGATTGGTTTTTTAGCAGCAAATGCCCAAACACCTGATGAGGCTGATATAAAACAGCAGGAAAAAATAAAATCTCTTTACGTGGCTTTTATTACGCAAAAATTAGAGCTGAGCTCGGCGGAGGCACAAGTTTTTTGGCCAATACACAATGAGTTTGAAAAAGAGGTAAAAGCAGTAGATATGAATTTGCCTGAATTGGAAAGGGAACAAAAAATTCTTGATATCAAAAAAAGATACGAACCAAGGTTTAATAAAGTTTTACTTAATCCAAAAAGGGTTGATAAACTTTTCAGGCTGAATGGAGAATTTAGAAAAAAACTTATTGAACGTATAAGCAAACAAAGAGCCAATCAGCAAAGGCCAAAGTTAAGAAGGGGGGTATAATGATGATTGACAGGAGTGAAGTTTAAATAAATACTCATTCACATTCGGCAGATTAAAAATATTTTATAAACAGAAAACGCCTGCAATTTGCAGGCGTTTTCTGTTTATAGTTAACTAAGTTTTTTAATCCTTCATAAAACGGGTAATATTCGATTTGCCATCCTGGCTTACTGCATAGATATAATATATACCAGAAGAAAGATTTGCAAAATTTAAATTGTAATTATTGTTGCCCGCAAGTAATGTAATTTCCTGGCTGTATATCTGCCTGCCTTGTGCATCAGTTACAATTAATTTGCCTTTTGCTTTCTTATATGTTGCAATACTTATAACAGAAGTGCTTTTTACTAAAGTAGGAATCATGCTGGTAATTTCAAAACCAGCGTACTTGTTATATACAACAGCGGTATTACTATGACTTATAGAGCCATTTGCATCTGTAATTTTAAGTTTATAGTAGTTTGCGCCTGCTGATAAGTTATTATCAAGAGTGTTATAGTCAGCAGTATTTAGGATTGCATTAAACGTTTTAAAGCTGGTAAAGTTTCTTCCGTCTGTACTTTTTAAAACCTCAAATGTTTTAGCGGTGCTGGAATAACCCACCCTCCAGTTAATTAAAGCATCATCGCCCTGTTTAACAGCATTAAAGCTTTGCAGTTTAATAGCAAGAACATAAGGATCAGTTAGGGTAATTAAAAACATACCGTTGCCATGTGTTCCTGCTAATATCTTATTATCAGCAGGGCGGTATCTTAACTGACTTACAACAGCAAAGTTTATTTCAGTGCTTCCAACCCTGGTCCATGAGGTAGTAGCACCACTTAAAGTTGTAGTGGTAAAAAGTCCTACAGATGTACCAACAAAATATTCTGAAACACCTAAAACTTTTACAATAGCTGACGAACGTGCCGAAGCAAGCTGTACGGCAGAGCCGGCCGGCCCTTCAACAACGGTCCATGTGGGTGTGGCTGCATTAGCATTTGTAGTGTGGTACACACTGTTTACACCATAGTTAGAATATGTAATTAATATCTCGTTGTCATCGGCAGGGTTAATAGCAATTGAGCTTACAATAGCAGCAGGAAAACCAACAGGCGAAATGTCAACAGCGGCTGTTGGAACTGTTACAAAAGCAGGGTCATTTAGGCGATAAACCCTTCCGGTAGATGTGCCAATGTACAGTTTTCTGTTTGCGTCAGAAACAGAATAAGCTGCATCTGCATAAGCTTTATTCCTTGATGTTGCAAGGCTTCTTATATTGCCGGAAATACCACTACCGGACATCAATTCCCAACCCGTGGCAGCGTTAGCCGTTACAGTAGTTCCCGAAATGGTACTTGCAATTCTTGTTCGGTATAAAGAGGCACTACCGGCATAAAACAAGTGGTTGGTATTATCTTGATCCAGATTAAAATATGTAACAAAAATGCTGGTAGAACCTGACGGGGAAATTGAGAAACCAGCACTTGGACCAGTAAGCCTTACAAGGTTACCGTTCTGGCTGCCGCAAATAATATTAAATGTAGTGGGGTTTGTATAGGAAATAAATCCGGTAGCAACACCATCACCACCAAAAATAGAACTAGCAGTGGTGCCGCCGCTGTTTAAAGTTGTACCATTATCCTGTGCCCCACCAACGAAAATATCACTGCCACCAACAGGCAAAATATCTGTATGATAATACTGATAGGTTACGTAATCATTGTTTAAAGGCGTCCACGTTACAGAACCAGCGGTAATGTCTGCTTTTTGTATACCGCCATCATTACCAGAATATAGAACAGTGTTGCTGCCCGATCCAAAAACTAATGCATGAATATCAGGATGAGAGTTAGCGTATAACGCATAGCTTGCAGAAGAATTATAACCACCAATACGGGTGGTGGCGGCAGTACTTGTAAATCCATTAGTAGAACGGTAAATATTGGTGCCGCCAATAAAAATAGTATTAGCATCATCTGGTTTTACAGTAACAACTAAATCATACCCTCCTTGTACGGCAAAGGGATCGTTGCCGGCCAAACAGCCTGTCTCATCTGGTAAATTTGCAGATAAGTCTGTCCATGTGGTTAATGACTGATCCCATCTGTAAAATTCTGCTTCAACAGCAGGTGCCCCACAAGCAGAGGTTATATTATTATAATAAAGCGCATAAATAAGATTGGTGCTTGATGGTGCATAAGCAAGTACTACTCTTCCGTAGGCATTCAATGCGTTCCAGTTGGCGTGGTTGGGTACACCACCTGTTCCTGCAATACGGGTACCCCAGGTACCCGAAGCGCCTGTTGCAGATGTCCACACACCATCATTTGTTGCATCGGTGCCTGTAAAAGCTGCGTACACTCTTCCGGTTGGTGTAACTATAACATCTGTAAACCCTGCATTGGCTAAAGTTCCCAATACTAAAGTCCAAGTGGTTCCACCATCTGTAGAACGTTGAATGGTGTTACTGGCAGCAGCATATACATTTCCATTAGTAGGATCAATTACAATTTTATGAACAAAATCGAAAGCTGAAGTGAATGATTCTAAAGTACTTGCTGTGCTGGCTAATTGAGTCCATGTTACTCCATTGTCAGTAGACTTCCATATACCAGAACCATAATAAAAGGCACCCAAACCAGCCGAATTTCCGCTTGTCTCTCCCGTGCCGAAATACCATGTATCCTGAAACCCGGGGCGTGGGTCTTGTGCTACACTTACTATGTTATGAACTTGCCCTGCAGGCACTACCCTTGTCCAGGATGTACCTCCGTTAGTTGTACGGTACACGCCGGAACTTACACTGCCTGCAATCATAATGTTATCGTCTCTAACATCAATTCCAAGCGCCCTTGTTCTTCCGCCCAAATTGGTAGGCCCTTTTGGTGTTACAGAAAGTACACCAAGCGGTCCTAATGTAGTGGATTCGTATGTTGGGGTAGCTTGTGCAGCATCAAGCGACTTTTTCCATGCCATCCTGGGAATTTTGCCTGTGGCGGGGTCTTTTAACATATCAAATTCAAATTGTTCCCTTTCACCTACGGAAGATTCCTTCGCTTTTATTTCTTTTTCCTTGTCAAACGTTAATGTAACTGGTTTTTTTTCTGGTATTCTTGTAGCAAAAGTAAATTTTTTAACAGGCTTACCAGATGCATTTTTTGTTTGTACTGCTTTTTGAGATTGTTGTGCAATGGCAACATTTACAGTAATGCCGGCAACTAGCGTTGTTAAAAAAAAATGTTTGCAATAGAGCAGAACATTTTTTTTATTACAGTGTGGGAAAGAAAAATAATTGGTAGTCATAAAAACCAGGTTTAGCGGTTAGAAATTTTATCAATATTAATAAAAAATAGCCAATAAGTAAAAAAAAACTACATGTAATATAACATAAAACAGGTGTCCCGTTAATAGTAAAATTTTGATTGCATTATGAGGGGGGCAAGACTATAATTTCTTTTAATGAAGCGGTTTTTAATACAATATTTTTACCGCCGCAATTACCTTTTAAAACAAGCGGGGATGTTATTCTCCACCTACTATTTGCTGCTTTCTGAGTTTTTTTTACAAGTTGCAGTGCATATAAAAAGTATCCCTTTGCTGCAGAAATAGTTATTGGCCCGCCACCGTTTAAAAAACCAGGTTGCAAAGGGCTTTGCTGTAACAGTGGCGTAATAGAAAAAAAAAGGTTACCCTGCTGTGCAATACTCCATTTAATATTTTGTGTGCTTGCTTCAATAAAAACTAGTATGCTGGTATCGTTTTCGATGGTAGTTTCAGATAAAGAAACAATGTTGCCTGTATCCAGTGTTATAATTTCATCCGTACCACCTTTTGGAGATAGATTTTTAGCTGTTATGCTATAGTACGCATAGGACTTTTTAATAAATAACCGTGTCTGGCTAAACAAAAGTAAAGGTGTAAGGGAAAATACTATTAAAAAGTAGCGCATTTTTGTTTTATGATTCAGCTTTTTCATACCCAATAAAGTATAGTTGCCTTAAAATTAGATAATAAATTTACTACAATATTTCGAGTGAGCTCCTTTAAAATAAAATAACTGGGTAACAAAAAAGGTTCAGAAACTTCTGAACCTTTAACTATTTAAAATAACAATTACTTTATTTATACTGCCCTATTAATCCTTTGGCCAGCTCAGTTATCTTTTTAATGCCATCATCAGATAAATTCCCTTTTTTAAACTCTGCTAAAATTTCAGGATATTTATTTTCCATTTCCATTAAAAAATGTTCTTCAAAAGCTTTTACATTTTTAACAGCTACTTCTCTTAATAAACCCTGTGTACCTAAATAGATTATAGCCACCTGTTTTTCAACAGACATGGGTGAGTATTGCAACTGTTTTAATATTTCCACGTTTCTTGCACCTTTGTCAATTACATTTTTTGTAGCAGCATCCAAATCACCACCAAATTTACTAAAGGCTTCCAGCTCCCGGTAAAGAGCCTGGTCTAACTTAAGTGTACCGGCAACTTTTTTCATCGACTTAATTTGAGCGTTACCACCCACACGGCTAACCGAAATACCCACGTTAATTGCAGGACGGATACCGGCATTAAATAAGTTACCTTCTAAAAATATCTGTCCATCAGTAATTGAAATTACGTTTGTAGGAATATATGCCGATACATCACCGGCCTGTGTTTCAATAATAGGTAATGCTGTTAAGGAGCCTCCGCCCTTTACTAAATGTTTTATAGACTCTGGTAGATCGTTCATTTGTTTTGCAATGTCATCTTTAGAGATAACTTTTGCAGCTCTTTCTAATAAACGGCTGTGCAGATAGAATACATCACCCGGATATGCTTCACGGCCCGGCGGACGGCGCAATAATAATGAAACCTCACGGTAAGCCACAGCCTGTTTAGAAAGATCATCATAAATAATTAATGCAGGCCTTCCGGTATCACGAAAAAACTCTCCAATGGCAGCTCCGGCAAATGGTGCGTAAAACTGCAATGGAGCAGGATCGGAAGCAGAAGCAGCAACAATTGTTGTGTAAGCCATTGCTCCGTTTTCTTCTAATGTCTTCATTATACCGGCAATAGTGCTTG
>NZ_JANMUN010000109.1:0-4275 GCF_031391665.1 Ferruginibacter sp.
TGCACAATCGCCGGATAAAATTTACCCAACACATCAACCAATGCAGTTTGGCTTTGCATTACTTCGTGAATATCCTTGTAAGCAAAAGGTGCTTCATCTAACCCGCCACCAATTAATTTTACGCCATGTGCTGTTAATTCTTTTTTCAAAGCTTCGGGAGTAATGTTGGCTAACGCTTTGCTTCTGCTCATTTTTCTTCCTGCACCATGAGATGCAGAATTTAAAGAAGCAGCTTGGCCTTTACCTTTTACAATAAAGCCCGGTGCAGTCATGCTGCCTGGAATAATCCCTAACACATCTTTACCTGCAGGAGTTGCACCTTTACGATGTACAATTACCTCATTGCCATTATACATTTCTTTCCATGCAAAGTTGTGGTGGTTCTCTACCATGGCCAATGGTTTTTCACCAATGGCATTTGCAATTTTTGCATGTATGGTATGGTGACAGGCACTTGCATAATCACCTGCTAAATTCATCGCTAACCAGTATTCCATTCCTTCTTCGGTATCTAAATCTAACCAGGCTAAATGTTTTGCTTCCTTGGGCAATACCGTTTTTTGCATGGCAATTTGTGTATAGTGGTTGGCAATGTTGGCACCTAATCCACGGCTTCCGCTATGGCTTAATAAACCCACATAATTACCAATAGCTAAACCCATTGGGTTTGTTGCATCGGTAATTTCTACTTTACCAAACTCCACAAAATGATTACCGCTACCACTGGTACCTAATTGCTTTAAGGCTTTATGTTGCAATGGTTGTAAAAAAGAAATATCATTGAATTCATTTCTGTCCAATACTTCATGTTCTGTACGTTCACTAAATTCTCTTCCTGCACCAAATAAAGTATTGGCCACTAATTCTCTTTGAAAATTAGCTTCTCTTTTTTTCAACTCCGCAGGATCAATAGCAAAAATGCTCAGGCACATTCTGCAACCAATATCTACACCCACCGCATAAGGAATAATGGCATTGTTGGTGGCTAACACACCGCCGATGGGTAAACCATAACCCTGGTGTGCATCGGGCATTAAAGCGCCGGCAACAGCTACAGGTAATTTAGCGGCTATCTGCATTTGTGCTAATGCACCTTCTTCAATATATTTTGCGCCGAAGACATTGTATGCAATACCTTTTTCATTCAAAGGAATTTCTATTGCTGCTTCTTCTTCCACTACAATTAATTTTTCTGCTATTTTACCCAATACTTCATCGGCCAAATAATTTTCTGGCGCAGCTAAAATATCTTTTAGTATTTGCAATGCTTCATCTTCGGTGGAATGTTTAAAGTGTGTACACATGGTATGCATGGCCACACTTACTACCGGCCCTTCTTCGTAGCCAATAGTACGGATCTGTTTTCCGGTTAATTTTAATTTGCTCATTTGTTTTGTGTTATCCAGGGAAGTCAAGTTTTAAAAACTTGACTTCCCTTTCCAGTTGTTTTTTAATTTTTTATTGTGCCGGTATCTTCAATCCCATTGCCTTCATCGCCAGCAAAGCTTCTGCATTACCTAATGCATCATTCACCGGGTTATGATCATGACCGGTTTTACGAAACAGTTTTTTCCATTCTGCATTTAAGCCGGTGTCCATCTTCATGCCGCAGTACAGATCACCGATGCGCCTTGCAGAAAAGCCAAAAGGATTTTTGCCCAGGTAAGTATGAAAATACCAGTTGATCCACTGCCAATCGAAAGCCGGATTATCACTGATAAATATTGGTTTGTTCTTTGAATTGTCTGATAACCATTTTGCAAAATCCTCCATCACTTTTTTCGGTTCTTCAAATTGCTCATGCTCCTGCCTGCTGATACCACTTACTGCCAATGCTTCCGGTATCCATTGTTCAGATATCGGCTTTGTTTTGCCATAAAATGTTTTGCTTAATGTTGGCTCCAGCACTACGGCACCAAAACATACCATTGAATATGTGTGTGGTATGGGGCCGTCTGATTCAACATCTACTATTATGTAACTCAATGTTTTTGTTTTTAAATTTTTTTAAATATTTTTTTTGATGCCATCATTTGTTTTTTATGGCATCATCGTTGCGTCGCACTCTTGTACGACATACTTCTATTGAGCATTTATCGAAAATGAAAAATATTTATAATTCTTCGGAAAGTTGGGCTTGTGTCAAACCAGCCATTTTTGCTAATCCAGTTAATTTTTCTTCTTTACCGTAATGATGAGTCTTTATTAACTCTTGCCGAAACTTTGTTTCATATATTTCGTCAAAACTTACATTTGTAGCTAGAAAATTATTAACAGTTCCAATTTTCTTATTTTTTTCTTTCCTATTTTTTATTATAGTCCAATACCTATCTATTAGCTTGGATAGTGAACTAAAATCTTCTCCTCTCATTGCATAATCAAAAAGCACTTCGAGACTTACAATAGTAACATTTTGAATATTATCGAACTTCATCATTTCCTCCTCAATCTTTTTCTCAAAAACAATATTTAAATACTCATTTATTCCAGGCATGCTGAACATAAAATCTGTATGGCATATTATCGGGTATATTTTAACCTTTTGCTTCCTTTCTATTGCTTTGTTAAGACCTATATCAAAATCATACTCCAATTTATAGATACTAGAAATATTGTTCACTAACTGTTCAATACCTTTTGGATTATCTTTATCCGATACTATAAATCTTTCATCAATATATTTCTTAAAATTGGCAAACTCTTTTCCTGCTAATATTTTATCCGGAAATAAATAATCCTTAAATTCTAGTAGAAGTACGGATTTATTGTGTTTATAATACAAGTCCGGTTTTCCTAAAACATTATCATCAAAATGTGAGATGTCATACTTTGATTTAAACATTAATTTCATAATGCTTTTGAAAAATAAGTTTTCAAAAAAATCTTTTGAAACTTTGGTTTTATAGTTTGGAAAAGCCTGATTAGGGTCTTTCAATTCTTTTTCTATTTTCTTCCGTAAGCCTGTTTCATAAAACATTTCGAAAAGCAGCCCTTTATATACTTTCTTTCTAAACATATCCTCATCGATTATCATAAAACCTCGAATACTTGTTTCGAATAGAGGATATTTTCTCAAGTCAGATATTCCTAATTTGGATTTACCCAACAAGTGATTAGATGAAAGTGCTTTTAAATGACTTATATCCATGCCTTGGTTTGGTTTAATAGATACTAATTTGCGTAGAGGCTCAGAAGGATTATCGATTGTAGTTATATTTAAAACCTGATTAAAACTTCCCATAAACTGCCCTAGATTTTGAAACGAGTATTTATTAACTAACTCTTTTAAAAATGGATTGTATTTATCATATGCATACTTTAAAAAACATAACAATTTGAAGAGTTCATATACCATATTAACTCTGTGATTAAATTCATACTGTCTAATACCACCAGCCCAAAGTAAGGGAAGGGTTGGCATTATTTCTAACTTATATTCTTTAGCATTTTCTAGTAAGCTTGAATCTACTTTTCTGACATCATCCACAAATACTAAATAAGCTATAAAAATATTATACTCATGAATTGGTGCATTTATATCAGTTGCACAAACATTGTTACGCTCTAATTCCTTTAATATCATTGCCAATAAACAACTCCTATCAAACAGGGTTCCATCAAAGCCATTTACTAGGATGTTATAGTTCGAAAAAGCAGTTTCTAAATTATTATACTGTTCTTTGGTAAATCGATACGAAACTCTTTCCCACAAACGTTTTTGTTTGTGAATGTGTGATTCGGATGTATTTAATTCTGTACTAAGACTCATCAATACCATTATTACAATCTCAGAAGGAACGTTTTTTAATATCTCTTCGTAAGACTTCGTCGGTTCTCCAAACAAACTTCGATAACCCGGCATCATTATCATTTTCATATTCTGTATTTTAGTCTAATGTATTAAGTCTACATTCAGCAAACTATTTGAAGTTAAAAGCTCAATAAAGGTATGCCGTACAAGTGAGTGACACAACGATGCTGAGCAGAATTACAAAGGCTCGCCCCAAAAAATAAAAAACATCCGGTACCGGAATGATACCGGATGTTGATACTGCTGCTGGTAAAAGAAGTCAAGTTTTAAAAACTTGACTTCTTTGGTTAATGCTGCGCCACAAAAATCTGTTTCAACTGCTCAATCAAGGCACCATTACCACTTACGCTGATGTTGCTGATTTTGTCGGCAATTTTTTCAACGTATTCCATCTCTTTCAATTTCCACAACATGGTATTGTCTTCCATTAATTTGGCAGTGTTTAACAAACTACGGGTGCTGGC
>NZ_JANMUN010000195.1:0-7846 GCF_031391665.1 Ferruginibacter sp.
CAAGATTTTTTGACAGAAGAAAACCGGGTACAAGACCATTCTGTTTGTTAGATTATTTTCCTAAAGATTTTATTTTAATGATTGATGAAAGCCATCAAACGATTCCGCAGGTGAGTGGTATGTATGGTGGCGACAGGAGCCGCAAATTAATTTTGGTAGATTATGGTTTTCGTTTACCCTCGGCATTAGATAACCGGCCATTAAATTTTCATGAGTTTGAAGCGTTGACGGGGCAAACCGTTTTTGTATCAGCAACTCCTGCAGATTATGAATTAGAAAAAAGTGAGGGCATCGTTGTTGAGCAGGTGGTAAGGCCCACAGGTTTATTGGATCCACCGATAGAAGTGCGTCCGTCAATAAATCAAATTGATGATTTGCTGGATGAGATTGATAAGCGAATAAAAAAAGGCGATCGTGTGTTGGTGACTACATTAACTAAACGCATGGCCGAAGAAATGACGAAATATTTAGAACGCATCAACATAAAATGCAAATACATACACAGCGAAGTGGATGCTTTGCAAAGAGTAGAAATTTTAAGGGAATTACGCCTCGGTGTTATTGATGTGCTGGTTGGTGTAAATTTATTAAGAGAAGGCTTAGATTTACCCGAAGTAAGTTTAGTGGCCATTTTAGATGCTGATAAAGAAGGTTTTTTACGCAACGAAAGGAGCCTTACACAAACTGCAGGCAGGGCCGCAAGAAATGTTGATGGCCTTGTAATTTTTTATGCCGATGTGATGACGGAGAGCATGCAAAAAACTATTGACGAAACTTACCGCCGCCGTGAAAAACAAATTGCTTACAATATTGAACACAACATTACTCCAACTACTATTATAAAAAATACGCAGCAAATTATGGCGCAGGGTTCGGTGCTGGATGTAAAAGGTTACGACCCTGCCAATCCTTATTCTATTAAACCCGATGAAGATATTATCAGCATTGCTGCCGAAGATGAAGTGGAATACAAAACCATTCCTCAAATGGAAAAAGGCATTGGCAAAATAAAAAAGCAAATGGAAAAGGCAGCGAAGGATTTAGATTTTATGGAAGCTGCAAGGCTGAGGGATGAGATGTTCAGGTTGCAGAAAGAATTGGAAGGGATGAAGGGATAGAAATTGGATATGCAATCAGCAAAGAAGTCAAGTTTTAAAAACTTGACTTCTTTTTTGCTATTCTAAAGCAATGGGATGATTGTAGTAGTACGCTGCGTTCTCCTGGTGTATTTTAATAAATTGCTCTCTTCCACCAAACCAATCTAATACAATATCTCTTTTTAAATGTGTTGGCTTATCAGATAAAATAGATTTGTAAGAAGACCATTGATATTTTTGAAAGTCTTTTTGTCCAAGATGTTTTAATACATTAGCATGATGATATATAATAAGCTGCGTAAAGTGAGCATCGTCTGTTACTTCCACCCTTCTGAACGGATTCATAAATAAAGAGCCACTCCTGTTATTTTCTTTATTGAAAGCCATGGCGTAACTAATGAAAAAATCTTTCCATTGAAATTCCTGGGCTTCTTCAAAGGTAATTTCCTGCAATAAAAATTTGCTTTGGTGCTTTTTCCTTATTTCTTTAGGCATTGCCGCAATATGACTTTCTAAATTTTCATAACTATTACATTTGATAAGCCAATGCACATGGTTATCCATTAAGGTATAAGAATAAGTGTCAAAATATCCAGTAGAATATGATAAATATTTTTTCAGGAAAAACCGCTTGTTTTCATCTGAATAAAATAACCTGTTATTACCGTTCGCCTTTGCAATAATATGAAAATAGCGATTGGCTTCTAAAGAGGCTAAATATTTTGTATTGATTGGCATAGCAGAATTATACTTGTAAATATAGGCCTTGCTTTTGAAAGGTTGTTTCATTAAAGAAGTCAAGTTTTGAAAACTTGACTTCTTTGTAAGGCCATGACTAACAAAATGTAAAAAAAACTCTGTAATCATAAAATATCCTGCTACCTCAATCGTCTCCATTAACAGAGCATACAATTTTTCAAAAAAATAATTTTACAAATGATAGTGTCTTTGGTATTTGTTGTGGCAATAATAGCAGCTGTATATTTTTTTATGCAGCAAGAAAAATTTGGCAGTCAGCCAACTGGCGAAAGATTAGAATTAGTAAGGGTTTCTCCGCAATACAGGGAAGGCGCTTTCCAAAATCAAAGCAATACACCCAGCTTAACAGAAGGCGCCAGCTATACTGCTATACTCAACGAGTTTTTTTTCAAGAAAAAAGCAAGACAAAAACCTTCACAAATTTTACCTTCTGTAAAAACTAATTTATTAAAATTGAAAAAAGAGGAGAATGTTTGGGTATGGATGGGCCACTCTTCTTACTTTATGCAAATAGATGGTAAAACAATTTTGGTTGATCCGGTGCTGAGCGGTGTGGCATCACCATTAAGTTTTACTACACGAAGTTTCCCTGGTTCGGATATTTATACTGCAGATGATATTCCTGCAATTGATTTTTTATTTATCTCCCACGACCATTGGGATCATTTGGATTATGATACCATAAAAAAATTACAGCCTAAAATAAAAACCATCATTACCGGTTTAGGTACCGGCGAGCATGTAGAACACTGGGGTTTTAAAAAAGAAATGATCATTGAAAAAGATTGGAATGAAACTGTAAATCTTACAGATGGTTTTACTGTAACTGTTACACCGGCCCGTCATTTTTCCGGCAGAACATTTAAAAGAAATACTGCATTGTGGGTATCGTTTGTTTTGCAAACTCCTTTACATAAAATTTATATTGGCGGCGATAGTGGTTATGATGAGCATTTTAAAACTATTGGAAAAACACACGGCCCTTTTGATCTGGCGATTTTAGAATGTGGTCAGTACGATAAAAGCTGGAAATACATTCACATGATGCCCGAAGAAGTGGTGCAGGCAGCAGCAGATTTAACCGCTAAAAAATTGATTGCTGTGCATTGGGGAAAATTTGCATTGGGCAACCATGCATGGGATGAACCGGCAGTGAGGGTTTATAAAGCAGCGCAGGAAAAAAAAATGAAATTACTTACGCCTATGATTGGAGAGCAGGTAAATATTGATGATGAGAGCCAAGTTTTTTTTCCCTGGTGGGAGAAAATTAATTAATACCAATTAGGCATTGAATCTATCCGATTAAAAAAATGTCAGGTTGAGCCTGTCGAAACCGGCGCTATAGTCAACCCGCCTTCGACAGGCAAGGCTGACAGCATTCTTTCAATGTCTAATTGGTATAATCAATAAATACTTTAATTTTTTAAAGATAATTGAGTACAGGAAAAACATTCAGGTTTTTAATTGTTGTATCCATTGCTTTGTAGGAATCTGTGCAATACATTTCATCTACATTTTTTAAATTAAACCCTTTACTAAAAATACCATGGCTGACCACTAAAATAATTTTTTCGGCACCCAACTTTTTTAATTCTGCCGCCACGCCGATAAATGTGCCGCCACCATCGCAAATATCATCTACAATAAAACAAATTTTTTGCTGCAGGCTTTCTTCAAAAACTTTAAAACCCGATAAAGCTCCTGTTTTTAAATCTCTTTCTTTCATACATTCCACCACATCAATACCATTAAGCGTTGCTGCCACTTTATAAATTTTCTTTAATGCACCTGCATCAGGTGATACCAAACAAAATTTACCTGCATCATCAGCAGCATTATTTTTTTTAAAATGATCAAGTACATCTTTTACAAACTGATGATTAGTGATGCTGTACGCTTTTTCAATTACTGCCGTAGCAACTTCTGAATGCGGATCGAAAATGCTTATCTTTTTAAAGCCTGCCTGGTTAATAATATTACCTATAACTTTTAAAGAAAATGGTTCACCATCCAGCATCACACGGTCCATACGGGCCGCCATCAGGTAACTTATTTTTAAACCAATTTGTTCAAAGCCCAAATAACTTAAAGTATTTTTTGCCAGTAAGATCATCAGCAAATCGTTGGCATTAGATATTCTGCTCACTATAACCAGTTCATCATTTTTATTAAACGTTTCGCAACTTACGGTATCAATTTTTATGTGCGGTTGCCCATCAGGAAAAAATAATGTTGTAAATTTTATATCAGAAACAGCCGGATTAATTAAATTGAGTGTACACATTTTTTAGTTTTTTTAGTTTCTTCCTTTTTCGTTGGGGTATAAATTTTGGCAGGTTTCGCTTTGCCAGAATTGTTTAGTATCAATATCAATGGCCGAAAGTTTGCCAGTAAAAGCAGCGCCGGTATCTATATTCCAAACGTTGCTGGCTTGCATGGGTATAGTTACATCATAATATAAAGTTGGTGTATGCCCGATATAAATTTCGTTGTACAACAATAATCTTTTAGGATAGAGTTTAGAATCTTTAGCAATTCTTTTATCCATAGTAAGTGCCATTTCCCAAAGCGTTCTGTCCCACGAATAGTTACTGGCATAAGGTTCGTTTTGCGGCCCGTGCATGGATGAAAAACCGGCATGAATAAACAACCTGTTTTGTTCATCCACAAAATAATTTATCATGCGATTGAAAAAATTTAAATGAATTTTCTTTTCTGCTTCGCTGCATGCAGCATAACTTGCCACAGTTGATTTTCCGCCATGGAATAACCAGGTTTTATCTGCTGTACCTTCTCTCAACCAATCCTCACACCAAATATCGTGATTGCCTTTTATAAATTTACAGTCGTAAATTTCATTCAGTTCCATTAAATAATTAATCACTTCTGCTGATTGAGACCAGCCATCAACATAGTCACCTAAAAAAATTAAGCGATCATTTTTTTCGAGCGGCAACATTTTAATTATTTGCTTTGCTGCAACTGCTGCACCGTGTATATCTCCTATTACAAAAGTTTTTGTCTTCACCAGTTAATTTTAAAATTCAATAAATGTTGCAGCTACAGTATCGGTTAACCAAACACCATTTTCAGCAATATAAAACAAATAACCCTGCTGTTGCATTGCCATTGTATTTATGGTAAGTATTACCGGCTTTCCTCTTCTTGCGCCCACTTTTTTAGCTGTATCAATATCCTTACTTAAATGTACATGCTGCCTGCTCATTTTTTGCAAACCATTTATTTTAATAGCTTCAATAAATTTTGCAACAGTACCATGATATAATTTTTCCGGTGGCACCGTGGGTGTTAGTGCTAAATCAATGGCAACAGAATGACCCTGGTTTGCCCGTATTTTAGAAAGATCGTCATTAAAAGAAAATCTTTTTTTATCGTTAGTAAAAACTATTTCTTCCAGTAAATCAAAATCTATCGCCATGCCATGTGCATTTGATTTTGTTATCAGTTCATCTGTATCTGCCCATCCGTTTTCATCAAGTTGTAAATTAATTTCTTCAGGCTTATGGCGAAGAACGAGGCTGAGGAATTTGCTTATTTGGGTGTTATTCATTTTATTTAAAAGTATTTATCAATCTGATTGTTCCTAAAATATTCTCATTCATTTCTTCCAGCTCTTCGGCAGGTATCCAGTATTCATTATGTATTTCTCCCCCTACATTTTCAATAGTATATTTTGAAAGAAAATTTGCCGACAGATCAAAAGCCACTACATAACCAACACCATAAGCCGGCACATTCCATTCTTTTGAAATTTGGTTGGCATAAGCTTCGTTAGTTACCGGATAAAATATTGGCTGATCCGGTAAACGGGGTGGAAATTTTTCCCAACCAGTTTCCTCAATCAAATTTAATTCTGCCTGGTTAACGGGGCGATATAATGTGACAACAACTGGCATTTGGTTTAAATAAAAATTATAATTTTCTTCATCAAAACAAACAAAAATAATTTCTTCAATTGTTGTATGCTTATTTGCTTTTATAAAATCTACTGCAGTATTAATTGCTATTGCTGCAGCTTTATCTTTTGGAAAATGATAAATGCCTGTACTGATATTTGGAAAAGCAACGGATGTAAGTTTTTTACTTTCTGCCAATGCTAAACTATTAAAGTAGCAATTTGCCAACAGTTTTTTCTTTTCTTCTTTATCGCCGTTCCAAACCGGGCCAACGGTATGTAATACAAATTTTGCAGTCAAATTTCCTGCTGTGGTAATTACTGCTTCGCCAGTGTTACAACCTCCTTGCTTATTTCTTATAGCAACACATTCATCTAAAATAGCTTTGCCACCTGCCCTGTGAATAGCACCATCAACACCGCCGCCACCCAATAAAGAACTGTTAGCTGCGTTTACAATGGCATCAGTATTTATTTTGGTGATATCACCTTGTATTAAATTAATTTTCACTGGTAGCTTTTTAGTTGGTTTTAATTTTCAATTTTTCATTTAATTTATCGTCATTAAAAAGCAATGATTTTTCTAAAGGAACAATTAATTTTTCGAGTTCCCTGTTTTGTACAAATTGATATTGTTCATTTACAAAATCACTAATGTCCTCAATCAAAATAATATCTTCATTAGCAAATGATTTTATGAATTCATTTCTTAATCCAATTTGTATGGCTCTTCTGTTTAATTTTTCACCGTACGGATTATGATCTGGATCCCACTGCAAACGTACTGCAGATAAAGCAACCTGTTCTCTCCAGCTTTCTTCTGTAATACCCAATGTTTGATTATAAGTAGAATACACTGCATGTTGCAAATAATTTTCAAACGCAGTCATTTTTAAATGAATAGCTAATACTACTTCTTGTCCTTCTTTTGTTCCCCATCCATTTCTGTACATCATCCAGAGAAAATTTGGTTTTATCCAGGTCATTCTGTCAAAACTAAACGCTCCTCCAAAAATTTGATTTTTAACTGCAAAGTTTCCAATTTCTTTTTTGTAAGATTGATAAACAATAATTTCCTTTTCGTTGTATTGCGCCATTATATGATAACCACTTTGCGGCCATTGTACATCTTGTTCTGTATATTTTTTTAATTCAATTTTCATTTTTATAAATTTTCTTTTACTCTTTTTCTTATTTCTTCCAAACTAACATCAATCAATAATTTACCGTCTTTAAAAACAGTTTTTAGTTCGCCCTGTTGTTCTTCCTGCCAGGTACATTCATCTTTATAATCCAGTTTACCGGTGGTTTTATTTTTGTGAACAGCTATTAAACCTTTGGCAGATTTTTTTGTGCCGTCATCTGTTTTGGGGTCTTTAAATATTGCCCTGCCTGCTCCGTTTACTTCGCCATATGTTGCCTTCATAGCAAAACCAAAAGTATCTCGGGTTACATATTCGTAAGTGAAAGAACCAAGGCCCAGCACTACATTATAACTGCAAAACCCTTTTTGTTTTAAGCCTTGTAAAATATCATGTTGTCTTTCTAAAGTAATACCATCACCATAAATTAAACCGATATGTGCATCTAATAATTTAAAGCCTTTTTCGGTAATGGTGCCGCCAAATATTTCCCACATACATTCTATAGCACCTTTGTATGCAGGGCTTCCGGCTTCGGCTTCATTATCACCAATAATTATTTTTACAGGGTCGCCGCTGTCGGGGCGTATCACTACTTTACCCTCTCTTGCAATAATTTTTTGTTTTAGTTGTGGTAAATATTCTGTTATCACTTTCCAAAAATCCCAGGTGTCAGAAACTATTGATACAATACCTTTTGGATAAATAACATTGATCAATCTTTCAAAAGTTTCAATCTCATTATCCTGTGTACCCATGCACATTACGCTGTGTTCTGTTGCAGGCACTGAGCCGCCAATTAATTCTTTTTCGCAATCGGCATTGTAATAATATTCTAAAAAATCAATGGCGGGTATGGTGTCTGTTCCGGCAAAACTTAATAAATGCCCGGCACCACTCATCAATGCATCTTCAATACCACTCATGCCACG
>NZ_JANMUN010000105.1:0-6616 GCF_031391665.1 Ferruginibacter sp.
TCAGCTCCACCTGGGCATTGGTGTTTGAAATGGTGATTGCAGGAATAGCTGTAATAAGCCTGTTTGCAATTTTAGGATTGGTGCTGGTAATTATGGAAAGAAAAGTGAGTGCATGGATGCAAATACGCCTCGGGCCAAACCGTGTGGGGCCAAAAGGGCTGTTACAATCGTTTGCGGATACCCTAAAATTATTAACTAAAGAAGGATTAACACCCAACGGCGCCGATAAATTTTTATTTAACCTGGCGCCATTTATTGCCATGATAGTGGCCATGTTATTAATGGCACCTATTGCATTTGCCAGCAACTTTCAATTGTGGGATTTAAATATTGGGGTGTTATATGTATCGGCAGTGTCTTCTATTTCGGTAATAAGTATTTTAATGGCGGGCTGGGCAAGCAATAATAAATATTCGCTGATGGGTGCCATGCGCAGCGGTGCACAAATTGTAAGTTATGAGTTGAGTGCAGGACTTTCCATTTTATCGATTGTTGTTTTAACCGGCAGTTTAAATTTAACCGACATTATACAATCGCAACAAAATGGCTGGTGGTTATTTAAAGGGCATATCCCGGTAATAATTGCTTTTGTAATTTTTTTAATTGCAGTAACGGCGGAGACTAACCGGGCACCTTTTGATTTGGCCGAAGCTGAAAGTGAATTGACTGCAGGCTTCCACACCGAATACAGCGGAATGAAGTTTGCGTTATTTTTTTTAGCAGAATATGTAAATGTATTTATAGTTTGTGCCATTGGCGCTACATTATTTTTAGGCGGCTGGATGCCTTTTCATATTGGCAACTGGGAAGGTTTTAATCATGTGATGGATTATATTCCGTCGAGTATTTGGTTTATGGGCAAAACGTTTTTTTTAATTTTTGTTATCATGTGGTTTCGCTGGACTTTTCCGAGGTTACGTATTGATCAGTTATTAAATTTAGAATGGAAATATCTGTTGCCCATTAGTATGTTTAATATTTTATTGATAACAGTGATGGCGATATTGGGGTGGCATTTTTAGCCCCTCCGCCCCCTGAAGGGGGAACTTGAAAGAGTAAAATAAATTAAAGCACTTTCAAATATTGGAGTGCTCAACAAAAATAATAATTTAACAAAAGAAAGCCCCTTTAGGGGTTTGGGGCTTATGTTTATAAAAAACTACATAAAAGAAATTTACGGCGCAGTAAAATCTATGCTGATTGGTATGCGGCGTACGGGTTATTATTTTACCCATCATAAAGAAATTATAACCGAACAATATCCTGATAACAGGGAAACATTGAATTTACCCGAAAGATTTAAAGGCGAAGTGGTAATGCCGCATGATGAAAAAAATGAACACCGTTGCACTGGTTGCCAGGCTTGTGAACTGGCTTGCCCCAATGGCACCATTAAAGTGATTTTTAAAAATGAAGTAACGCCGGAAGGCAAAAAGAAAAAAGCGATTGATAAATTAGTATATCATTTAGAATTGTGTACCATGTGTAATCTTTGTGTGGTGGCTTGTCCGAGTGATGCGATTGTGATGGCGCAAACTTTTGAACACAGTGTTTTTGACAGGGCAGAGTTGACGAAGATTTTGAATAATCCCGGATCGAAGATTATGGATGGAGTAGAATAATGAATAATTGAATAATGGATAATTAATAATGAGCGGATCTACAATTATATTTTATTTACTTGCAGCGCTTACTTTGGGTAGTGCATTGCTTGCCGTTACTACACGGCAGATATTTCGGGCTGCTATTTATTTATTGTTTGCTTTAATTGGGATTGCCGGATTTTATTTTTGGTTGCAATACGAATTTATTGCAGCAGTGCAAATTGTAGTATATGTGGGTGGCATTGTAGTACTCATCATCTTTTCTATTTTTTTAACACAGCAGGCAGGTGACAAAATGCCGCAACAGAAATTGGGCAGGCAATTGTTTGCAGCTTTAGCTGCTTTTTGCGGACTGGCATTGGTAATGGTGCAATTGTACCAGCATAAATTTATTGGCACTACTGCAACTGCTGTTGAACCAAGTGTAGAAAATATTGGCAACCAAATGTTAGGCACTGAAGTGGGTGGTTATGCATTGCCTTTTGAAGTGGTGAGTATTTTATTATTAGCAGCTTTAATTGGCAGTATCGTCATCGCATTACGAACTAAAACAGAAATCATTTAATGCATCCCGGGTTAAACGAAATATTATTCATCAGCGCTGCACTATTTTTTATTGGTGTATACGGTTTTTTTACAAGAAGAAATTTGGTAACGATGCTGATGAGTATTGAACTTATTTTAAACAGTGTAAACCTGAATTTTATTGCCTTCAATAAATATTTGTGGCCCAATAAAATGGATGGTTTATTTTTTACCATTTTTATTATTGCTATTGCTGCTGCCGAAGCTGCCGTTGCAATTGCTATAATTATAAATTTATACAGAAGTCATAGATCGATTGATGTAGAAAATGCGGAGGAGATGATGTATTAGGAGCCCAGCCCCTATAGGAAGAAAAAGCCCCATCCTATCCTTCCCCGAAGGAGAAGAGAAAAGGAGAAGATTGAAGCGAAGAAAGGCAACAATATTTTAAGGTGAATAGCAGGAAATTAAACCAAGAACTAATGGTGTTGTAAAGATGAATAATGATAAAATGTTGAAATGCTTAATTACTAAAGTTCAAAAATAAACAAATACCCGGCCTCCCTCTCTTTTGGAGAGGGAACGAGGGTGAGGTCATGATGCCAAACAATTTTTACATACTGCTTATTCCTTTACTGCCACTGGCAGGTTTTTTATTATTGGGATTATTTGGAAGAAAGTATTTTAAAAACACTTCGGGCATTATTGCTACAGCGTTCATGTCGGTGTCAACAGTTTTGGCAATTTACGTGGCTTATGAATATTTTTCAAATTACTGTGCTGGTAATTACCCAAGAATAATTGCATTTAAATATACCTGGTTACAATTTTCTGAAAATTTGTCCATTGATATGGGGGTAATGTTAGATCCCATTTCGATGATGATGATTGTAGTGGTAACTTTTATTTCTTTGATGGTGCACATTTACAGTTTGGGGTACATGAAAGGTGATGAACGCTTTGCAACTTATTATGCATTTTTAGGATTGTTTACTTTCTCCATGTTAGGTTTAGTAGTGGCTTCCAATATTTTTCAAATGTATATTTTTTGGGAGCTGGTGGGTTTGTCTTCTTTTTTATTGATTGGTTATTATTACGATAAACCTGCTGCTGTTGCCGCCTGCAAAAAAGCTTTTATCGTAACACGATTTGCAGATGTGGGATTTTTAATTGGCATTTTAATTTTATCTTTTTATTCCGGCACATTAGATTTTAATACTTTAATTGCAAACTTAACTTCGCCTGAATCCACAGCATTAAAAAATATTTTATCCGCATCTTTCCTTGGTATTTCTGCATTAACTTGGGGATTAGTTTTAGTTTTTATTGGTGGCGCCGGAAAAAGTGCGATGTTCCCTTTACACATTTGGCTGCCCGATGCCATGGAAGGCCCCACTCCTGTTTCGGCATTAATACATGCAGCTACCATGGTGGTTGCAGGAGTTTTTTTAGTAGCAAGATTATTTCCTGTGTTTGCAATTGCTGCTCCCGATGCATTAGAGATTGTTGGTTATGTGGGTGCATTCTCTGCTTTATTTGCTGCCATTATTGCCTGCACACAAACTGATATAAAAAGAGTACTGGCATACTCCACCATGAGCCAGATTGGTTACATGATGTTTGCATTAGGCGTTTCGAAATATGGTGGCGAAGATGGACTCGGATACACTGCATCCATGTTTCATTTGTTTACACACGCCATGTTTAAAGCATTACTATTTTTAGGCGCCGGTGCAGTAATACATTATGTACACAGCAACGAAATGAAAGACATGGGTGGCTTGCGAAAATATTTGCCCATTACTCATATCACTTTTTTAATTGCCTGTTTGGCTATTGCTGGTGTACCGCCCTTTGCAGGTTTTTTTAGCAAAGAAGAAATTTTGCTTGCTGCCTATCACAACAACACTGCTATTTATTATGTGGCTTTAATTACTTCGGGGCTTACAGCTTTTTATATGTTTAGATTATACTTTTCTATTTTCTGGAATAAAGAAGCACACTTACACGGCGAACATAAAGGCGAAGGCGGTTTTGCAATGATGCTGCCATTACTATTATTGTCCGTTGGTGCAGCCGCTGCAGGATTTATTCCGTTTGGAAATTTTGTTAGTTCGGATGGAAAACCATTGGCTTCTGAATTTTATCTGAGCTTTTCTATTGCGCCGGTGTTATTGGGATTGATTGGAATTTTTACAGCCATGTGGTTGTATAAAAAAGAAAATAGCAAGCCGGATAAAATAGCAGCCTCATTAAATGGTTTATACAAATCGGCTTATCATAAATTTTATATCGATGAGATTTATCTATTCATCACCCAAAAAATAATTTTTAATTTAATTGGAAGGCCGGCAGCGTGGTTCGATAAAAATATTGTGGATGGATTAATGAATGCAACAGGCAACACTACACAACTGATTTCTGAAAAAATAAAAGGCATACAATCGGGTAAAGTGCAGCAATATGGTATTTATTTTTTAGCAAGTGTAATTGGGTTGGCGGTATTGTTTATTTATTTATGGAAGTAAGCAAAGGAAGTCAAGCTTTAAAAGCTTGACTTCCTTATAAAAAACATTAAGAAAACATCAGCATGAATTTATTGTTATTATTAGCGGTTCCATTACTTACAGCTTTGTTTGTTTTATTGTTGAAGAATAAACAACAAATAAGATGGACTGCTTTTATTGGCGCAGGTATTCAGTTGGCATTATCTGTTGGCTTATTTTCTGCTTACAACACTGCCAGGGTAAATGGACAAAATGCCCACTTTATTTTTGAACAGCAATACAACTGGTTTCCCAGCTGGAATATCAGTTTACATTTTGGCGTTGATGGCATTGCTGTTGCAATGATATTATTAACAGCATTTGTGGTGATTGCAGGAGTTTTAGTATCGTGGAATGTAGAAAAAATGACGAAAGAATTTTATTTTTTGTTACTCTTGTTAAGTTTTGGGGCGTATGGATTTTTTATTTCTTTAGATCTCTTTATACTTTTCTTCTTTTTAGAAATTGCAGTAATACCAAAATATTTATTAATTGGTATTTGGGGAAGCGGCAAAAAAGAATACAGTGCCAACAAACTGGCGTTGCTGTTAATGTTTGGTTCGGCATTGGTATTAGTAGGTTTATTAGGAATGTATTTTGGCGGTGCCGGCAAAACTTTTGATTTGCTGCAATTAGCGGCAACAAATATTCCTGTAAAAACACAATTGATATGTTTTCCTTTATTGTTTGTTGGCTTTGGTGTGTTCACCGCATTGTTTCCTTTTCATACCTGGGTGCCCGATGGACATTCCTCCGCTCCTACTGCCGGATCAATGTTTCTTGCAGGCATTTCTATGAAGCTGGGCGGCTATGGTTGTTTACGTGTAGCCACTTACATTATGCCCGATGGCGCAAAAGAATACGCCAACATCATTATTGTATTAGCATCCATTGCCATTTTGTATGGTGCCTTTGCTACTATGATGCAAAAGGATTTAAAATATATTAACGCCTATTCTTCGGTTAGCCATTGTGGTTTTGTATTGTTAGGCATTGGGATGTTAACTAAAACTGCCATCACTGGTTCGGTAATGCAAATGGTGAGTCATGGTTTGATGACGGCTTTATTTTTTGCAGTTATAGGAATGATTTATGAACGCACCCACACCAGGCAAATAAATGAAATGGGTGGACTATTAAAAACCATGCCTTTTATTTCAACCGTTTTATTTATTGTGGGATTGTGTTCTTTGGGTTTACCTGGCTTAAGTGGTTTTGTAGCTGAGATGACCATTTTTGTTGGCTCCTGGGAACATGCAGATAATTTTCATCGCATTGCAACTGTTGCTGCCTGCCTTAGCATTGTAGTTACGGCGGTTTATATTTTAAGAGCAGTAGGCAAAACTGCCATGGGACCAATAAAAGAAAGTTTTAGTAATTTAACTGATGCAAAATGGAATGAAAAGTTAGCCGCCATAATTTTAATTGCAGGAATTTTAGCTATTGGTATTGCACCATTTTGGCTGAATGATTTAATAAAGCCGGGTGCAGCAATAATTATGCAAAAGATACAGGCAGTAAAGTAATGGCAGAACGTCGAAATTTTATTTCGACCCCCTTTAAAATCGAAATGAAATTTCGATGTACTATAAGCAACCCTGTAAGGTTTTAAAAACGGTATAGGTTTATAAAAATAACAAATGAGTGAATTTATTACCATAATGAAAAGTGAACTGGTACTTACCGGTATCATATTCTTTTTACTTTTTGTTAAACTGGGCAAGGGTATAAAAAATGATACGCTGTTATCAATAATACAGCTGCTGTTATTGCTGAATTTTATTTTTGGATTTTTAATGAATGTAGATGGCAACCTGTTTGATAATATGTATCAAACTACTCCCTTAATCGCTTTTGAAAAAAGCATTTTGAATTTGGGAGTGTATTTAATTACCTTATTATTTGCCGGCTGGTTTAAAAAGACAGACAACTTAGCTGAAT
>NZ_JANMUN010000128.1:0-6251 GCF_031391665.1 Ferruginibacter sp.
ATGCAAAAAGATTGGGTGCTCACCAGTTTGTATTAACCAGCGATGCGGCACAAATAAAAAAAGTTACCGGCTATTTCGATTTTATTTTAGACACGGTTTCTTTACTGGCCGAGTGGCTGAGCATGGTAACTTCGGCACCCATTGCCACTGCTAATTTTACACCCATGTGGCCAAGACCACCCAAACCCAATACACCCACTTTATGGCCTTTACCAATTTTCCAATGGCGCAGCGGCGAGTAAGTAGTAATGCCTGCACAAAGTAATGGCGCTACAGCTTCCAACGGTAAATTATCAGCAATGTGCAACACAAAATCTTCATGCACCGTTATAGATTTACTGTAGCCGCCTAAAGTATAGCCACTGCCATCTTTTTCCTGTCCGTTATAAGTACCCACCATGCCGTTGCTGCAAAATTGCTCTAAATCGTTTTTGCAATTATCACATTCCCGGCAACTGTCCACCAGGCAACCTACGCCGGCAATATCACCCACTTTATATTTTTTTACATGATCGCCAACTGCAGTTACACGGCCCACAATTTCGTGACCGGGTACACAGGGATATAAAGTGCCGCCCCATTCGTTACGGGCAGTATGCAAATCGCTGTGGCAAACACCGCAGTATAAAATTTCTATTTGTACATCGTGTGGTTTGGGGGCCCTGCGGTCAATCGTCCAGGGAGCTAATGATGCAGTGGCGCTTTGTGCTGCGTATGATTTTGTAGAAGCCATAAAATATTTATTTTTATTGAGCAACAAATGTAGGCGAGAAAGGTTTGATAAACGAAATAATAAATTATTAATTGATTAGCGGTAACATTTTTTTTGCAGGATAAGATTGTAAATTTACTGTATGGCAACTGTGCAGGATAAAAAGTAACACTATATTTATACGCAGCAATAATACCAGGGTTGTGGTTTAATCAATTTCTCTTTTTAATATTTATTTGTCAGTTTTTTTTACATTTTGCATCAAACATAACTACAACTATTTTGCTTAAATTTGAAATGTGAAAATGCTAAAACAATTTATAATGAATATTAAACCGATTAGAACAAAAAAAGATTACGAACAGGCACTTGCCAGGCTTGAAGTAATTTTTGATTCAAAAAAGGGAACAGATAAAGGAGACGAGTTAGAAATATTGGGGATGTTAATTGAAAACTACGAAAATGAAAAAAATACAATTGGATTTCCTGATCCTGTAGAGGCAATTAAATTTAGAATGGAACAACTTGGCTATAATCAATCCGATTTAGCAAATGTTGTTGGACTAAAAAGCAGAGCCAGTGAAATTCTAAATCGTAAAAGAAAACTCTCTCTTGAAATGATCAGGCAAATACATGACAGATTAAACATCCCTACAGAGGTTTTAATTCAGGCTTACTAAAAAAGCATTTCTGCCAACATTCGGTTTTTTTACATCTTCGGCAGCAGGTAATCGCTCAGGCTGTACGCCTCATTGTTTAAGCATGTTTCTTACTGCACTGTTATTATCAATATGTTCCTTGCTAATAGCAATATCGCCTTTCAAATTTTTTTCAATAACATTATGGCTGGTAAGTTCGGTAGCAAAATCTTTTGCTTTTATAGTAAGAGTGGGTTAAAAACCGGCAATTAATCCCTTTTTCATAAAGCATTTTTTAAGTAAGGCTAAGGTAAATAATATAACTCTGGCCGGTTAGTGCAGGCGGTATTTATTTTTAAGTGTGCGAAAAAGTTTTTTATCCGTAAAAATAATATTTTAAATGCCGGTGAATTTTACCTTTACACCATGGCAGATGTGTATGATAAATCAATCAGAAGCAATAAGATGAACAATATTAAGATTAAAGCACTTGAAATATTTCTAATGAATGATCAGCCATTCACTTGTCCGCATTGTGGTGCAAGATGCAATGAGATTAGCAACTTTTACCATACTAATGCAAAGTTGTTGATTGACCAATGCCTCAATAAGGATTGTGGTTTTATTTGTGGGGAAGAAGATGATGAAGAATTTTTAAATACTCTGTAGACCACATGAAATTAAATATTCGAAAATTGGGTTATAAAATTCAGGCGATCTTGTTTCATCTTTTGAATCTCCTTCCGGCACGAATATTATAATTCCTTCTCTTGACCTTGTCAATAAAACTCTGTACGTATTTAATAAAAATTGTTGCTCAGCGGGGGCATTTGTTTGATTCCATTTTGTACCTGAGAAATTTTTAAACTCCCAATTATTGCCACTTCTTCTCAAATCTGCATCCCAACAAATTCCAACCCAATCTAATTCTAATCCTTGAACTTTATATTCTGTAGCAACCATTTCTAAATAGTATGATGATCGAATGTCCGTTTCATCATTTAAAAACCACATCGCCTCATCAATTACCTCTCTTACTTGAATTCCACAAGGCTTGAGTCGCAATCCTCCAGAACTAGCTACTAAACCAATCCTTTTATTCCCTGATTTTTTTTGCTTAAGCCATTCTCTTGCAGTTTCTATGTTTCGAGTGATTATTAATGGATATTTTTCACTTATTAATTTTGATAATTCTAGAGCTTTCCCAGTTTCATTATTAATTAAAGCATTTACCCAGGCATTCAAATTATTTGCTTTGAACGAGCGCTGGCTTATACTTAGATGCAGGTTTTTATTTTTATAAATTACAATATTTTCAGGAATATTATCAAACAAGGTTTGGTTAGCTGTTGATGAATCTCCTGAAAGTAATTCTTCAGAAATATGGATTTCCCAATTTTTATATTTATTCTTAATCGCTTTACCCCATTCCGCAATACCCCCTTCACCTGTATTTATTTCTTGTCCTCCGCCAACTAATGCAATTATAACCGACCAACCATCATGTCGATTCATAAATTCAAAAATCAATTCAGCTTCTGACTTTTGCTCAATAACAAATGGATTTTTTTCACGATTTTGATTTTGTTTTGCTTTGTTACTGAATTGAATTGCATCCCAACAACGTTGAGCTTCATCAAAAACAACGATTCTTTCAGTTGGTGGCGTAGATTTTCTTATACCATCTTTAATAAATAAGTGTAAATTTTGAATTTTGGCTTTTACTTTAGCAATAGAATCTTTTTTTGTAGGTCGCTTTGATATTTTTCCAATTTTAAATAAAATATTCTTTCTTTCAAAATGATCTCGTCCGAGAGCTTCTTTTAAGACATTTATAAGAGGTACATTTCCTGAGAAATATGCCGTATTGGTTTCTTCTCCTCCAAATTCTTCTTTTTCATGAACCACATTTAAGCCAACTAATGTTTTGCCAGCTCCGGGCACTCCTGTAACAAAACAAACAATTTTTTTATTTTCTATTCTAGCTTGGTTAATAACTTTAATTAAATACTCCGTAGTTTTCTTTAAATCATTTTCTTCAGCGCCAGATTTTGTAATTGTTTCAACTTTTTGACCAGCAAACAATGCTTTTGCTGCTTGAATTATTGTTGGTGTAGGTTGGTATTCACTTTGTTCCCATTTATAAGGATCAATAAAAATATTTGAACTTTTATGAAATTCTAGATATGCTTCATAAATATTTTGAGATAAGTTTATAGCATTTACTTTTAAACAGGGCTTGATAAAAGAATCAAAATTTGAGTTAGTTGATTTCAAAATTGATTTTGCTAAAGGTGCTAAAAGAACGGGAATAATAATTCTATTTTTACTCTCTAAATGAAAATCAAATAAATCGTTTACATAATCTTCAACCTGCCTTATATCTGCCGACTCATATTTTCTTCGATCATACTTAAATTCGATAACAAATATTAAATCGTCTGCAATGATAACGGCATCTATTCTACTTGAAAGTCTAGGTATTTCATATTCAAGTAAAATATGCCAATTCTTAACTGTTACATCAATTTCGATTAATTCAAGAAAAGATTTTTTCAGTATTTGGATACTACTATCCCAAGAAGTAGTTGTAATTGTCCATTGGCTAGAAAAAGAAGTTCCAGCTTTATTGAGTTTACCAATTATTTCGTCTTCGTTTATATTTAAAAAATCCTCTATAGTAGAATGAAAATATGCTTGTTTCATTTTTTGAATTCTTTTGAGTTAAAAAATTCAGCAATTGAAACATCAAGAGCTTTTATAATCCGTTCTAAGATTTCAATAGAAACATTCCGTCTTCCATTCTCTACATCAGTCACATAAGTTCTATCTACCTCCGCTTTGTATGCAAGTGATTCTTGGGAGAGTTCGAGTACCTTCCTTACCTCCTTTATTCTCTGTCCAATTTTCAATTTAATATCCATACCAGGAAGGTCAAACATTGTGGCTTATAATACAACGGACTTTAAGGGTCATGTTTTAACTTGAGTAAAAAAAATATTATAGATGGAAACGACATTAACAACAAGAGAAGACTTTATCGATTTTTTTTCGTAGTGATGAGAAATTAAATTTATTAACTGCTGATGACAGAATTGAAATTTTCTCACAAATACTTTTAGGGAATTCGGATTTTACTAAGAAGTTGCTTGAGGAAGTATTACGAGATTATGGAGTTTCAAACTTGGTGATTTTTGAAATAAAATAGAAATGCATTATTTCTTGCCAATCTCCTCCATAATAAAAGTTCAATAAAGTGTTATCAGTACAAGTGAGTGACACAACGATGTTGACAGCATTGCTACAGTCCGTTCCCAAAAACTCCTCTTATCCACACCCTTCCCACATTTGCTGCTGCACACAATTGCATAACACAAGCTTTACAATTTCTTTACGTTATACAGATAACTTCAATACCTGTAAAACATATACCATGCAGCAAAGTAAAACCATCCTCAGCCTTACGATTGACCTGCTGGCCAATGGCGGCTTTAACCATTTAAAAGATGATGATATATCGGCACTGCACCATTTAATTTTACGGCTGCAGGAGCCGCTGAGTACTATACAGCAAAACCTGCTGCTTACTTTTTGGAACCATGCCGATGCGGCTAACATTACGCCTGCTTTACTGTACCGCTGCAATGCGGTGCTGCAGCAACTGGGCCGCAACCCTATTGAAGAAATTAATGCGGCTATGGAAATGTATTAAGCTCAAGTTTTTCAATTTTCATTTTGTCTTTGTAAACATTGCAGTCTTTTTTCTTTTCTTTTTTTATGGAAAAAAAGAAACAAAAAAGCCACCCGAAAAAGATTACATCCCTTTTTCGGGGTGGTTCCCTGATGAGGCTTTTGTACTACTGTACTTCAGCATTTATTTACTAAAAAGTATTTTAAAAAAAAATTACTGATACTTTCTTGCGTTGGGATTTATTGAAGCACTACATATTTAGTCAATCTATTTTACAATAAAAAAAGATTGGCTAATTGCTTAACCAATCTTTTTTCCATCATGCCTGTTATCAAAACTGTGGTATGCTAACAGGCCTCCTTACATCACGTATATATAGAGGGAATGTGCTTTTATTTTATTTGCGCCAAAGCGGTTTTTTACCCGATGGCCGTATAGTGCTTTTATTTACTGATGATAAATGCAGTTTGCTGTGCGGATCGCCTTTTGTTGTTGCTTTTTGAAAAACATGTTTATCGAAACTGGTTAACGGGTCTTCTATTTTTGCAGGTACTGTTAACCCGTTGCCTGATGGTTCTTCTATTGCCGGGCCTGGTATATTGGTGTTGGCTGTTTTTTCTACCAGCTCTTCGGATAATTCTTTTGCCTGCGGTAAACTTGTTGTGTCGGTTATTTTATCTGCCTGTTCTGTTTGTGGCGGCACAGCTCTTAATGGTGAAATAAATGTTTTTACCGGTGCCGGGTTTGCAGAGGCTATTTTTTTAGCCGTTATATTTTTTGTTACTGCTTTTTTTGCAATTGCTTTTTTTGCAACTGCTTTTTTTGCAACTGCTTTTTTAGGAGCTACTTTTTTTGCGGCAACTTTTTTTGTTGCCGGTTTTTTTATAGCTATTTTTTTTGCAATCGATTTTTTTGCAACCGCTTTTTTAGGCGTGGCTTTTTTTACTGCTGTATTTTTTTTGATTACTTTTTTTGGTGCTGCTTTTTTCTTTACCGGTACTTTAGCACCTTTCTTTTTTGCCTGCGATAAACCAATAGCAATGGCCTGTTTGGGGTTGGTTACTTTTTTGCCGGTGCTGCCGCTGCGTAATGTTCCTTTCTCCATACGCTTTATTGCAGATTTTACTCCTTTTTGTGCTGCCTTAGAATATTTTGCCATAATTAATTTTTTAAAACCAGTATGGTTAATTATTAGTTTGTAATTAACTCA
>NZ_JANMUN010000155.1:0-21978 GCF_031391665.1 Ferruginibacter sp.
TTCTCTTGCCATTCTTGTACGTTCCTGCTCAATGGCATACTGTTTTTCTAATTCAGATTTTTGTCTTTCCAGTTTTTTGCTGTAAAAATTTCTTATAAAATAGCCAATTAATAAAGCACTGCACATAATTATCAATAAAATAAACCACCAGGTTTTCCAAAACGGTTGGTTAATTTTAAATGTATAGTAAAGTTTTTGTTCAGGATAAATCCCACCGGGATAAACTATCCTCACCAATAATTCATATTTACCCGGCTCCAAATTATTTACTTCAAAATCGCCAGAGTTGTTAAACAATTCTTTATTTGTTTTTCCCTGTAAAGAAAAATAAAAAGTGATGTTCCTGTTATCTATATATGAAGGGGCACCTGCCTGAAATAAAAAATTATTTTCGTCGTACTTAAATATATTTTTATTGCTGCTTATCTTTTCTTTGTTAACCCAGATTTGGTTAAAAAATGCAGTGGGGTAATAATTAATATCATTAAACCTGTTAGCGGTGTATTTGTAGAGCTTGCCGGTATATTCGCTAACCGCATATAAATTACCTGCGCTGTCCGCTACAAGATTAGCAACAGGATCGTACACGTTTATACCCAATGATAATTTTTGCAAACTGGTATCGGTACCACTAAAATTTATTATGTCAGCACCGGATGCTGTGGCAAGCGCAATTTTATTTTTATTTAATTTAATAATATCCAATATAAAATTATTCGACAACCCTTTTTCTCTTGTTAATGCCAGAAAAGGTTTAACCGCTCCATTTGCTGCCTTTACAAATAAAAGCCCGTTATATCTTGTACCTATTAAAAAAGTATCTTTATTCCAAAGTGCCGCACACCTTGGGGCAATGGCGGGCAATTTAAATTCTTTTATTTTTACAAGTTGTTTATGTTTATAGGTATATACGATGGCAAGCGAATTTCCCCTGTCAAAAGCCCAGTAATTATTATCGTCATCTGCAACAATATTATCAGTAAAATAAGGTAACCCGGCAGCAGCATATGTACCATTTTGCAACAGTATATAAAAATAAGTTCCCCCAATTAAAATATTACCGTCTTTATCAGTTTTAATTTTATTGGAGAGCTGCTGTCTTTTATTTTCGTTTTCGGGCAAATTAAAATTTATGCTGACTTTGTTTTGATTTTCTAAAGTATTTTTATCTTTAAAATGCCAGTATTGATTTTGCCAAAATATTAACCCATCGGTAGTGTTTTTTTTTGATGCCGGCAAAACAACAGCATTATTATTTTGCAACGCAAATTGTTTTGTATGCCCGTTAATAAATACTGCATTGCCGGGTAAATTATAAGTATAGTCTCTCCTTAAAATTGCAGTGCTGTTGATTTCGTTTACCTCTTCATAATTGGACTGCACCAGTTTTTGTATGCCTTTGCCATAAGTTAAAAACCAGTAATTAAATTCTTTATCCTGGTATATTGTAGTTATATTTTTAAATAACCCACTGGTATAACTATAAAATTTTTTTACATGTGTGGTTATATTAATTTTATAACAGCCCCTGTTTACATCAATACACCAGATATTATTTTCATTATCAAAAATTATATTTTCTATTTTAAAATCTTTGTCCACATATTGTAAAAACCATGGGTCAGTGTATTCAATTTTATCTTCCTGCAGTTTAGCTGCGTTTATTTCTTTTATTCCTGAATGAAGGGTTAGTATATATATTGCCCCGGCTTTATCCTGCACAATTTTATTAATTACTAATCCCTCTATTACACTTGTTACTGCGGCTGTTTTAATATCGTATAAAAAAAGCGAAGGTGCAAAAGCACCATCATTGTTACAAAGTAGTAATTTATTTTTACCAGTGGCACCAAAAGCAACATTGGTTAACCACGCCAATCCAATACCTGCAGTGTTGGTTAATTTTTTTTGCGATTTATTTATCAGTAAGTAAGTGCCGTAATTGGACAAAAGCAGGCTGGTACTGTCATTTAATTTTTTAACTTCCGAAATTTCTGAAATGCCTTTTAATAACACACTATCGTAACTGATGTTATCTTTTTCTATTTTAATGGGGTTGCCATTAAACCTTACTAAATATAAAGTACTGTCGGGTAAAAAAATATAATTGCTTACAATGCCTACCGGTTCATTGTTAATAGAAAGTATATTGGTAAATCTTTGTCCGTCGTAAATACTAAATCCTTCACGTGTGTAAATAATTAAACGGCCATATTTATCCTGCACCATGCCGGTAACCCTTGCATCTACCAGGCCATTAGCAGGGGTGTAGGTTTCGTACACCGGCTGGGCAATTGCTGTACTGCAAAAAAATAAGCATAAGCAGGTAATGGTTAGCCGCATCCTTAAAAATACAATTATTCAAAATCTTTATACAATAAATATTTTTTTCTTATTTTTTTAAAAGCGTTTAGTCCCGGCTCCCAACTTTTTTTAATTACCGCGGCTGTTTTACCCGTTTTTATTTGCTGCTGAAAAATATCGTTACCTGCCAGTTTGCTTATAAAATTATTTTTTAAAAAGAAACTATCCTTGCCGGGAAATAATTTATACGCTTCAATAATATATTTCAACTGAATTTTTTTATTGAGTGTTTTTAAAATTTCTTCGTTAGTCCCTTTTATATACCAGCCATAACAAAGCTGATAAAAACATTTGCTGCTTTTTGCACCTTCATTTGGTTTAGGAGTAAAGGCATACAATTTTTTAGGTAAAGATGGATGGCCAAAAATTTGAAAAGGTGCTTCCGTTCCCCTGCCCTCACTCATCACTGTGCCCTCAATAAAACAGGTGGATGGATACAAATAAATACTTTGCATGGTTTTTAAATTGGGCGAGGGCATTACGGGCAAAACGTATTTACTGTTGTGATCGTAATTTTTGCATTTAATAACAGTAACATGAAAGGGTGTATCTGCTGTAGGCTGTGTGGTAATATTATAAGCATTAATTGTGTTGGCTGCTGCCGATAACATATTTTCTCCGGCCAGCATTAAGCCATATTCTCCAATCGTCATTCCATAAACAATCGGTACAGGCTGCATACCAATAAAACTTTTATATTTCATATCCAGCACTGGGCCATCTACATAAAAACCATTGGGGTTGGGCCGGTCTAAAATTAATAATGGTTTATGATTTTCTAAAGCCGCTTCTAAATAATATTGTAAAGAAGAAATGTATGTATAAAATCTTACCCCAACATCCTGAATATCAAAAATTAAAATATCCACCCCTTTAAAATCTGCTGCTGTGGGTTTTCTATGATCGCCATATAAACTTACAATGGGCACGCCGGTCTTTTTATCTTTTGCATCTGTTACGTGTTCGCCTGCATCTGCTGTTCCTCTAAACCCATGTTCCGGACTAAATATTTTTACAATATTAATGCCCCTGCTAATCAGTGTATCTACTAAGTGAATACCATTTACAACACTGGTTTGGTTGGCAAAAACTGCTACTGATTTACCTTTAAGATAAGGAAGGTAAACTTCTACCCTTTCGGCACCGGGCATAATTTCCGATTTCGGATTTCCGGTTTCGGATTTTACTAAAACCGGTTGTGCTGTTGAGCTGTTACAAATAAATAATATTATTAAACCGGGGATTATCTTTTTCATACCATAAAGTTGCCGAAAAGTTTTTAATAACCTGTGCCGTTTATATATTAATTTGCAGGCTTATTTTTTGTTGGAACGATGATTTAGAAATATTAAAAAAAATGAAGAGTATACTTTTAATCTTATAAATCTTTCAAAAATCCCCGTTTACACAAACTCATACAAAAACAAAAAACAATGCAAGCAAAAAATGGAGATAATGTAAAAGTACATTATACAGGAAAATTATTAAGTGGCGAACAGTTTGATTCTTCTGCAGGAAGGGAGCCATTGGAATTTACAGTAGGTGCAGGACAAATGATTAAAGGTTTCGACCTTGCCATTCCCGGAATGGTTGTTGGCGACAAAAAAACCATCAACATTGCACCCGAAGATGCTTACGGCCCAAGAAGCGAAGAAGCGATTATTGAATTTCCAAAAGAAAGTGTACCTGCAGAAATGCAGCTGGAACCAGGCATGCCTTTAACTTTAAGCAACCAGCAGGGCCAGCCGGTACCCGTAATTGTGGTTGAAGTAAAAGATGATATTATTATTTTAGATGCTAATCATTTTTTAGCCGGACAGGAATTGATATTTGATATTGAATTGGTAGAGATAACATAGATAACACGAATTGCTACGAATTACACGAATTTTTTTGAAAATAAGAAATTCGTGTAATTCGTTTTAATTTGTGGAATAATCAAAAATAAATATGGTACAAATTAGCCCCGACAGCATTGCCGATCGTTTTATGCGTTATGTACAGGTAGATACACAAAGTGATCCTACCAGCACTGCACATCCCACCACCGAAAAGCAAAAAGATTTAAGCAAACTGTTGCACCGGGAATTATTTGGCATGGGCATTACCAATGCCACTACCGACGAGTTTGGTTATGTGTATGCCACCATTGCATCTAACAGCGATAAAAAAAATATACCGGCCATTTGTTTTTGTGCCCATGTAGATACAGCACCAGATTGCAGCGGCACTAATGTAAAGCCCATCCATCACCGTTACTACGATGGTAGGGATATTGTTTTACCCGATGACAACACACAAATTTTAAACACCAGCAATTCGCCTTACTTAAAAGAGCATGTTAATTATGGTGTAATTACTGCAAGCGGATTAACATTGCTGGGTGCGGATGATAAAAGCGGTATAGCTGCCATTATGGAGGCGGCATTATTTTTTATACAAAACCCCTCCATAAAACATGGTGATATAAAAATTTTATTTACGCCTGATGAAGAAGTTGGACAGGGTACTGCAAAAGTTGATATGCAAAAATTAGGTGCAGCATTTGGTTACACCATGGATGGTGGCGAAGCAGGAAGTTTAGAAGATGAAACTTTTAGTGCCGATGGCGCCACCATAACTATCAGTGGTGTAATTGTTCATCCCGGTTATGCAAAAGGTAAATTGGTGAATGCATTAAAAGTTGCTGCGGCTTTAATGGATGCGTTACCAAAAAACGAATGGAGCCCCGAGACCACCGAAAAGCGTGAAGGCTTTGTACACCCCACAGCCGTAAATGGTATTGCCGAAAAAGCAACATTGCAATTTATTGTACGTGATTTTACCAACGAAGGATTAGCGGCTCACCATAACCGTTTAAAAAATATTGCTGAAAATGTTGTGGCGCAATTTCCTGGTGCAGCAATGGAATACAATGCCACAGAACAGTACCGCAACATGAAAGAAGTGCTGAACAACTATCCGCATGTGGCGGCTTATGCAGCCGAAGCCATACAGCGTGCCGGCCTTACAGTAAAAAAAGAAAGCATTCGTGGCGGTACCGATGGCAGCCGCTTTAGTTATATCGGCATGCCCTGCCCCAATATTTTTACCGGTATGCAAAACATACACAGTAAATTAGAATGGATTGGCACCAAAGATTTAGCCAAAGCCTCAGAAACCATTGTGCATTTAAGTATGATATGGGAAGAGAAAAGTTAATTATTTTTTCTGTCATTTCGAGGAACGGGAAATCTTTTTTGGGACAAGCATTTTGTTCTTTGGTCATCATCCTTGCATCGCACTCTTTTACGGCATACCATTATTGATCTTTTACCTAAGCGGAGATGGAGTTATAAGTTTACTTATAATTATTGCATCTTTTTAATACCGCAAACAATTGGCGCAATTGTTGAATATTACATAGCATCACTATTTATTAACCAAAAAAATTGATGATGAAAAATGTATTCAACCCCGTATTTTTTAAGCATGGTTTACTGCTGTTTCTTTTAACTGTTGCCAATGCAATTGCATGGGCGCAAGACACTACAACAACTGCAGTTACTACAACCAATACCAGTACAAAAACAACAGAACAAACATGGTATACCGAGCCATGGGTTTGGGCTGCAGGTGCAGCGGTATTTATATTGCTGATTATAGCTTTAACAAGAGGCAGCAGCAGCAGCGGTCGTACAGATAAGGTCACCGTAACTAAAACAAGTTCAACAGAAGTAGAGTAGCATCCATTATTTTTTTGTGGATGATTTTCCTCATTCTGTGTAATTTAAATTGTTGTTATTAGCTGGGTGATTTTATAAAAAATTATTGCTGAGAATAAAAAGCAGAGTTAAAATTCCGGCAAGTTTCTTATGCCGGAATTTTGTTCTTTGGTTAGCATCGTGGAGTTTATACTGAGGAACGAAGTATCACCCAACTGTACTGAATACCATGGAGAACTTTTATGGGTGGAAGTTGCAGTTAATACAGCACTAAGTTGAAGCGACTAAGCATTTTTATTTAACTTGTAATTCCATCTTTCTTTCCGATCGGTAACATCCCTGTTTTTATAATTATAATTTTCTACCGCTTCCTTTATAAAAGCCTTTATATCATCATGAATAAACAAAGGTGAAAAGAAAATCCAGAAATCCTGGTGAGTGTCCGTAAAATTCTTCCACCATGCTTCCCAGTTTTCAAATTCTTTTTTCCATTTTTTAACCGGGTCTTCGGCTTCATCCATAATCCCTCCACTGCTGCCTGCTTCAATTACTTTATTATTGGGCAGCCTGTAAATAATTGCACCACCACCATCTGCGCCAAATTCAAACAGCATAATAGCTTCGGTTGACATAAATGCGATTATTAAAATTAATTACTCAATTACAATTTTATCAATTTCTTTCATTAGCCTGTCCGTTTCTGTTAAAGCAACAATTATTTTTTGATAATGCAGTATATCGTCAAAATCCAGTTTCCTCCCTTTCCTGTCTTTCAGCCATTTTTGTGCAGGCTGGTAGCCGCCGATATAAAAGTTCCAGGCTACATCGGGTACGTTGGCAAAGTATTGGGTGTCGTTTATATACACTGCGGTATAAGGTTCATTTGTGGTGGGTACTTCGTCATAATCAAACATGGTAAAGTTTATTTTGCTTACTACATTATCACCATCTACCGGGTATTGGGTAATGTACTTTTCTACCACGGGGCTTTCCAGTAAATGTATTTGCCTTAACTGGCTGCCCAGCTTTACCAGTTGCCAAAAAGTTTTAGCATCTTTTGGATAAGGCACACGGGGAAAATCTATTTTTAAAAACTCCTTGTACTTTTCACGGTACGTGGGACTGTGTAAAACAGCATAGATATAATCCAGAATATCCAGCGGCGAAAAATGACCATCCATACCAGCAGCTAAATCACAAACTATATTTTCATCCGGTAAAAAAGCATGGTTAATTTTTAAGGCAATTTTATCAACGATTTCCTCATTTAGGTTTGGGGTTCTTTCTGTAGGTTGATCGATGGTTTGTTGGAGTTTCTTTTCGGCGAAAAGATAGAGAGGAAAGAGAACACCTCCTCCCCTGTAATACAAATTAAAGTCAGTAATTGTATTAGTAATAAAAGATAAATTCCAAGGCATAGAGCCGACTACTTGCCCTTGTCTTCCAATCACTAATCCTACATTCTGCCCTTTCACAAAATGTTGCATTACTTCGTTTCTGGGATAACAGTGAAAACCTTTGGACTTTCCTGTATAGAATGTCCACTTTTCATCAAAAGGTCGATAAGAAATTTTAACAAAGCTTCCTTTAGTTGGATAGCTATTTTGTAAATCTTTTTTTGCAAAATTTACTTGCCAATCCCTTACGTCTTCTCCTAAATTGTATTTAATTCGTGCTGCTTCATCATCTAAACTTAAGAAGTCTTTGATTGTGTTAGCTGCATTTTCTTTATTTGAGTGGATAGTAAAATTGTCTCTTGCAGTAACAATTCCAACACTATTTGTCGTAAATAAGTTGCTTACCAGAAAACCTTTGTCATAATTATTTTGTTCTTCGAAATTTTTTGCAACGAAAAAGTAGTTAGGTGCGATATTTGCAATTTCTTTCCATGCTATTAATTTTAAAGAATTCTCTAAAAGAAATTCATATTTAACTTCTCGCTTTCCATATAAATCGAAATGAAAAACTTTACCTAACTCATTTGCTTTTTTCTTTCCTGTTTTTATAAAGATATTTATAGATACCCCTTGCATAATATCAAAAACATTCACATCAAGGCTTCCATCTGGTGAAACTTCTTTCTTCGTTGAATTTCCATGTAAATCCAAAACGTATATCTCATCAAAGGTTTTTAACAAATTCCAACGCATTCCTCTAAAAGTAGGGTTGTCTAAGAAACTATGAGGGTTTATAAATGCTAAGACACCGCTTCCATTTTTTTCAATGAAATGCTGTCCATAACGGATAAATTTATTCTCATCGGCATTTATCCATTTTGGATTTCTCTCTTTTAATTTTTCTTTTCCTCCCGGTTCTTTTTTGTAATCTTCCATCAACTTCATAATCCACTCGCCTTTGTTGGCACTTTCTCCGCTGTATGGTGGGTTTCCTATTACACACATCACTGGCGTATCTCTTTTTATTCTGTTTGCTTCATTAGCTTCGGTACTTAACCAGTTTGCAAATAAAGTTCCGGTATCGGGGTGGTGCTCTTCCAAACTGTTTGTAAGAAAAATTTTAAACCTGTCGTCTTTAGTTGGCTTGTAGCCGGTTTGGGTTAACAGCAAATCCATTTGTAAATGTGCCATGGCATAACTGGCCATCAGCAACTCAAATCCATTAAGGCGTGGCAGCAAATGTGTTTCTACATAATTGCTCCAAATACCTTGCTGCCCTTCAAACCTTTTATGTATTTGCTTTACCACTTCGGCTAAAAATGTGCCGGTGCCGGTGGCAGGGTCTAATATTTGTACACGGTGTACTTCTTCCTCTACAATTACTTCTTTTATATTACTGCGGTTATCGGCAGTGGCTTTATTAAAAACGGTTTTCTTTATTTTAGTTTTGCTGGTATCGGCCAGGCCTTGCGGTAAATTAAATTCGGTTTTTAAAATATCATCTACAGCACGTACAATAAAATTTACCACAGGTGCAGGTGTGTACCAAACGCCACGTGCCTTACGCAGCTTAGGATCGTACTCACTTAAAAAGGTTTCGTAAAAATGTATTATCGGGTCTTCTGTTTTGGTGGTTTTGCCATAGTTCTTCAATATCTCTTCTACATTGCAGGCTAAAAATATTTCTATCAAACTATCTACTATCCATTTAATGCGGTCGTCAATATCGGGGCCGGCAATATAGCCAAACAGTTTGCGTAAAAACGGGTTGCTTTTTGGTATCAGTTCGGCAGCTTCCTGCCTGCTAAAAGTGGGTAAGGTAGGGTCGTGCAGTCTTGCAGCAAACATGCCGTAAGCAATGGTTTGTGCATACACATCAGCAAAGCCCTTGGGTGTAATATCATGTATCAGTATTTGCTTAAAGGCATTTAGCTGGTCTTTAAGCGTACTGTTTTCGTGGTTGGTCTCGTCGCTGGTTAAAGCGTTTTCAATTACATCACTCAGCAGGCGGGCTTTGCCTGCCATCATTTCAGCCAGCTTTTTAGGGCTCTTAATGGTTTGGCCAATATGCGTACAAAAATCTTTTATTAAATTGGTAAAGGCGGCAAAGTTGTTGGGCAGTGGTACTATAACGCCGTTCTGTATTTCGGCAATGGCAATTTTTGTAACAAATAAACCATCACGGTACAAATGAAAATCAATATAGTCGGTAAAAATTAAATTATTTAAAGAGGCTTTATAGCGGTCGAACTGTTCTTTGTTACCTGTTTTCTTTGCACCTTCCAAATCTTTATCGCCAATGTCTTTAGCTTCTATAAATCCTACAGGAATCCCGGATTGCCGGGACAAGTTATCTTTTTTAGTAAGTATATAATCAGGTGCGCCGCAGCTTTGTCTTTTAGGTTCGTTAGTGGCACTTATATCCGTTACTAAACTTTCAATAAGCTGTTGCAAATCGCCACGAAAAGTATGTTCTGTTGCATTGCCTGCTTTGTACCGGTTGTTAATGTTAATGATGTATTGGTCTGGCGTCATGTAATTATTTTCTGAATTGCTGCTGTATTGTTTAGGGTTGTATGGCATAAATATACAAAGCTTCTTCATTAAAAATAATTTAGATACTAGTCTTCAATCTTCGCTGCAATAAAAGCCCAATAAAGTTATGTTGCTGAAGTGTGCGACGCCACCGCAGCCCATTAAAGATTTTCTGCCGGTAACACAAAAAAATCTATACCTTCAATTTAAATTTTACAACTATGGAATTATTAAGAGATTACTGGTGGGTACTGGTTTTAGTATTTGTGCTTTTGCAATGCTTTGTAACCATTAACCAGGGTTTAATTGGCGTGGTTACCATGTTTGGTAAATACCAGCGTATTATGCGGCCGGGATTGAATTTTAAAATTCCCCTGCTGGAGCAGATCTATAAAAAAGTAAGTATTCAAAACCGCTCGGTGGAGCTGGAGTTTCAGGCCGTAACGGTTGACCAGGCCAATGTGTACTTTAAAAGTATGCTGCTGTATTCGGTACAAAACGAGCAGGAGGAGACGATACAGAAAGTAGCGTTTAAATTTATCAGTGATAAAGATCTGATGCAGGCGCTTATCCGTACTGTTGAGGGAAGCATCCGTGCCTTTGTATCTACAAAAAAACAGGCCGAAGTATTGAATGTGCGCCGTGATATTGTAGAAAATGTAAAAGAGCAGGTGGATGTGGCTTTAGAAAGCTGGGGCTATCATCTGCAGGATCTGCAGATTAACGACATTACTTTTGATGAAGCGATTATTACCAGTATGAGTAAAGTGGTAGCAAGTAACAACTTAAAAGCTGCTGCAGAAAATGAAGGGCAGGCTTTATTAATTACTAAAACCAAAGCGGCAGAAGCAGAAGGTAACGCTATTAAAATTGCAGCCGAAGCAGAAAGATTAGCGGCGCAATTACGTGGACAAGGTGTGGCATTGTTTAGAGAAGAAGTTGCGAAAGGTATGAGCCAGGCGGCTAATGAAATGAAGCAGGCTAATTTAGATACCAATGTTATTTTGTTCAGTATGTGGGTGGAAGCCATTAAGAATTTTGCAGAATACGGTAAAGGCAATGTAATATTTTTAGATGGCGGCAGCGATGGTATGGAAAAAACCATGAAGCAGATAATGGCGATGACACAAATGGAAAGTAAAAAATAATTTTAGTTACAATACTTATACAAGTGCCGTATTTTGCGGCACTTTTTATTTGGTAAAAATTTAAAATTGTGCCGAAGCATTTAAGATTAACAATTCTTTAAGCAGCATTTTTGCATTGTGTTCGTTAAGGTGGTAATCTTGCAGGTATTGGCATAATTATCGCATCAACGCAAATAATAAATTAAACAATTACATTTGTCCTTAAAATCAGCTTACTTATGTTTGACATTTTTTTACAGGTTGACACTTTAAAAACTTTAGAAAAAGTAAAAGGCTTTGAATCTGTTGGCGGTACTATTGTTCAGGGCGGATGGTTAATGGTGCCATTGGCATTGCTATTTGTTGTAGCCATTTTCTTTTTCTTCGAAAGGTTTATCCTGCTGCAAAAGTTTGGAAAAATTGAAGATAATTTCATGAATATCATTCGTGATAATGTTGTAAGTGGTAATGTAACTGCTGCCCGTAGCATGGCAAAAAACACTCCCAACCCTGTTGCCCGTATGATTGATAAAGGCCTGCAGCGTATTGGCAAACCTATTGAGGCAATTGAAAAAAGTATGGAAAATGTGGGTGTGCTGGAAATGTATAAGATGGAAAAAAACCTCAACATTTTAAATATCATTGTTCGTATAGCCCCGCTGTTTGGGTTTTTAGGAACCATTATAGGTATGCTTAGTCTGTTTGACAGTATTAATAAAAGCCCTGATTTTAGCACCAATGTTTTAGCAGGTGGTATTTATGTAAAAATGATTACTTCGGCTACGGGTTTAATAATCGGTATCATCACTTATCTTGGGTACAGTATTTTACAAACCAAAATTAAAAAGATTGAAAATAAAATGGAAGCAGCAAGTGCTGAGTTTATTGATATTTTACAGGAACCAACGAGGTAGTTGCACGAATTACACTAATTAGTGAAATCAAAAAACAACAATGAGTTTAAGAAAAAAATTTAATGAAGAACACAGTGAAGTGGATACCGGGCCGCTGAATGATATTTTATTTATCCTGATGTTTTTCTTTTTAATTATTGCTACACTGGCAAACCCCAATATTATAAAACTTACCAACCCAAAGTATAAAAGCGAAACTAAATCCAAACAAAGTATTGTAGTTAGTATCCGTGGAGATGGCAGAACTTATATCGGTCAGCAAGCCGTTATCTTCGATTCTCTTTTTGCAGAATTAAGTAAAAGAATTGATAAGAAGGACAGCACTGTTAAACAGGCCGTAGTTATAAATGCAGATACTTCTGTATCGGTTAACAAACTGGTGATGATAATGAGGGATGCAAAAAAAGCTGGTGCTTCATCTGCTTCTTTAAGTGTGGATGGTCAATAACTGGCAATTACAATTCTTTCTTTTCCGAACATATCTTTTTTAATAATTACCTGCTGGTATCCGCTTGCAGAAAAAACTGCTGCCACTTCTTTAGCGTAATCTTCATGGGTTTCTACAAAAACTTTTCCATTATAATTTAAATGATCTCTGCCAAACTTTGCTATTTTTTTGTAAAACAGCAATGGGTTATTGTCGGGTACAAATAATGCATTGTGCGGTTCAAAGTTTACCACATTCTTATCCATTTTTTCTTTTTGGTTACCGGGTATATAGGGCGGGTTACTTACAATAATATCAAACTGCATCAATTCGGCCCAGCGGCTTTCATCTAAAAAATCTAATTGCGTAAACTGTATATTTGTTTTATTGGTAATGGCATTGGCTCTTGCAATGTCTAATGCACTTTCGCTTACATCAACAGCAATAAGCCGGGAAGATGGAAGATGTTTCTTAATAGCAACAGCAATGCATCCGCTTCCGGTACCAACATC
This sequence comes from Ferruginibacter sp., assembly GCF_031391665.1. Taxonomy (GTDB): domain Bacteria; phylum Bacteroidota; class Bacteroidia; order Chitinophagales; family Chitinophagaceae; genus Ferruginibacter. The sequence goes on from NZ_JANMUN010000155.1 coordinate 12,981, forward strand.
CAAAATATTTATTTGTTTTTGCTCAAACCGGTAGTTGTTAATTATCAGGTTAGTCATTTCCTCTGTTTCGGGTCTTGGTATCAATACTTTATCGTTTACCTGAAACTGCATACCGTAAAAGGTGGTATTGCCCATAACATATTGTACCGGTTTATGCTGTAACAACTCTTCTTTTTTTTCCATCATTTTTTTTATTACCGGTTCAGGAATTTTCTGCAAAGGATTTTTAATAAGATCAGCTTTTTTAATACCAGCCATATTTTCAAATACCCAATCGGTAATTACTGTTGCTTCGCTTAAATCGTAAACTGTTTGTAACTCCACTAAAAAATTCCGGTATAATTCTTTACTGTTCATTTTAGCAAACATAGTTTATTTTTTGATGCGTACTTTTGCAGCCTGACAAAAAATGAAAAATATTTATACAGATGTTTACACCTGGCCCGCCGGGGTGCAGGTTATGTTGCCCCTAACCCAATGGTAGGTGCAGTGCTGGTTTATAATGATATTATTATTGGTGAAGGTTATCACCAGCAATACGGGCAGGCCCATGCGGAAGTAAACTGCATAGAAAGCGTAGCCGCAGAAAATAAACACTTGATTGAAAAAAGTATTTTATATGTTTCTTTAGAGCCTTGTACACATTTTGGAAAAACACCACCCTGTGCAGATTTAATTATAAAACACAAAATACCCACTGTAGTTATTGGCTGCAGAGATATTTTTGCAGCTGTTGATGGTAAAGGAATTGAAAAATTAAAAGCGGCCGGTGTAAAAGTTACCGTTGGCGTTTTAGAAAACGAAGCAATTGATTTAAACAAACGTTTTTTTACTTTTCATAAACACCAACGGCCATATATTATTTTAAAATGGGCACAAAGCAAAAACGAAAAAATTTCGGGTATTAATGGAGAAAGGGTTTTTATAAGCAATGAATTTACTAACCGGTTAGTACATCAGTGGCGCACCGAAGAAGCAGCAATAATGGTGGGTACTAATACAGCATTAAAAGATAATCCTGCTTTAACTGCAAGGCTTTATCCCGGCAAAAATCCTGTGAGGTTAGTAATTGATATGAATTTAAAATTACCCCACACGTTACAACTATTTGATATCACAGTTAAAACAATTGTTTTTAATCAACAAAAAAATGAAGCCGGAGCAATGCTTTCGTTTTATAAAATAAACAGCCGGGAAAAAACTATTCCTCAAATTTTAAATATATTGTACACGCTGCAAATTCAATCGGTAATTGTAGAAGGTGGAGCAAAGCTATTACAAGCTTTTATTGATGATAATTTGTGGGATGAAGCAAGAGTGATTACAAATTTGGAATTAAAAATTGCTGGAGGCATAAATGCGCCGGTAGCAGAAAATAAAAAACTACTAAAAGAAGAAATTATTCTCAACAACAAAATAGCTTATTTTATAAATAACCAGGCATGATATATTTATTGGGCAGTATTTTATTCAGTTCTTACTTAACACTTTCGTTTAAAGTATTGCAAATGCAAAAAATTAATACACTGCAGGCCATTGTATTTAATTATATAGCCTGCGTAATTACCGGCTCGGTGGTTAATGGATCTTTTCCTGTAACCAACGAAAATATTCATGCACCATGGTTTGTATGGGCATTGGTTATGGGTGTAATGTTTATCAGCATTTTTAATGTAATTGGTTTTACTGCACAAAAAATGGGTGTGGCTGTGGCCTCTGTTGCCAATAAATTATCAATGGTAATCCCTTTCGTTTTTTCTCTTTATTTGTACAATGAAACTTCTACCACTTTAAAAATTGCAGGCATTGCGGTGGCATTAGTTGCAGTAGTATTAACCTGTTATCCTTCGCAAAAAAACAATGGCGACGCTGCAAAAAGTAAAGAGTTTTTATTTATACTTCCTGTTATTTTATTTATCAGCAGCGGCCTTTTAGATACCTTAATTGTGTATGTAAAAAATAATTTTTTTAACGGGCCGCTGGATAATTTTAATAATTTTTTAATCGCCGCATTTTCTGTTGCAGGCGGTATTGGCTTAATTATTTTAGTACTGCAGATTGCAACCGGCAAACAATCTTTTTCCTTTAAAGCCTTGCTGGCTGGTATTATTATTGGTGTACCCAACTATTTTTCTATTTGGTGTTTGGGAAAAGTTATTACTTTCTACAAAGGAAATTCCAGTGCAATAATACCGGTAAATAATATGGGTATTGTTTTATTCAGTGCCATTGCTGCATGGATTTTATTTAAAGAGAAATTATCGCTGATAAACTGGATGGGCATTGGATTGGCCATTGGTGCGATTGCGCTGATTGCGTACGGGTAGCCCCTATCCCCCAAAGGGGGAAATGGAGAAGACAGAGGTGAAGATGATGTTTTAAGAATAATTTTATTAAAGATGATTAACGAACAAGAATTTTATTATACCATTACTCAGTCTTCCACCGCAGAATTTAAAGACAGGGGAAGTAAGTTTTTTGCCTTTGCTTTTCCAATAGCAACAGCAGATGATTTTAAAAAACAATTGCAAATTTTAAAAAAAGAACATCCCAAAGCCGTACACCATTGTTTTGCGTACCGCATTGGCACCGATGGAAATAATTTTCGCAGCAGCGACGATGGCGAACCATCGGGCACTGCAGGCAAACCCATACTTGGGCAAATAGACAGTAAGGAATTAACTAACCTTGCCATAATTGTGGTGCGTTACTGGGGCGGCACATTGCTGGGTGTGCCGGGTTTAATAAATGCTTATAAAACCGTTGCTGCACTGGCTTTACAGGTTACACCAATAATTCAAAAGCAGGTAGAAGTAAAATATGCAGTTGAATTTGATTACACCCAAATGAATGATGTAATGCTCATTTTAAAACAGTTTAACTGCACCATCATTACACAGGAAATGCAATTATTTTGCAGCATACAAACCGGCATCCCCCAAAACCGTTTACAGGAAACATTATACCGCCTTAAAGAAATGCAAAATGTTTCTGCAAAAAAAATTGAATAATAATTCGTAATTTTCTCTGCTCAATTTATTGCAAATGCATATTGAAGAACTAAGAGAATATATTTTGCAAAAAGCTTTGGTAACAGAAGGCTTTCCGTTTGGAGAAGACACTTTAGTTTTTAAGGTGAAAGAGAAAATATTTTTATTGACAGGTTTAAATAGTTCTCCATTACAGTTTAATGTAAAGTGCGATCCTGATAAAGCCATTCAATTAAGAGAAGAATATCCCGATTGTGTATTACCCGGTTACCACATGAATAAAAAACACTGGAATACAATAATAGTTGACGGTACATTATCTAAAAAACAATTGAAAGAAATGATTGATCATTCTTACCAGTTAGTAAATAAAACAAAATAAATTTTTATGGAAAACGAAGAAAAATTCTCCGACGACCCACAGGAACATTTTAAAATAGAAAATGAAATTTTAAAAATAAAACTAAAGGTGCAATACGGCGATGCTTTTTTTATGCAGAGCAATGAAGATTTGCCACCCGAAATAGAAAACCAGTTTTTAAAAAACATGATCGCTTTTGAAGATGCACATGCCAATGCAGAAATTACAACCGTATATGAAACCATTGGAAAACCGGATTACAGATCTGCAGAAGAATTGAATGCTGTTGAAATTGCTGCAGAACTAAAAAGAATTACAGCTATTATGGAAGAGCATAAAATTGCTTTGGATATTTGCGATGGCCCCTACCCCGATGAAATAATTTATAAATTTATTACTGAAGAATTATTTGCACATGAAATAGATAAAGCACCCATTTTTGGCGATGGCTGGAATTTTATTTACGAAGAATTTTACCCCAACGATAAAGTGGAGATTGAAAAAAATACCCACGAATTTTTACAGCATTGGTTTAGCAGGAGCTTTGATGAATACAGCAGCGAATTAGCCTACCATTTTATAACCGCCGGTGGAAAACAACTGAACCGGCAGGAATTTTTTGAAAAGATAAAACCATTTTTTGATGCCTTTACCGAATTTAAAGATGATGCTTACAATATTGATGAAATTAAATTTGAACTGCATGATGCCGATAATGGCATGGGGCATGCAGAAGGCATGCTTAAATACGACGCTGTAATGGAGAATGGCGAAATAATACATTACGAAGGCCCTTACAAATTATACATGCAGCGGCAGGATAAATGGTGGTCGATAGTTTATTTTGTAATGCCGGGCTTTGAATGGGAACAAAGAAAGTTTTAAAATTATTTCTTTGTTCTGCTCCATGTAGAAAAATCTGTAGAAGGTATTTTATCCACTTCACCCAGTTGCCTTAATAAAGTTACCAGTTGCCCACGGTGGTATGTAGCATGATTAAATAAATGCAGCAGCATATCATGCACTTTCATTTTATGCTGTTCTTTATTGCGTACAAAAGCAAATACATGGGTAAGCTGGTACTCATTTGCAGTATCAACCCATGCAGCCCAAAGCTGGCTTTGCTTTGCAAGGCCGGTTGTTGCTTCCTCAAAATTACCTGTAAAAGTTTCACTTAAAGCAGTAATATTTTCAACCAATTTATGCCTTTGCCACCAAATATCTTCTGCCTGCCACATGTGTACCACAGTTTTGTAAATTGATGGAAAACTGCTGGCAATTTCCTGCGTAATCTTTTCTTCAGGCAGCTTGCTTATTCTGTCGAATAAAGTTTTATTGGCCCAAATATTATACGCCGCATATTGTTGAAGCAGTTCTTTCATTTTTATTTTTTTACTTTTGATGAACAAAGCAAAGTTACTACTTAGCCCAGCACAAAATAAAAACAACAAACCACAAATTTTAAACATGCCGGATAACAAAAATTCACTTACAGGTTTTAGTTCCATTGCCGTACATGCAGGCCATACTAAAGACCCCAACAATGCACACCTTACGCCTATTTATGCCAGCAGCACTTATGTGTTTGATGAAGCGGAACAGGGCATGCGCAGGTTTAGTGGCGAAGAGAAAGGCTACATCTACAGCCGCTGGGGAAACCCCACCATTGCCGAAGCGGAAGAAAAAATAGCCGCATTAGAAAGTTTTGGTGTGATGGATAAAAATGGGAATGCCTTGCAATTAAAAGCCATCCTTCACAGCAGCGGCATGGCTGCATTAAGTACATTGCTGATAAGCAATTTAAAAAGCGGCGATAAAATCCTTACGCATTTTTCTTTATACGGCGGATCACAGGAGTTGGTAGAAAAAATTTTACCGCCATTGGGCATAGAGGCCATCATTGTTGATTTAAGAGATTTAAATAAAGCTGAAGCAATGATGAAAGCAGATGCTAAAATAAAAATGCTGTATTTGGAAACACCTGCAAACCCTACTATACAATGTGTGGATATTGAAGAACTGACCAATCTTGCTAAACAATATAGTTTAACTGTTGCCTGCGATAATACTTTTGCAACACCCTATTTACAACAACCATTTAAGTATGGTGTTGATTTTGTTTTTCACAGCACCACAAAATTTTTAAATGGTCATGGTACAGCCATTGGCGGCGTTTTACTGGGGAAAGATATAGAAAAGATGAACGGCCATGTTACCAAAGTGCATCGCCTGCTCGGCGGTAACAGTAATTCTTTTGATGCATTTTTATTAACTCTCGGTATGAAAACTTTAGAAGTGCGGATGGAACGCCATTGCCATAATGCTATGGAAGTAGCGGCTTTGTTAGAATCGCATCCTGCAATAAGTAAAGTGAATTATTTAGGCCTGCATTCGCATCCCGATTATTATACTGCAGCAAAACAAATGCGCCATCCCGGTGGCATGTTAAGTTTTGAAATGAAGGATGGCCTTGAGGCTTCAAAAAAATTCATTGATAAATTGCAAATGTGTTTACGTGCCGTTTCTTTAGGCACTTGCGACACCTTACTTTGCCATCCGGCAAGCATGACGCATTTTAGTGTGCCGAAAGAAAAAAGAGCCTTGTACGGCATCACCGACGGGCTTATACGTATGAGCGTGGGCATTGAAAATGTGCAGGATATTTTGATGGACTTAGAACAGGCGCTAAACCCCTAAATCCCCTAAAGGGGACTTTAAAGTGTTTAATAATTTAAAGAACTTTTATTTATGCAAGATTTAAAATCTATAAATTCAGAAAAGAATTTAAAACCATCAGAGTCTACGCAAGTCCCCTCTTCGGGAGGGGATTTAGGGGAAGCCGTAATAATTCGCAGAGCAGTCAAAGAAGATTGTGCAAGAATGATGGAACTGATTAATGAGTTAGCAGTATATGAAAAAGCACCCGATGAAGTAACCGTTGACTTTAATCATTTTGTTGAAAGCGGATTTGGAGAAAACCCTGTATGGTGGGCATTTGTGGCCGAAGTAGATGGAAGAGTGGAAGGTTTTGCTTTATGGTATATCCGTTACAGCACCTGGAAGGGTCAAAGGCTTTATTTAGAAGATTTATTGGTTACAGAAAAAATGCGGGGCAAAGGCATTGGTAAATTATTATTTGATAAATTAATTGAGGAATGTAAAGCAAAACAATACAGCGGTATGATGTGGCAGGTATTGGATTGGAATGAACCGGCAATTAATTTTTATAAAAAATATCCGGACGTAAATATTGACAGCGGCTGGCTGAACTGTAATATTAATTTTTGAAAATAATTTTATTACTAGCAACACATATCGTTTATTCAGTATCTTTAAATTAGTGATGCTTTTATTACCGCAAAAAAATTTATCAAATGCTTTCTATGCTTATAAAATTCTCATTGTATAGAAATACACTGTACTTACTGATTGCTATCCTGTTTTTTTCTTGCCAAAAAACCCTTGATTTTGAAAATGTGAATGATACAATACCTGTTGATGTTTCTACAAAGATCAATTCAACTGTATCAGGTTTTGTAACTGATGAAAATAACAGATCGGTATCGGGTGCGTCTGTTCAATTTGGAACAAGCATAAGCACCACTGATAAGTATGGTTATTTTGAAGCAAAAAATGTGCAGGTTGTAAAAAATGCAGCCGTTGTAACAGTTACTAAATCCGGTTATTTTAAAGGCATAAAAACTTATATAGCAGTTGCAGGAGAATCTGCTTTTTTCAGGATTAAACTGATGCCCAAAACCATCTTGGGAAATATAAATGCTGCATCAGGCGGTACAGTTACTTTATCAAATGGCTTAAGTATTAAGCTACCTGCTGGTGGCACTGTTAATGCTGCCACCAATAGCCAATACACAGGCACAGTAAATGTGGCTGCTTACTGGATAAACCCAACTGCAGCAGATTTAGCAATGATTATGCCCGGCGATTTACGTGGCATAAATACCGAAGGTTCTTTAAGACTGTTACAAACTTTTGGTATGGCAGCAGTTGAGTTAACCGGTTCATCGGGAGAATTATTACAGATAGTGAACGGGCAAAAAGCAAACTTAACTTTCCCAATACCCTCCTCCCTGTTAGCCGCTGCCCCAACGGCTATTCCGCTTTGGTATTTTGATGAAACAAATGGCTTGTGGAAGCAGGAAGGCAGTGCTACAAAAACCGGTAACAGTTATATTGGAGATGTTGGGCATTTTTCATTCTGGAATTGTGATGTGCCTCAAAATTATGTACAGTTTAATTGCTCATTAAGAAAATCGGTTAAAGAACCGCTAGCTTATACCTTGATAAAAATAACGGTAGTTGGCACAAATAATTTTAAATACGGTTATACAAACTCTTCAGGTAATGTTGATGGATTAGTACCCGCCAATTCAAATCTGCTTATGGAAGTATTTCCAGCTTACGGTTGTAATACATCCCTTTATTCACAAACATTTACCGCCACAAATGTAAATATATCTTTGGGTGCCATTACAATCCCTAACGCAAGTAATATTGCAACTTTAAATGGCACGGTAACCAATTGTGGCAATACAGCTGTAAGCAATGGATTCATTGTTATAAAAGAGGGAGATGTTTTTACACGCTACCCTGTAGATAATATGGGTGCTTACAGTGTCAGTAAATTCTTCTGTAATTTCCCTCAAACCGTAACCCTTATTGGAGAAGACGTTACCAATGCACAACAAAGTGCCTTTATAAGCAAGGTAATTAATGCAGGTACCAATACTGTTTCCAATATACAGGCCTGTGGTGTTTCCACTCAACAATTTATTAACTACACCATAAATAATGTTGCTTACAGTTATACAGCACCTGCCGACACATTCAGCTATTTTAATGATATTCTATCTAAAATTTCAATGACTGCTGAAACAGTACCAGCTTCAGGCCAAATGAGTTTTGGTATGTCTAATGCTGCAATCGCTGCCGGTAGCAATCAAAATCTGATATTTTTCTACCCGGCACAAATTTTCGATTCATTGAGTATGAATGCGCCTGTATCAGTATATATTTCTGAATATGGCCAGGTTAACCAGTTTGTGGCAGGCAGTTTTACCGGTACATTTACAGGAAAACCACCCACAAATACGCCATACAACGCAACCTGTAATTTTAGAATAAGAAGAAGAAATTAAAAGATTGTATAAATAAAATATAAAAAGCTTTCTGCCAAAAACAGAAAGCTTTTATTCCCTTCAAACTACGCCTTCGTTTTCTTAAATTTGCAATTCCAAAAAGTTCAATAAAGAAATATTGTACAAGAGTGCGACGCCAATGAAGCTAAACAATGATTCAAAAGCCGGGCTCAAAAAAAATAACACATGGCAGAAAAAATTACAATGGGCAGCAACGGAAAACTACATGTTCCCAACAACCCCACCATTCCATTTATTGAAGGCGATGGCATAGGCCCCGAAATATGGAAAGTTGCAGAAAAAATATTTGATACCGCTGTGGAAAGAGCGTACAGGGGCAACCGTAAAATTGAGTGGAAAGAAATGCTTGCCGGCGAAAAAGCGTTTAAGCAAACCGGCGAGTGGTTACCTGCCGAAACTTTGCAAACCGCAAAAGATTTTATCGTATCAATAAAAGGTCCGTTAACTACGCCTATTGGCGGCGGTAT
>NZ_JANMUN010000181.1:0-2329 GCF_031391665.1 Ferruginibacter sp.
AGATGGGCGCCAATGCCTACCTCACCAAAACGACTGATCCTGATGAGATCTACCAGGCCATTCTTACTTGTATGAATGATGATTTTTATTTTAATGAGCTGGTCAATAAGGCGGTACTCCTCAAACTCCAGCATAAAAAAACGGTTCGCCAGTTTTACCCTAACCCTGTAAAGCTTTCTGAAAAAGAAATACGCATCTTGAAATTGATCGCGGAGGATAAAACCACTGAAGAAATTTCCAAAATAATTTTTCTTAGCCCACGTACGATAGAGACTATACGCCAGAACATGAAAACCAAAGTGGATGCAAAAACTATTGGTGGTTTAATTATGTACGGTATGCGGAACAAGTTGATTGAGTAATTTTTTTGAGTTAATTTTTTATCTCAACGTGGTTAAAAAATAGAAATATCCTTTTATACATATATTGATATGTCGATATCTCTCCGTAGGGTATCGTAAAATTCCCATCCCCAACATAGGGTAATTACACTCTTTCTTTAATCTTATTATAATTTGATCTTGCAGTTTGGCGTTAGTATAATGTTAATACTAATCCAAAAACCCAAAATATGATCCCCAAAAGCGAAAGTGACGAACCGATAAGAGTAATAATTGCCGATGACCACGTTTTATACCGTGCTGGTGTTAAAACTGCTTTAAGCGCAAAAAAAGATATTAAAGTAATTGCCGAGGCCGATAACGGTATGCATTTACTTAATATGCTTAAAAATGTTGCCACAGATGTAATACTGCTGGATATACAAATGCCGGTGATGGATGGCATTACCACTTTGCCCGAAATTAAAAAGTTGTATCCCGATACAAGGATAATTATGCTAACCATGATGGATGACCATAGTATGATTACTAAGTTAATGGAACTGGGCGCCAACAGTTATCTTACAAAAACCAGCGACAGCGAAATAATTTACGAAGCAATAAAAACCTGTTACGAGCAGGAATATTATTTTAATTCTTTAACTAATAAGGCCCTGCTTACCAACCTGAAACAAAGGAATTTTACTACGCCTCAAAAAATGATGCAGCAGGAAGCCCAGTTGAATGATAAGGAAACGCTTATTTTAAAATTAATGTGCGAAGAAAAAAGCACTAAAGAAATTGCCGATATAGTTGACCTTAGTCCACGGACTGTGGAAGCTATACGGGATAAATTAAAAGTAAAAACCGGCGCCAAAAGTACAGCAGGTTTAATAATGTATGCTGTAAAGCATAAAATATTAAACGACGAAATCTGATTCTAAAAATATCTGAAAAACGAAGTCTCTAAAACTGTAATGAAGAAGTAAATCCTGCCTGCAATGGCAGGATTTTACTTTTATTGGATTTTGTTATTGGCGAAGAAAATTTTTTACGGGTTTGATTAGAATATATTTGCAGTATGGGCTGGTTTAATTACAACGGAAAAATTTATACAAGCGAAACTGCCATTATTGGTGCAGCTAACCGTGGCCTGCGCTATGGCGATGGTTTATTTGAAACCATGAAAATGAAAGCCGGTAATTTGGTTTTAGAAGATGAACATTTTGCCCGCCTTTGGAAAGGAATGCAGGTGTTGCAGTTTACAGTTCCCAAACATTTTAATCCGGATAAATTAACAGCAGAAGTGTTGCTGATTGCTAAAAAAAATCAGCATGAAAATGCGGCAAGAATAAGAATAACTGTTTTTAGAAGTGATGGCGGTTTGTATGATGCTGCAGATAATTTTCCTAATTATATTATTGAAACCTGGGCATTGCCCGAAGGCAACGGCGAATTGAACAGTAATGGCCTGGATATGGGAATTTATGCGGACGTGAAAAAAAGCTGCGATATACTCAGCAACCTCAAGCACAATAATTACCTGCCGTATGTAATGGCAGCACTGCAGGCAAAAAAACAAAAATGGAACGATGCTGTTGTAATAAATAATTTTGGAAGAATTTGCGATAGTACTATTGCAAATATTTTTTTAATAAAAGACGAAGTGGTTTATACACCAGCATTAACCGAAGGCTGCGTTGCAGGTGTTATGAGAAAGTTTATGATCGATCAATTAGCTGCAACAGGTTTTACCTGCATTGAAAAGGAAATAACTGTTGAGGAACTTTTAAATGCCGATGAAGTTTTTTTAACCAATTCTATTTATAATTTACGCTGGGTAAAAAGTATTAATGATAAAAACTTTGGCAATATACTTACTCAAAAAATTTATGCTGCTGTTGCGCCAACCATTTTGTAATTCAATTGTTATTGCCTGAATTATGCAAACTGTAAACATATTTTGGTTTAGAAGAGATTTGCGCCTTACGGATAATGCCGGGCTTTAT
>NZ_JANMUN010000224.1:0-19263 GCF_031391665.1 Ferruginibacter sp.
TGTCGAAACCTTCCCAGGTCGTCCTGCCCGGTGCCGCGGCGATTGGTGGCATGGTCATTCCCGCGCTGGTCTACTGGTTCTTCAACCGGGATAACGGCGCAGCCCTTGATGAACTGTTAGCGTTGGTAAAAGCCGGTGTAAATGTTTTTCGTTTAAATTTTTCTCATGGTGCTTACGAAGCCAAATCGCAAATAATACAATACATCCGTGAAATAAATAAAAAAGAACCTTACAATATTGCCATACTTGGCGATTTGCAGGGTCCTAAATTAAGAGTTGGAGAACTGGAAGGCGGCAGTTTAGAACTAAAAGAAGGCGATGAAATTATTTTAACTACCGAAAAAATTGTAGGCACAAAAAGTAAAATATATGTGAGCTATCAAAACCTCGCCACTGATGTAAAGCCCGGCGAACGCATTTTTTTTGATGATGGAAAAATGGAAGTGGAATTAAAAAAAGTATTGAATGATAAAGAAGTTTTAATAAGGGTTAGTTTAGGCGGAACACTGTTACCAAAAAAAGGTGTAAACCTGCCCGATAGCGAATTAACCATGCCCTCGCTTACACCAAAAGATATTGAAGACCTGGAATTTATTATTGATAATAATTTAGATTGGGTGGCACTTTCTTTTGTAAGAAAAGCAATTGATATTACTGATCTTAAAAAAAGAATTAAGGCCAGGAATAGCAAAATAAAAGTTATTGCTAAAATAGAAATGCCTGAAGCATTAAAAAACATCAGGGATATTATAGTAGAGAGCGATGGCATAATGGTGGCACGTGGCGATTTAGGTGTGGAAGTGCCCATTGAGCAAGTGCCCATTATTCAAAAAGATTTGATACGCAAATGCATGCACCGTGCAAAGCCTGTAATTGTGGCTACGCAAATGATGGAGAGTATGATGGAACGTACGAAACCCAACCGCAGTGAAGTTACCGATGTTGCCAATGCAGTTTTAGAAGGTGCAGATGCAGTAATGCTGAGTGGCGAAACTGCCATGGGAGATTACCCGACTTTGGTAGTGGAAATGATGAGTAAAATTATTTTAGAAGTAGAAAGAACGGTGTACGATTACGACAGGGATGATATTTTAAAACCCCAACCGCATTCACCTTCTTTTTTAAGCGATGCAGTTTGTTACAGTGCCTGCAAACTGGCGCAGGATACAAAAGCTGCTGCTTTAATTGGTATGACGCAAAGTGGCTACACCGGTTTTATGCTCAGCAGTTACAGGCCAAAATCTCCACTGTATATTTTCAGTAAAGAAAAAACATTAATTAATCAGCTTAGCTTAAGCTGGGGCGTTAGGGCAATTTATTATGCCGAAGAAGAAAGTTTGGATGATATTATCTATGATGAAATAGAAATATTAAAACAAAGAGGATTTTTAAAAACCGGCGATGTGGTGGTAAACACCGGCAGTACGCCTGTTGATTTGCACCTGCCCACAAATATTATGAAAGTAACTACGGTAGAATAAATTATAAACCTGTAAGGTTTTTAAAATCTTACAGGTTTATTAAAATGCAAACCACAAAATATTTATTGCCAGCAGCATATTATTACAGCTGCTATAATATTTCCCAGTACCGTGTAGCCGCAATTAATTAAATACAAACCTGCAGGCCTTTTTTCGTACAGGTAAGAAATTGATATTGCTGTTGAACCAAATAACAATCCTGTAATTGCACCCAGTTTAACTCCACTCATCCAACAGGCAGTTAAATCTAACCGGTTTACCAGTATAGCAATGCCAACTGCTGTTAACACCATCATTACTAAAGAGCCGCCAAACATCATCCCCATTCCTTTTTTTGCTTCGGGGTCGTTAGGGTTAATTTTAGTGTGCTCCAGCCATTTTTTGGCAAACAATAGTTTTGAATACCATAAGGCACCCAGTACCCAGTAGGCAATGCCTGCAACAATTACAGCCAGCCAGTTAATGTTGTTTAAAAATTCTGTGTTCATGCTTGAAGGTTTAGGTTAAAGAAATAGATTTTAAACAAAATAGCCATAATTTTTACAAAATGCAAGTATGCTCAGTTATCACAACAAAATCTAATTTAACGTTGCTTGCCGTTATGCCTGTAAATCCTTATTGCACCTGCTGCATATATTTCAGCAAGTTTTTCTTTGCACCATTTTTTATTTTGTTCTGAAAAAATTTATTCCATCCCAGCAGCCAACCGCTAAAGCCCAGCGCCTGTGCACTCCATTTATGTAAACTAAAAGCATCGCTGTGTTCAATAATTTTTCCATCAGCAAATTTCATGTTGGCCCTTACTTTATTTACTACTTTTTTTCCGGTTTTGCTAAAAGTGTAAGTAGCTACCCAATCGCAGGTGCTGAACTCTTCATCCAGGTGAATGATATTACCATAGGTTAACGAAAAGTCTTTAGCATTTTTACAAAGCATGGACCACATCGATCTTGCTTCGTTGCCACGCAATAAGCCAAACACCGGATCAAAGAAAATGATATCATCGCTGTAGCAACTGTTCATGCCCGCAGCATCCAATTTATTAAATGCCGTATAAAATTTATTGATCAGTTCTTCATTATTTGCCATGATAAACAATTTAGATTCATTAAATTTAACACTCAAACAACTATAAAATGAAAAAATATTTTTTGTTCTTCCTTTTTTTATCCATTTCTTTTTTAAAAATAACAGCTCAAAATAAAGATTCTGTTTGGGTAAGAGATAATTATTATAAAATTGAACGCCTGTTACCCATGAGGGACGGCAGTAAATTATTTACTGCATTTTACATTCCCAAAGATTCATCTGCAAAACATCCCATACTTTTTAAACGTACGCCGTACACCTGTTCGCCTTACGGAGAAGATAAATTTAATGCAGCACTCTATAATTCTTACTGGATAAATTATTTAAAAGAAGGGTACATTATCGCCATCCAGGATGTTCGTGGCAAATGGATGAGTGAAGGAAATTTTGTGGATGTAAGGCCTTTTAATCCAAATAAAAAAAACAAAGAATTCGACGAGGCAAGCGATACGTATGATGCAATTGAATGGATGATAAATAATATTCCGGGTAATAATAAACGTGTGGGTGTATTTGGTATTTCTTATCCCGGCTTTTACAGTACCATGGCGGCTTTAAGCAATCATCCGGCATTAAAAGCAGTTAGTCCGCAGGCACCCGTTACCGATTGGTTTATTGGAGATGATTTTCATCACAATGGTGCGTTTATGCAAATGGATGCTTTTAATTTTTACAGTGGTTTTGGAAAGCCAAGGCCCAAACCAACAATGGTGGGTGAAGAAGGTTTTAATATTCCTTCGCAGGATAATTATGATTTCTTTTTAAAAACCGGTGCAATAAAAAACTTTAGTAAAATAATGGGCGACAGTATTGCATTTTGGAAAGATTTAATGAACCACCCCAATTACGATGAGTGGTGGAAGGCAAGAAACCCCAGAAATTTTGTAACTAATATAAAACCCGCCATGCTGGTGGTAGGTGGATTATTTGATGCAGAAGATTGCTTTGGTGCATGGGAACTATACAAAGCCATTGAAGAAAAAAGTAAGAACACGGATAACCGTTTGGTGATGGGGCCATGGTTTCATGGTGGCTGGGGCGGCAGAAGCGAAGGCAGCTATTTAGGCAACGTAAGATTTGGTGCAAAAACCAGCGAATTTTATCAGCGCAATATTGAAATACCTTTTTTTAATTTTTATTTAAAGTTAAAAGGCACCGTACATGATATTGCAGAAGCCAATATTTTTTTTAGTGGAGAAAATGAATGGAGAAGATTTGAGCAATGGCCATCGCAAAATGTGGAATACTTCAACGCATTTTTAAATGCCGGCAACGATCTTACTTTGGCAATGCCCCGAATGGATAGCACACAAAAAACGAAAGCATTAAAAAAAGACGAGAATAAAAACTACAGCGAATACATCAGCGATCCGTTTCATCCTGTTCCTTATACCGAAGATGTACATTTAGACAGAACAAGAGAATATATGACCGACGACCAGCGCTTTGCAAACCGCAGACCCGATGTATTAACTTTTACTTCAGGAATTTTAAATGAAGATGTTACTTTGGCCGGACCGTTAGTTGCCGATTTAATGGTAAGCATTAGTACCACCGATGCAGATTTTGTTGTAAAACTGATTGATGTTTTTCCTGATGATTTTAAATATGATGAACCAGTTTTTGCAAAAGGTAATGGAAAAGATTACCCCATGGGTGGTTATCAAATGTTGGTTCGTGGCGAAATTATGAGAGGCAAATTCCGCAACAGTTTTGAAAGGCCGGAACCATTTGTGCCAAATAAAATTACACCTGTAAAATATACCTTACCGGATGTGGCCCACACGTTTAAAAAAGGCCATAAAATAATGATCCAAATACAAAGCAGCTGGTTTCCCATTGCCGACAGGAACCCACAAATTTTTACAGATATCTATCATTGCAGTGATAGTGATTTTCAAAAAGCAACTATAAAGATTTATCATGATGGAGTTAATGCAAGTAAGATTGTGTTGCCGGTTTTAAAAAATTAGTTGAGATAATTGTATTGCCTTTAGTTATTTTATATTTTTAAAAAATGAGTTTTGAATTGCCCCGGCCTTTAGGCCGGGATATAATTTATTTAAAGATGAGGCTTTAGCCAAACAAAAAAAATTAAGCAATTTGGCTAAAGCCTGAAATTCCCTTTTATTGTAACCTCTGCCTGAAGGCCGGGGCAATTGAAAAAAAATTTAATCAATAAAATGAATTTCCGAATGAATCATTCGGAAATTAAAAAGAAATAAATAAAATTTTTATGAAAAAATATTTTCTAATACTATGTCTGCTGGTATCAGCAAAATGTTTTTCGCAATTAAATATTGTGCCAATGCCTGCAGACTTGAAGATGGGCAAAGGAAGCTTCACTATTAATAAAAACACAAAAATAATTGCCAGCGGATTACCCGAAAAATTTGGCACACTCTTACATGATTTCATTTTTAATAATTACGCTTTAAAACTGGAAAAAATAACTTACAGTAAAAAAAATATTATTAATTCAATAAGATTTGTACATGATGGAAAAATGTATGGCGCCGGTATTGGATCTTATGCAATTAAAATAGCAGACAATGGAATTCTTATTGGGGCTGGTACTCCGCAGGGATTTTTTTATGGCCTCCAAACTTTGTTTCAGTTCATGCCTGAATCAAAAAATAACCTTACCATTTCTCAATTATACATTAGCGATTATCCACGTTTTAAATACCGCGGCATGCACCTCGATGTTGCCCGACACTTTTACCCTGTTGCTTTTATAAAAAAATATATTGATTATTTAGCGGCTTATAAATTCAATACTTTTCATTGGCATTTAACCGATGACCAGGGCTGGCGCATCGAAATAAAAAAATATCCATTGCTAACACAAGTGGGTGGATTTAGAAATGGCACTATCACCGGCCGTTACCCCGGCAAAAGCAACGACAGTATTCGATACGGTGGTTTTTACACCCAACAGCAAATAAAAGAAGTAGTGCAATATGCGGCAGAAAGATATATTGATGTGATACCGGAAATTGAAATGCCCGGCCATGCTTCGGCAGCTATTGCGGCTTATCCGCAGCTGAGTTGTTTTCCCGAAGAGGATACAAAAGTTTTACCGGGTACACCGTGGGCGGGCAGCCGCAAAGGAAAGCAGGTGCAGCAAACTTGGGGTGTTTTTGAAGATGTGTTTGCTCCCACTGATTATACTTTTAATTTTTTAGAAAATGTTTTGGATGAAGTGATGCCCTTATTCCCGTCAAAATATATTCATATTGGCGGCGATGAATGCCCGAAAGAATCGTGGAAGCGTTCACCATTTTGTCAACAACTAATTGCAGCCAATAATTTAAAAGATGAGCATGGGCTGCAGAGTTATTTTATACAACGCATAGAAAAATATATTAACAGCAAAAGCAAAAAAATTATTGGCTGGGACGAAATTTTAGAAGGCGGCCTTGCACCCAACGCAGCAGTAATGAGCTGGCGTGGCGAAGAAGGCGGCATTGAAGCTGCCAAACAAAATCATGATGTAGTGATGACACCCGGCAGCCATTGTTATTTAGACCACAGCCAGAGTAAAAATGAAGACAGTGTTACCATTGGTGGCTATTTACCATTGGAAAAAGTATATAGTTACGAACCAGTACCTGCTGTATTAAATGCCGAGCAGGCAAAATATATTTTAGGTGCACAAGGCAATCTGTGGACGGAATACATTAAGAACAACAGCAAAGTAGAGTACATGATCTTTCCACGAATGATGGCATTGAGTGAAGTTTTGTGGAGCCCGAAGGAAAAAAGAAACTGGAATGACTTTGAAAAAAGATTACCAGGTATTTTTGAAAGATTAGATAGAGAGAAAACTAATTATAGTAAGGCGTATTACGATTTGCAGGCAACGGTAATTCCCGGTGCAAATTATGACGGAGTGTTCTGGAAATTAGAAAGCAAAAATACCAAAGACAAAATTGTTTATTTATTAGGTGATGAAGACAGCAGATTGAATATTTATAGTGAACCAATCAGACTATTATTGACAAACTATGAATGCACAGCATGGATACAATCATCCGATTCTAAGAAAATAGGAAATCAACTAAAACAAAAATTCTCATTCAACAAAGCCACTGGCAAAAAAATTACTATAGCAAACGACCCCAGTGTAAGTTACCCAGGTGATGGTGTCTTTACTTTAGTGAACGGTGTACAGAACGAAAAAGGTTTATCAAAGGGCAATGAGTTTTTAGGTTTTTTAGGAAAAGATTTAGATGCCACCATTGATTTAGGTGCTGTGATGGATATTAAAAAAGTTACGCTGCATACACTGGAACAAAACGGCAGCTGGATATATTTGCCATCAAAAGTTGAAGTAACTTATATGTACTCGATAGATACTGGAAAAAATGCTTTGCTTGGCCCGCCTGATAAAATGTTAAGCGTTGATATTGCACAGGGAAAAAACATTTCCAAAATTGAAATCCCCGGCCAACAAAGATGCCGCTACATTCGTGTGATGGCAAAAAATTTTGGTATCATTCCTTCAGGCAATCCCGGTGCTGGTAATGCGGCATGGTTATTTGCAGATGAGATTGAGGTGGAATAGGAGAATGTGTGAACGCTGATTTTGAAGGATTAATAAGATTAAAAGGATTTTAAAATTTCTGCAATCAACGCTGTGATAAAAGTTCAATAAAGATATGCCGTACAAGAGTGTCTCGCCTGGGCCAGACCACTGAAGACAAATAGCAATTCTAAAGCTGGGTTCCCAGAAAAAATCGGGGCAAGCAAAAAATAAATAAAACCTTAAATTTGTATCCACTCACCTATTCATCATTATGACCAAAATCGATCTCACCGACTCGTTAGAAAAAATTGCCGTAAAAATATTTGCTACCCCTACTGATGGTTCGGCATTTGTAGCGCAGCAAATTGCAGATCTGATAAAGCAAAAAGAAAAAGAAGGAAAAAAAACAGTTATCGGCCTTGCTACGGGCTCATCGCCCAAAACATTGTATGCACATTTGGTACGCATGCATAAAGAAGAAGGTTTAAGTTTTAAAAATGTGATCACTTTTAATTTAGACCAGTATTATCCCATGGAGAAAGATGCACTGCAAAGCTATCATTACTTTATGCGGAAGAATTTATTTGAACATACGGATATCAATCCGGAGAATTATCACCTGCCTGACGGATTAATTGCAAAAGATACTATTAAAGAACATTGTTTAGATTATGAAAAACAAATTGAAGCAGCAGGCGGATTAGATCTGCAAATATTAGGCATTGGTGTAAATGGCCATATTGGTTTTAACGAACCGGGCAGCGGCATGTACAGCAAAACAAGATTGGTTACTTTAGATAACAGCACCCGTATTGCTAATGCTTATGATTTTGGCAACATGAGCGATGTGCCACGTATGGCCATCACCATGGGCATCAGTACTATTTTAAAAAGTAAAAAAATAATTTTAATGGCATGGGGGCAAACTAAAGCTCCTGTAATACAAAAAGCGGTGGAGCTGGATGATACAGAAGAAATACCTGCATCGCTTTTACAAAATCATGATGATTGCACTTTTGTGGTGGATGAAGCCGCAGCATGTGAATTAACCCGGTTTAAAAGCCCCTGGCTTACGGGTGAGTGTGAGTGGACACCAAAGATGGTACGCCGTGCCGTTATTAACCTGGCATTAAAAGTAAAAAAGCCGGTATTGAGTTTAACTACCGAAGATTATAATGATAATGGATTGAATGATTTGCTTACAGAAAAAGGAAATGCTTACGATATCAATCTCGATGTGTTTTATATGCTGAGAGATTCTATCACCGGCTGGCCGGGAGGAAAACAAAATTCTTCCAATCATAAACATCCTGAACGCAGCGAACCTTATCCAAAAAAAGTTATTCTCTTCTCCCCTCACCCCGATGATGATATCATAAGTATGGGTGGCACATTTATGCGATTGCACGACCAGGGCCATGATGTACATGTAGCGTATCAAACAAGTGGCAACATTGCCGTTACAGATGAATTTGTTACACGTTTTATTGATTTTGCTGTGGGGTTTGAAAACATGTTTGATATTGATGAAACAAAAAGCAAAAATATTTTAGATACTGCAACAGCATTTTTAAAAACAAAAAAATCTACCGAAAAAGATACCGCAGAAATACGTGCTATTAAAGGTTTAATAAGAAGATGCGAAGCAAAAGCTACCTGCAAATATGTGGGGCTTAAAGATGATCAAATTCATTTTCAAAATTTACCTTTTTACGAAACTGGAACCATTGAAAAAAATCCGATGGGTGAAGCGGATGTTGAAATAACAATGGCATTGTTAAATGAAATTAAACCGCATCAAATTTATTGCGCCGGCGATTTTGCTGATCCGCATGGTACACACAAAGTTTGTTTTGATGTAGTAATTGAAGCGTTAAAGAGATTGAAAGTTGAAAGTTTAAAGTTGAAAGTTGAAAACGATTGGATCAACAACTGCTGGCTATGGTTATACAAAGGTGCCTGGCAGGAATGGGATATTACTGAAATTGAAATGGCCATACCCATGAGCCCGGACCAGGTTGTAAAAAAACGCCATGGTATTTTTATTCATCAATCGCAAAAAGACAGTGTGCCTTTTCAGGGCAGTGACAGCCGTGAGTTTTGGCAACGTGCCGAAGAGCGCAATGCCAGCACGGCAAAACTATATGCACAATTGGGTTTAACACAATATGCAGCAATGGAAGCTTTTGTGAGGTGGAAGTTTTAAAATAAATTTTTACTGCAATGCTGTTTCAGCATCCAGCACTTCAATTGTTTTTTTGTATAATGCCTCCGCTTCTTCAGGCGAGGCTCCAATACAAACCATCCCCATTTTTCCAAATTGCGATAAGGCACCTATCATGTGAAACATTACACCTTTTTGTGCAGCACCATCAAAATGTAATCCGTGATACATGGCAATGTTAATCAAATCCTGTGGTGTTAACCCTTTATAAAAATCGCTCTGTACATTATCAGATGCAAAATAATACCTGGGTCGGTCATCGTGTGTTTTAAATATACCATTGGCTTCATCATAATACCCATCAGTTAAAAACTGCAGCATTAAAAAAGGGTGGGTTGTGCCGCCTTTGCGTAAATTTATTTCTATAGCATAATGTGTCCATTCGTCATTTTCTTTTACCGAAATAAAATCAATACTAAATCTTCCCAGCACACCTTCTTTTTTTAACTGCATCGAAATTATTTTTCCTAAATCACTAATTGTTTTACTGTAACAATTATCCGCAGGAAAATGTGCCCCTACAAAAACCTGTGCATCTTCGCCGCTCAGTAGTTGGTCATGCGTACTGATGATATCTATTTCGCCTGAAGGGTTTATCCTGCATTGCACTGATGGAGAAGTCTTTATTTCGCCTTCCACAAACGCTTCCACAATGCCTCCCATTTCATTAAATTTTTCTAAAAAAAATGCGGCACTCAGATCTTTTGCAACAGGCACTATTTTTTTATTCAGGTTATGATGTATCCAGTTAAACATTTCTTTTTTATCAAGCCCTTCAGGATATTTTATTATCGCATTACCTTCTCCTGAAAATCCATCATTCAATTTTATTACTGCCCTTTTTATTTCGGGATACATATCTTTTAATGCTGCCACAGCATGCACAATATCTTCGTAGGTTTTTAAATCTTCTGCACCCGGAGGCATTGGCACACCTGTCTTTAAAAAAACTTTTCTGCCGCCACTTTTATTGCCGAGGTTAATTAATGATGGGTCGCAACCGTAAATGGGAATGCCCAGCCTTACCGATAAAGTTCTCTCGTAATTTGTTGTATTAAAACAGGCAATATGTGCCACATGCCCAAAAGGGATGTGTTGTTTTATTCTTTCTATTAACCTTGGCCGTTGTAAAATTTTTTGCGTTAACGCAATAGGAGCAATATCATAACAACTGAGCATCGTTAATCTTTCTCTTGCATGATAACCTGTAATGCCGGGCAGTAAATGTAAATAATAATCAATTATAACCGGATCAATTGGCGCACTGCTTACATACACAACATGCGTACGGGGCATACGCAATAACATCAGCAAACACAATAATCTTTCTTCGTAATGCATGGCCCCATCTACTTTTGCTAAAACTTCCTGATCGAGTGTAAGGCTGGGTATTACAACAATTGTTTTAGGCGCAAAATTATCAGGAAAAAATAATTCAAACTGGTTACTAAAACTTTTTTGTATTATTTCAAATTGTTTTAATTCATCTGCACTGCCAGGCGCAGGCTGGCAGGTAGTACAATAATTAAACAACAATTTATCGTGTTGCAAATGGGGTTGGCTTATAACCATATTGTAATAAAATGTTACACAAGATGCATAAAACAACACCACAAAACACTGAGATTGGTCATTAACTTAATGGAAATATATCATGTTTTTATTTTTTTGTTGTTATCTAAGCCGGGTTTAATTCACATATCGTTAGTAACTTAAATGGAGTAAAGCAAACCCCGTCTTTTAAAAAATTGTTATGTTTGCATAATGAATTGGACTGATAAAAAAGCAGTACGTGTGGCAATTTTAGATATGAATGAAGGCAAGCCCAACCAGGGCATGCGTTGTATCCGTGAAATTTTAAACCAGTTCAGCGATGCCAATAATATTGATTTGGAATGGGATGAATTTGAAGTGAGGCAGCAACAGCAAATACCGGCATTAGATTACGACATTTACATCAGCAGCGGCGGCCCGGGCAGCCCATTAGAAAGCGAAGGCAGCGAATGGGAAAAAATATATTTTAACTGGTTAGATAATTTGATGGTGTGGAATGCCAACGATGCTAATGTTGTAAAGAAAAAAGTATTTTTTATTTGTCACAGCTACCAGTTGGCCTGCAGGCATTTTAAAATTGCTACGGTTTGTAAAAGAAAAAGTACTGCTTTTGGTGTTTTTCCTATGCACCTTTTACCTGCCGGAAATGATGAACCCGTTTTCAGCGGTTTAAAAAATCCTTTTTATTCGGTTGACAGCAGGGATTTTCAGGTGGTGGAACCCAACCACAATAAATTACACCAGATGGGTGCCGGCATTTTAGCCATAGAAAAAGAACGGCCGCATATACCATTAGAAAGAGCCATCATGGCTATTCGCTTTAACGAAAATATGATCGGTACACAGTTTCACCCCGAAGCTGATGCCGTGGGTATGAGCATGCATTTGCAAACAACCGATAAGAAAAAAACGGTGATAGAAAATTACGGGCAAGAGAAATGGGAAGCCATGATTGATCATTTAAATGACCCCGATAAAATAATGTGGACCTATGCCCACATACTCCCCAATTTTTTAAACTCCGCTGTAGAAAACATGCAGCCGGTTGCAGTTTAAGCTGCACTTTCTGTTACAAATTTTTTAAACTTCCCAATTGAATTTTATTGTTTATTTTTAGTGTACTCATTTATTTACTGTAAAAATTAATTGCATGATAAAGGAATTAAGGCAGCAATTCAACAGCAATTTTACTAAAGAAAAATATGCCGCTTATATTAAAGAAATAGAATCGCTCCACCCGGGTTCTTTAGATTTCAGGGTTGCAGAAACACCCATTTTTATTCCAAAAGATTTTACAAAAAAAATGCTGGATGCCTGCGAAGATATTATCGATGTAATTGTTGATGAAAAATTTATCACAGTAACTGAAAGAGGCATTCCTGCAAATGTAAAAGTACCTCATCAAAATAATCATTCTCATTTTATCGCTTTCGATTTTGGCATTTGCCAAAACGATAACGGCCAGCTGGAGCCGCAATTAATAGAAATGCAGGGCTTTCCTACCTTGTTTGCTTTCCAGGCTTTTCACAGCGAAATAACTGCGGCTTATGCTGATTTACCTTCAAACTTTTCTGCTTATTTAAACGGTTATGACAAAACTTCTTATTTAAAATTGTTTAAGGAAATTATAGTTGGAGATCTAAATTCTGAAAATGTAATACTGCTGGAAATATTTCCGGAGCAACAAAAAACAAGAATTGATTTTTATTGTACCGAAGAAGTTTTGGGTATAAAAACGGTTTGTCTTACTAAACTAATTGCCGAAGGCACTGCATTATTTTATGATAACAATGGTGTAAAAACCCCAATCAAAAGAATTTACAACCGTTTAATTTTTGATGACCTGCAAAAGCAGGAAGGTCTTGGAGAAATTATTGACCTTACAAAAAATTATGATGTGGAATGGGTGCCGCACCCCAATTGGTTTTACCGCATCAGTAAATTTACTTTACCATTTATTAAAAATGCATACGTACCACAAACTTATTTTTTAAATGAGTTAAAACAAATGCCGGGTGATTTAGAAAACTATGTATTGAAGCCTTTGTTTTCTTTTGCAGGCATGGGTGTGGTAATTGATGTAACACAAAAAGATATTGACGAAGTAAAAGACCCGGAGAACTGGATACTGCAACGCAAAGTAAAATATGCAGATGTAATTGAAACGCCTGATATACTTGCTAAAGCAGAAATTCGTTTATTTTATTTTTGGAAAGATGGCTGGACAAGGCCAAAAGCGGTACACAACCTTGCAAGATTAAGCAAAGGGAAAATGATTGGTACAAGATACAATAAGGATAAAGAATGGGTAGGTGGTACCGTGGCTTTTTTTGAAGCCCCCTAACCCCCTGAAGAGGAAATCATAAAGTAATTAATTTATTGCTCTTGAAAAAAATACTCAACATTCAATAATCAATGTTCAATTAAAAAAAAATGAAAAACGGCTCAGCAAGATTTGAATTTTTTCTTACTCAACTGCAAACTTTACTAACCAAATCTGCCAAACAAAAAAATCCGGCATTATGGTTATACCAGAATAATGTACGTACACCATTGTTTATGCTGGAAGGTTTGGCAAAAATGTACAGCAGCATCCACAATAAAAAAAAGTTTGCAAAATTAAAAGAGCATTTTAAACTTTTAGAAGATGGGCTGGGAGCAATAGATTTTTACGATTCATTTGCAAAAGAATTCAGCAAAAATAAAACCATACCTGCTGCAGTTACTAATTACTTACAGGCGCAGGCAAGAGAAAAAATACAAAGCCTGAATGAATTGCTTACAGAAAAAGAATGGTTGGGTGAAAATGCAGACCGGATAAAAAAGATACAAAAAAAACTGGAAGAAGCTGACTGGTTAAAAGAAGAAAAAGAAATTGAAGCCGTAAAAGATTTTTATGGAGAGGCTATTTACGGCATTGTGGAGTTTACTGGTAAAACTAAATTTCATTTTGATAATGTGGAAGCTGATGTGCATGAACTGAGAAGAAAATTAAGATGGCTCAGTATTTATCCGCAGGCATTTCGGGGTTGCATTCAATTGAGTAAATCAAAAGCTTCTGCAAAACATTTATCTAAATATCTCACTAAAGAAATTATTACTTCTCCCTATAATAAAATGCCCGATGCCGGCGATGCTGCATATTTTCTTTTACTTGATAAAAATTATTTTTACTCTTTAAGCTGGCTGATTGCGGAACTGGGTAAATTAAAAGACAGCGGCCTAAAAATTGTTGCTGTAAAAGAAGCCCTGCAACAAACAGGCACTTCAAACGAAGAAGAAGCTTTTAAAAAAGCTTACCAGTTGTTAGATAAAAAGCAACCCAAATTGCAGCAACTGTTAGATGATGCAGAAAAAGTTTGCAAAATATATTTTAGTGAACATAACCTGGAGCATTTAGTAATTGGTACAGCGGCTGCAAAATAAATTTAATTTCAATATTTAAAAATAGGTAGATACACCAAAAATAAAACCTCCCGTTTTTGCAGGCGGGTTACCTAAAATATCTTTTTGCTGCTGATGCCGGTAATTTAACCGAAGCACTGTTTGTACTGTTGGCCTGAAACTTATTGCCGGCATAATGCTCCACAGATCTTCTGCAATATTACCGCCAGTGCTGGTGAATTTTCCTTTGTTCCAATCCACATATTCAAAGCGGCAGGCAATATTGAGTGTTGCTTTATCCCAGCCAAACATTTTTTTCTTTAATACAGGTTGTACAATATCAACAAAACCTCCCTGTTGTTTGTTACCAAATTGTTGTGTAAAAGTAGCAGGCACATTTACTTTTATCCATGCCCATTCGCCGGTAATAAATGTATTTAGTTTTGATATAGTACTGTTGAAATCAATTGCAAATACATCTACCCTTCTTTTATCATCTAATTGCAAACCATCATCCTGAAATTTATTGTACACACCACCCATGTACGACAAACCCAGCTCTCCTATTTTATTATTTCTTACCGCAACCTTTCCGGTAAACAAAGGCAGGCCGCTGTTTATTTCTTCAAAACGTTCTGCATTATTTTTAGCTGCAGGTAAAAAAGTTTTATTTTCTGCATTATCAATAATAGAATTATCAAAATTGCCGGAGAGATAGGCTTCGTAACCAAACATCCAGTCTTTATTATAATGCTTGCCATACAAACCAAAGCCTGCATTGCTCCATGTTGCTGGCAAAAGTTGTGTAGCAGCAATAGGCCGGTCAGTAAACTCCCACTTAGGCCCATCGTGATTTTGATTGAAAGCACCAATAGGATTTAAGATCATACCGCCACGTAGATTTAACAACGGATGCAATTCAATATCCAGTGCAGCAAACTCCACAGCAATTTCTTTTCCGCCATCTTCAAATTCTATCTCACTTAAAAATTTTAATTTTTTACCAATGGTTGATGCCACAAATAATGTTACTCTTCTAAATTGAAATTGATGCCCTTCAGAAATACCATCGGTGCCTAAGTGCTGCCAGTTGGCTTCCATGTATCCTCCTAAAGAAACAGGCAATTTACCAACAGCAATAAATGGGCGGCTGTACACCGCATCCATGTTCATGGTTTTTTTTGCAGTATCTGTTGGTGTACGTTTTAATAATGTCGGGTCTATTTGTGCCTTTGCAACATTGCAATAGATAAATACAAATGCTGTGATGATATAAAATCTTTTCATACCGCTTTTAATGAAATTTTTAATTGATTGTTTTCGATCGTAACCGGAAATGTTCTCAGCTTTGCATCTGCCGGGCCATTTTGCACACCGCCAATATTATCAAATTCGCTGCCGTGCGCCGGGCATTGCAATTTATCGCCAAACACCTGCAGCTCTGTTCCCTGGTGTGTACAGCGCATCCACAAAGCAGTGTATTCATTTTCATTTTTGCGATACACACAAATGGGATATTGCAAAATTTCATTTTGAACAACAATATATTTTTTGAAATAAATATTGTTACCATTTTTAGTTTCAAAATCTGTAACAGGAATAATAATATCATCACCTGCAATTTTACCGCTTAATAATTTTGTGCTGTTGCAGCTTTGTAAAAATGCCCCTCCGCCAATACAGGCAAAACCACAACTTTTTATAAAATCTTTTCTGTCCATTTTTTATAACGATTTTAAAAACTTGATCACAGCATTTTTTTCTGCTGTTGCAAGTTGATTAAATTTATTTTTACTTGAAGCTGCTTCGCCACCATGCAGTTGAATAGCTTCTTCAATAGTTTTTGCCCTGCCATCATGCAGCAAAAAAAATTGTCCGCCCTGCGAATTGGGTGATAAACCTAAACCCCACAATGGTGGCGTACGCCACTCAAAAGTTTTAGCATTACCCTCTGTATAGCCATCATCCAAACCTGCTCCCATATCATGCAGCAGCAAATCTGTGTAAGGATGAAACGTTTTATTTGATAATGAAATGACAGAGGAATTACCGGTTTGTAAAGTTTGTTTATGACAACCTTCGCAACCAGTTTGTATAAATAAATTTTTACCCTGCACCACTTCCGCATCATTTTGATTACGCTGAATGGGTACTTTTAATGTTTGCAGATAAAACACTACATCCAGCACTGTTTTATCAGGTACTTCCGCATCAATATCCAAACCGCTGTAAACATCTTTTAATGCAAAGGATGATGTAATACCAATATCCTGGTTATACGCATTTACTGTTTGATGCAGTAAATTATAGGCCGCAGCTTTTTTTCCAAAGCGGTGAATATATTTTCCATTTTGAGTTATTGCATTTGTATTTGGAGAAATAAAAGAAGGCAACGTAATCCAGTTGGGTACTCCTGAAATACCATCACCGTTTGCATCTGCAGGATCGGCCATTGCAAGAATATCTGCATCACTAACCAGTTCTAAAAAACCTAATCCGGTATTTGCCGGTGGTGTAAATTTAGAAAATGTTGCACCAGCAGGAATTTGCTCTGGCATAAAACCAGGTAATGCCCTGTTTTGCAATTGCGGCCCGCCCAAATGCAGAAATTTATTTCCAGTACTGTCTGTTTGCCCAAACCTGGTGAGTGTTGTAAAGGGATGCCCCTTACCATCGCCAGCATGGCAACTGCCACAACTCGTTGCCACAAATATTGAACCCAATCCTGTTTGTGTTGTAAATATCTCATCGTTAAAAGCAATATCCCCTGCTAAAAACTGCCTGTTTTGTTCATGGCTTAGTCCATCCACTGGTCCGTCTAATAAAGAATCATCTGCCGGAGCTGCCGGATGCAATTTGGAGCAGGCCTGTATAAACACAATTGCCAGTAAAAGAAAACCTACTACTGTATAAATTTTTTTCATTAAGAAAATGTTTTAAAATAATTCTTTGAGCAAAAATACATATTTAGGCTCACCTAATTTTATTTTTCATAAAAAAAGTTCATTTTTGTGTAAAATATTTTTACATGACGTCTTTAGCCGAAGAGAATTACCTGAAAACTATTTACAAACTGCAGGAAAAAAATGGCGCCATGGTAAGCACCTCTGCCCTTGCAGAAAACCTGCAGATAAATGCCGCATCGGTTACAGATTTTATTAAAAAGATGGCAGCAAAAAAATTGATCAGTTATCAAAAGTCAAAAGGGGTAAGCCTTACAGAGCATGGACGACTTATAGCATTGGGTATTATACGCAAGCACCGGCTATGGGAAGTATGGCTGGTTAACAACCTGGGATTTAAGTGGGACCAGGTGCATGAAATTGCCGAGCAACTGGAACATGTGATAAGTGATGAGCTGATTGAAAACCTTGACAAACATTTAGGCTACCCTAAAGCCGATCCCCATGGCGACCTTATACCAGATGCAAAAGGGCGGTTTATAAAAAATACCAGTAAGCCTTTATTGGATTGCGTAAAAGGTGATAAAGTAAAATTTACAGGTGTTGCTGAGCACAGCAACAGTTTTTTACAATACCTCACCAAAAGTAATATTAACCTCGGCGATGAATTAGTTGTGGAAGCAATTGAGGAGTTTGATCATTCTTTCCAGGTAAAAATAAATAAAAAGGAACGTAAGCTGTTAAGTAAGGAAGTGGTGAAGAATTTATTGGTCGTGGGAATTTAAAAAATATCTTTAGATATCAATAGTTTATGTTGACTTAGGATGAGCTTCCCTATACCTAATCAATGTTTTAGAATATTATCACTTTGTGGTATTGCATGCATTAAAAAATTTAACTTTCTTTACATTAATTACAAGATGCTGTAATTACAAAGCACTTTACTCTCAAATTGAATTTGTTTCATTGAAAATTGCCAAAAAATAATTATACTAAAAAATCTATTAGTATTATTATTTTGTTTTGACGACATACATTTACTTGTAAATTCGTATAGAAATGGCAAAGCTAATATGTAGTATTTGGATTACTCTTTTTTCTCTTAATGTATTCGCACAAGTTGAAAAAATTGAAACAGATCGACCTGGTGAAACAAATACCCCTTCTACAGTTCCAAAGAAATGGGTGCAAATTGAAACGGGATTCCTAATGCAAATAGAAAAGCATTATCCCAGGAAAGATCATTTTATACAGCACCCCTCATTGTTGTCAAAATATGGAATTGGGAACAGGATTGAATTGAGATTACTAACAGAATTGAGTACAATAAAAGAGCAGTTTGTAAATGATACTACATCACATACAGGTATTACTAATGTACAGTTAGGAGGCAAGGTTAATTTTTTACAAGAAAAAGGATTGAGACCTAAAACATCATTGATTGCTCATTACAATTTTCGCCGGTTGCGTACTCTATATAAAGACTCAATAGATGGGGCCAATTTCAGGTTTGCTATGTTACATACTTTATCTGAAACTATATCAATTGGTTATAATATTGGCATGAATTGGAATAGGTTTGGTTCTCCTCCAGCTTATATGTATACATTTTCGCCAAGGTTTAATATTAATGAAGAATGGTTTGCCTATATCGAAGTATTTGGGTCTTTTAGAAGACCAAAGAAGTATAATCCAGAGAATAGTTTTGGTGCTGGTTTTGCATATTACATTAACGATAATTTTAAAATTGACGCTTCTGCCGGATTTGGATTGAACAAAGAAGCTCCCGACAATTATTTTGCCCTTGGTGCTTCAATTCGTTTTAAAACAATGAATAAATAATTTATTTCAATAAATCCTTCACCAATTTATCCAGCTCCTTACCTTCTGCATCAATGGCAACTACATTGCCATTTTTATCTAATAAAAAATTAGTAGGTATTTGTTCTACTCCATAAGTTGCTGCAACTGCACTGTTCCATCCGCCGGTATCAATTACCTGTACATATTTTATTTTATCCTGCTTAATGGCTTTTACCCAGGCCGTTTTTTTATTATCTAACGAAACACCAAACACTTCAAAGCCCTGGTCTTTAT
>NZ_JANMUN010000225.1:0-5502 GCF_031391665.1 Ferruginibacter sp.
GTCGATAATGAACGGATAACATAATCTTGTTTTGGTTACAGGTAATGGCTCGTTCCAGTTTACTGCTTTGCCTGGCTCGTATTTATAAACACTATAAAAATACTCTTCCCTGTGGTGGTTTTCCCAAAGTTGTTCTTTGGGTTTAAAGATGATATTGCCACCTGGTGTTTTATTACTGTTGAACAATGGAAATATAGCTGTTCCATCGGAGAGGTAGAGGTTGCTGTTAATTAATTTACTGCTATCCGGGTTAAGGTAACCGTCATTAAGCAGAATACCATTGTTCAGCTTTATAAAGTTATTCTTTAACGGATCAAATCGGTACACCGCTCCATCCATACCGCCAATCCAGATGATTCCGTTAGTATCTTTTCCCATGCCGTAAACGGGTGCGTCGTTCGGCAAAGTAAGCCTGGTAACAACAGGTGCGGCATCTTTAGTAAAGAATTCATTACCGGATTCAACAATATTTAATCCGGCAACATCTGTAGCTATAAGTATTCTGCCATCGGGCATTTCCATAATTGATCTTATACCATTACCCGAAAGGCTGGCCGCATTTGAGTTACTGTGCATGATGCGGTAAAATTTACCACTCTTCTTATCGTAAATATTTAAGCCGGCGTTTTCGGTGCCGGCCCATATCCTCCCTTTTGAATCTTCAAACAGTTTTACAATGGTGTTACTGCTGAGCGAATGTGCATTGTAGGGATCGTTAGCGAAAATTTTAAAACCATAACCATCATAACGGTTGAGCCCGTTTTTGGTAGCCACCCATATAAAGCCTTCTTTATCCTGCAAAATATCAAACACCATCCCTTGCGATAAGCCCTGTGCAGTAGAAATAGATTCGTAATCGGGTGTGTTTTGTGCAGCTGCGCCAAACCCCAGCCAAATAATGGCCAACGTACATATTGCTTTTAGGTAGATAAGGGGTTTATGCATTTACTTATAAAGATAATTGGAATGCCATTTTTTATTGCATGGATTAAAAGAAAATAGCCTCTGTTTTTACAAAATGACGAAATAATCCTATTGCTGCACAATTTGTCCGGTAGTTTGGGGTGAATGTGCAGGAAGTTGGCGGATTTGTCCTAACACCTAATCGTACCTGAACAGACCTTTACATAAGTTACTTTATCCCTCCCTTTACAAAGCTGATCTTCTGCTATCGTTGTTAAACCATGTCATCGTTTACTATTACTATCACACAAAAGCATTTTTTAAATAGTCAACCCATTCTTTAATTAACCTAACAAACACGCTGTATGAAATTTAAAAAATTTACAAGCTCAGACTAACGGCCATTATTGCCCTTACTATATAGATGCCTGCAGTTGCACAGCATATTTTTAACCACTAATAAAATAATCAAAAAATGAAAAAAATGAATCCTTTTAAAGTAGCAACACTTTGTGTTGCCCTGGCTTGCTTAACTCTTGGATGTAACAATGCTCCAGAAGAAAAAGCAGATGCCGCCACAGCAACAGAGGCTGCTCCACCTGCTGCTGTTACAACAGACATGGCAAAATTAAAAGCAACTATACAAGCTTTAGAAAACAGTTGGGCTGCTGCAGATAATGCCCGAGACACTAACGCAATTGCTGCATTTTATGCCGACGATGCCATAAGCTTTTCAAATAATAAACCTATGGTAAAAGGAAAAGCTGCTATTCTGAACGATATTAAAGAAGGCCTTGCAAAAAGACCTAAAGGCTCTGTAGTCAGTTATGATATTATGGATGTATTTGGCAATGAGCAAACTGTTACAGAAACAGGAACATCCACACAAAAAGACGCTGCTGGAAAAATACTTAACACAGGTAAGTATATGGCCATTTGGGAAAATCGTGGTGGAAAGTATACCTGCATAAGGGACATTTATAATGATGATGTAAAACAAAAATAACCGGCCTTGCTACTTAACATATTTCGCCTTTAACCATTAAACCAAATCAACATGAAAAAGAATTTCCGTTTTACTACAAAGATGTTTTTTCTTCTTTGCATGCTTATCCCTTTTGCAGGCATAAGCCAAACCAAAAATTTAATTTCTACCCAACGGGTATTTCCAAAAATGGATAAAGTGCTTGAATTTGAAAAAGCACTGGCTAACCATGCACAAAAATACCATACCGGTACGTCCCATTGGCGGGTGTTTGCCATACAATCAGGTCCGGATATGGGAGGCTATCATATTACCGAGGGACCAACAAGCTGGGAGGGAGAGGATACAAGAGGTAATTTAGGAACAGAGCATAACCTGGACTGGAATAAAAATGTAGCCATCTATTTAACAGACAGGCTATCGGGTGGCTATTCTGTTTACATCGATTCGTTGAGTACCGTGGCGTTGGGTGATTTTTCTGATAAAATCAATATTAATCACATTTATCCCAAAGTTGGGCATGGTGACGATGTTGTAAATATTATAAAGAAGTTGAAAAAAAACTGGGCATCTGTTGGTGTAACAGTTGCGGTATATTCTGCCAGTTCTTCCGGTAAAGCACAATATACTTTAACAACAAGGTATAAGCAGGGCTTAAAAGAAAGAGCAACAGGTTTTCGTAAACCATTTAAAGAAACTTATGAAGCTGTAAATGGAGAAGGCTCTTATGCACAATACCTTAAAGATATTGCTGAATTTATTGACGAAAGCTGGAGTGAATTACTTTTTTTACGTGCTGATTTAAGTTCGAAATAAGTTTAACGCACAGCCATAGTTTGTAAATACACAAACCTTTACAAAAATAATTTTATACTACCCAACCAGCAACCATTAAACCAAAAGAGGGGTGATTTTTTCACTCCTCTTATTTAAAAAAAATTGATGGAGGATACTTCTACAAACTAAGCAGCGTAGAGATGAAGAAATAATATCCTTATTTTTTTACACTAAAAATATTTTTATGCAAAGAAGAAACTTTATAAGGAACACCGCACTCTTTGCAGTAGCCATAAGCTCCAGCGGTTTTATACGCTTTAATGGTAAAAACTTTGAAGGCGACACGCCAACTACAACTGATATTCTTGGCCCTTTTTACAGACCAGGAGCACCAGTAAGAACCAATTTAAGACTTCCAACTTCTCATGGTGCACCAATTGTTTTGAAAGGAAGTATTTTTAAAGAAGATGGCAAAACCCCTATCAACAATGCCTTGGTTGAAATCTGGCATTGCGATGAAAATGAAGTGTATGATAATGCCTCAGACGAATACAAATACCGTGGCGGACACAAAACAAATGCAGATGGCAAATATGCATTTAAATCCATTCTGCCCGTTCCTTATAAAGCCAACCCAACCGATGAATCATCCTGGCGGCCTGCTCACATACACATGCGTGTGTCTGTACCCAATCAACAGGATTTAATAACCCAGATCTATTTTAAAGGAGGTAAATATGTTGAAACTGACAAATGGGCTTCTTCTCCTAAAGCGGTAAACAGGATACTCAATATTTTAGAAAGTAAGCCTGGCGAGAAGGAAATTGTTTTTAATGTAATTATGGGTAAAGAGATTCCACTTGATGAAAAAGTTTATGATACCGTTACTGGACTTTTTGATGTTGGCGATAATAACCTTATTGAGTTTATTAAAAATGATGACCTGCTCTTTATGAAACAAAACGGACAGATCAGAGCAAGTTTAAAATATATTGGCAATAACAGCTTCGAAGGTGGTATAGGTTATCCCATCGCCAGTTTTGAATTACAAAAAGATGGAGGGGTAAAAGTAGTTGTACAAAGAACAGTCGATAAGAAGCTTATTGGTACAAAGATTTTAAAATACAATTAATAATTAGCCTGCGTTCGTGTCTCACGGATGCACGGTATGGTTCGTGAGAAACAAACCAAGGCATGGAGACACGAACCAGGGCACATATAAACAAGATTATAAAACAACAATACACAATTAAACATAAAAAATAAAAAATGAAAAAGCTATTATTTTCAATCGTTTTCTTTTCAGCATTTAGTACAAACGCACAGGTAGGTATTGGTACCCAAACTCCAAGTGCCAATGCGGTGCTTGATGTAACCAGCACCAACAAAGGCATATTACTGCCAAGGTTAAACGATACCAGCAGTGTAAGCAACCCAAGTGCCGGTTTAATGATTTACAACAGCCGTACAAAAACCCCGGCGTTTCATGATGGTTTAAAATGGAATGCATTCGCTGCAATTGCTGCTGCAAATACAGACTCCATTACCTATACTTTAACAGGTGCTGCAAATGGTTTTACCAATGGCGCTTATGGAGTTTTAGCAATAAGCTGCGGGGGCTCAAACAGCGGCACGCCGGCAGGTACCAACTTTCAGGACATCAGTATTAGTAAGCTGGCTGATATTAATTCCATTCCTTTTCTCAGCAACATGGCTTCATCCACGCTGCAGCCATCTGCCGGCCAGGCCATTGTTTTTAATTTTTATGTAGCAGGGGCAGCTACACCTTACTATTCCATAAAATTTACTGACTGGAAAGTAAGTAGTGTATCCAATGGTGCCGCATCAGCACAAAGTACAGGTTTAAATGAGAATGTTACTGTAAGTGTACTTGATACAGGAATTATAGGATTTAAAGATTGGATAAATAATAAAAGCTTTGGGTACAATGTAGTTACAAAAACAGTGGTAGCGTATTGATTTTTTCAGCTTTTACCAGTTTCTTCACAGGCCAAAATGACCACCGCCTGCGTTCGTGTCTCACGAATGCAGATTATGGTTTCAGTTTTTGGCATACCAAACAAAAAAAGAAGATAACATAATGAACTTTAAAAACTAAAAATGATGAGCAATATAAAACAGGCACAAGCAGTTCCACTTAGGGGATTACTAAAATTGTTGCCACCTAATAAAAAAACGCAATGGAAAAAATTAGCTGTTGCAAATTTTGATGAAACAAGGTTTATCCCTTTTGATGAAATTATGTATTGCAAATCCATAAACAATTACACTACCGTTTTTGTGCAAAACGGTAAGTCATATTTGTGTTGCAAAACTTTAAAAGAAATAGCATCAAACTTGCCCGAAGAGCAGTTTGTAAGAATACATCGTTCTTATTTAGTAAACATACAATGTATTAGTGCTTTAAAAAAACACGATAACGAATTGGAGTTAAATAATACAATATCACTACCCATTTCCAGAACACAAAAAACTTCTTTGTATTATTTATTGGGAGTGTAAAAATTTAATTTTTTTTTAATGAAGGCAGATGATATTTTAAAAAAATCGTCTGTTTGCTTTAATGTAGCCGAAAAAAGAATAGAGCAGGCAAACAAAAAAAATCATAAATAAAAATGGAGAAATTAAACCTTTTAAATCAGCTTAAAGCAAAATCATATTTAAGATTTGGTCTTACAATATTTCTTATTCTATTCTCAGGGAAATTTGTAATAAATGACGCTTTACCCTATTTCGGATTTGACAAAGAAATATTTGGCAGGTATTGGGATTATAAATGGCCACTTATTGGACATATTTCTGGTGGTCTTCTGGCT
>NZ_JANMUN010000238.1:0-4629 GCF_031391665.1 Ferruginibacter sp.
TGGGCAGGCTTGATGAAGCCGAAAAAATATTACTGGAACTGTTAAGCAAACATCCTAAAAATTACAGCGTTACCGTTAACCTGGGCACATTATATGAGCTGCAGGGAAAAAATGTAAAAGCTTTGGAATTTATTAAAAAGGCTGTTGCAATAAATCCTGAATCACACAGCGGAAGTGAATGGTTTCACATAAAAATATTAGAGTACAAGCTTAAAAACATTCCTGATAATAAAATTGCAGGCGAAAATATTTTAGACTTATACAATATTAAACAGCCGGCAACTGCAATAGCGTATGATGTAAGTTATCAGTTACAGGAAAGAATTCCTTTTACACCTGCGCCCAATCTTTTAATAGCAAAAGTATTGCAGGAGCTGGGTGATTTTTTAGCAGACAGTATTTCTATTAAAGGTGCTTATGTAATTTATGAAACAGGAATAGATTACGACAGAGAAAATGTTTTAAATCTTGCTCAAAAAAGAGATGACCTTAAACCATATTTTAAAAAGTACAAAGAAAAAATTCCTTTTACCGGTATTTATTATTTAGATGCAGCTATACAGGTTGCGGATAATAATACAATAGAAATTGCATCCTCAGTATTAGAAAAGGGATTTAATTATTTTAAAGATCAGGAAGAAAAAAGAAAACAGGCTGCAAGGCAAAAACAATATTTTATTTATGGTGGAATTGGGTTGGCTGCTTTGCTCGCCGGTTTATTTTTTTACAAAAGAAGAAGGCAATCTGCATAAATATAGCTGCAATAAAAACCCATGCATATCATCCTTCAAACCCCACGCCTCACCCTCCGCCGCTTTACCGAAGCAGATACAAACTTATTATTACAACTCAACAGCAACCCCGAAGTATTAAAATATTTGCATGAGCCGCCACTGGTAACAGAAGAGCAGGCGCTGCATATCTTAAACACCATCATCTTACCACAATACAAAAATAATTTAGGGCGCTGGGCAATATATTTAAAAACTACAAAT
This sequence comes from Ferruginibacter sp., assembly GCF_031391665.1. Classification (GTDB taxonomy): domain Bacteria; phylum Bacteroidota; class Bacteroidia; order Chitinophagales; family Chitinophagaceae; genus Ferruginibacter. Next base: position 996 of record NZ_JANMUN010000238.1, read on the forward strand.
GAGTTTATTGGCTGGTGCGGTTTAAAATATTTAGCTGAGACTGATGAAATTGATTTAGGCTACCGGCTGATGCAAAACTTTTGGGGTAATGGCTATGCTTACGAAGTCGCAAAACATACATTAGAGTATGGTTTTAATCACCTGCATTTAAAAACTGTTATTGGCCGGGCACATATTGAAAATATTGCTTCTCTAAAAATTTTAGAAAAAATTGGAATGCAGTTTATAAAAGAAGAAGTGGTTGATAATTGCCCGGTAAAAACTTTTAGTATCACTAATGCTGCATAAATACTCCCGCCGATTTCGCAGATAGCGCAGAAAAGCAATATTTTTTTCATCAGCGACATCTGCGAAATCAGCGGGCAAAAATTTTTTCCTCTAATCCGTGAAAATCTGTGTAATCCGTGGCTACCCTATTTTGCCAAAGGCAAATTTCTTTACTTTGTGTTCTGCGGCAATTTCCAAAATTTTGTTAAAGCAAAAAAATAATCTCCGAAATATTTCGTAATTCAAAAAATCTGTCTACATTTGACCTACTAAACATTTCGTACAAAAATAAATAATTATGAAGAAGTTACTATTGTTTGCTGCTGTAATGGGTTTTACCACTTTAAGCTACACTGCATCTGCACAGGATGAAAAGCCAGAAGTAAAAGAAAGAAAAGAAGTAAAGGAAAAGAAAGAGCTAAAAGAAAGGAAGGAACTAAAAGAAAAAAAAGAAACGCAGGAAATTGTCATCCGCAAAAAAGGGGATAGCGACAGTAAAATAACTGTTGAAATAAAAGGGGATAATGTAACCATCAATGGCAAACCTATCAGCGAATTTAAAGACGCAGATATTACTATCAATAAAAGGAATATTAAAATTTGGGATGGCCAGCGCAGCCTTTCCTTTGCCCCTGGTGATATGGATGTTTATTTCAACGGCCCAATGAAAGGTATGCTTTCCGGCCAACCGAGGGCTTTTTTAGGTGTAACTACCGGTGTTGAAAATGATGACGATGCTAATGATACCAAACCAAATACTGCAGTAATTACCAATGTAACCAAAGGCAGTGCTGCTGAAAAAGCAGGGCTAAAAAATGGTGATGTTATTACAAAAATTAATGATAAACAAGTTGAAGGCCCCGAATCATTATCCGAAGTGGTGGGTACATTTAAACCAAAAGATGAAGTAACGGTGTACTACAAACGTGATGGAAAAGAAAATTCATCTAAAGCAGTTTTGGGAGAAACTAAATCATCATCTTTGGCATATTCCTTTAGCGGACCAAAAGGAGACATGCGTACATTTTCCATGCCGCGTACACCTGCAATGCCACGTTTACAAACTATCCCCAATATGGAAAACTTTGAATGGAATGGCAAAGGTAATGTTGATGGAATGGATTTTTTTGGAGGTAACTCTTTTCCACGCCAGCAAAAATTAGGTTTAAAAATTCAGGATGTAGAAGAAAGTGATGGTGTAAAAGTTTTAGATACAGACAAAGATTCTCCTGCAGAAAAAGCAGGACTTAAAAAGGATGATATTGTTACCGAAATTGGCGGCAAAAAAATTACCAATACCGATGATGCCCGTGAGCAACTGCACGAAAATGCAGATAAATCATCGTACAACATTAAAGCAAAACGCAATGGAAAAGAAATGAGCTTCGATATAAAAATCCCTAAAAAATTAAAAACAGCAAATTTATAACGCTATTGAAAAACAATGTAAAAGCCCCCAAAATTTTGGGGGCTTTTTTTATCAAACTTATTTGCGCTAAGATCTTATACTCTATCTCTCCCCTTTGGGGAGAGATAGAGAGGGGCTTTTTTACTTACCTTTGCCCCGTGAAAAATAATGATAAATACCAGGTGGTTATCGGGCTTGAAGTGCATACACAACTCTTAACAAAAAGTAAATTATTTTGTGGTGACAGTGCAGCTTTTGGCGGCGAACCTAACACACATATCAGTCCTGTTACTTTGGCGCATCCCGGCACATTACCCAAAATGAACCGTAAAGCAATTGAGTATGCAATTAAATTAGGCCTTGCTTTACATTGCAATATTGAACAGTATAATTATTTTGCCCGTAAAAATTATTTTTATCCCGATCTGCCAAAAGGTTACCAGGTAAGTCAGCACACAACACCCATTTGTAAAAATGGTTTTGTAAAAATTAAAACTGCTGATGGCGAAAGAAATATTTTGCTCAACAGGATACACATGGAAGAAGATGCCGGAAAAAGTTTGCATGATGTGGATGAAAATTTTACTTCAATAGATTTAAACCGTGCCGGTGTTTGCTTATTAGAAATTGTTAGCGAACCCGATTTACACAGCAGCGATGAAGCCTTTGCATACATAACCGAATTAAGAAAATTAGTGCGCTGGTTAGAAATTTGCGATGGCAATATGGAAGAAGGCAGCATGCGATGCGATGCCAATATTTCTATACGTTTAAAAGGAGAAACAAAATTAGGTACCCGTGTAGAAGTGAAAAATTTAAACAGTATCCGCAATGTAAAAAAAGCTATTGAAATTGAAGTGGCGAGGCTTATTGAAATTACAGAAGCAGGAGATAAAATTATACAGGAAACAAGAAGTTTTGATGCCGATAACAATTCTACATTTTCGTTACGCAGTAAAGAGGAAGCAGATGATTACCGTTATTTTCCTGAGCCCGACCTTACACCATTTTTTATTACTGATGAGTTTTTGCAGCAGGTAAAAGAATCTATTCCTGCGCTGCCCGAAACCTTAGAAAAAAAATACCAGGAGATTTTACATTTAACCCCTTACGATGCCAATGTAATTTGCAGCGATAAAGAAAATATAAATTATTTTGAAGCCATTATAAAACATACAAATAATTATAAAGCTGCCGCTAACTGGTTACTCGGCCCAGTAAAAAATTATTTTAATGACAGTAGCACTGACATTAAAGATTTTATTTTACCTGCAGAAAAAATTGCAGCCATCATACAATTGGTTGATGAGGGAAAAATAAATTTCAGCAATGCGTCCACAAAAATATTCAGCGCTTTAATTAACGATCCGCAACAAGAACCCCTGCAAATTGCAACAACTCTGAATCTTTTACAGGAAAGTGACAGTGGTTCAGTTGAAACCTGGGTTGATGAAGCCATTGCAAAAATGCCTGATAAAGTAAGAGAATATAAAAGTGGTAAAAAAGGATTGATAGGTTTGTTTGCAGGCGAAGTAAAAAAATTAAGTAAAGGAAAAGCCGATATGCAAATAGTAAATAAATTATTAAGCGAAAAGCTCGGGTAAAGTACTGAGTGAGTCACCCTTTTGGGGTGACTCACTCAGCGAATAAACTCTTGTTATTTTGAAACTTCTTTTTTGGATAAAAAATCTATAACAAAAAAATAAAATGAAAAAAATATTATTGCTCCTTTCAATTGCTGTTATTCTAATTTCATGTAACAATGAAGGTGAAAAAGGAAAATTTACAGTAAACGGCCAGTTAAAAAATGTGCCTGACCAAAAAGCCTATTTAGAAGAATTATCTTTTGGCCAAAAAGATCCGGAAGTAATAGATACTGCCGAAATAAAAAACGGAAAATTCATCCTTACCGGCATTGCTGCCGAAGAAGGAATTTACCGCATACGGTTGGAAAAACTG
>NZ_JANMUN010000244.1:0-9885 GCF_031391665.1 Ferruginibacter sp.
CCGGTACAAATAAAAATACAGAAGCAGGTACGCCTGTTAGTGGAGCCAACCCAGGGCAGGAATCTGCATGGGGCCCATCAGGTACAAGAGAAAAACCAACAGGTTTAGGAATTGTAAATCTTCGTACAAGAGAAATGATAATTGTTGGCCAAACAAAAAGTGGCAGCGGCTTATGGCATGTAAGTGCATCCTCCGATGGACGATGGGCAGCAGGAGATGATTTTACAAGAAATATTTATTTAATAGACCGCCACACGAACGAAATGATCTTGCTTTCTGCCGGGCATAAAGCAACAGCAGCTGATCATCCGCATCCAACTATAAGCCCCGATGGAACAAAAATTCAAATTCAATCTGCCATGCTTTCTGCAGATAACAGATCAATGAATATTTGTATTATACCTTTGCCCGAAGAATGGTTGAAAAGAAAATACAAGGATTAATAAAAATAATCAGGAAATGAAAAGAATAGTTTTATTATGTGCAGTACTAATTTTTTCTTTTGCATACAAAGCAGATGCTCAATTAAAAAGACAAATTGTAAAACGTACTGTTATTACAAGCCCTGATAAAAAAATTATAGCAGAGGTATTGCTGAATAGTAATAAGCAATTAATCTATAATATTCTGTATGCAGGAAAAAAAGTAATGGAAAATTCCGCATTAGGTATTGTACGGGAAGATGCAAACTTTTCAACAGGCATGCAATGGTTAAGTGCATCGGAGCAGTCTTCGGTAAAAGACAGTTATAAAATGTTGACAGCAAAAAAATCTTACATTAAGTATTTAGCCAATAAAAAAACAATAACTGTAAACAACAGCAATGGCGATGCTATGCAGGTTGTATTCCAGGTTTCAAATGATGGTGTGGCATTTCGTTATGTATTTCCACAAATATCTTCTGCTATAAAAAAAATAACCACAGAAGCCACAACCTTCCATTTTTTAAATGGTACCAAAGCATGGCTGCAACCTAAAACAGAAGCACAAAGCGGGTGGGAGCACAGCAACCCATCTTACGAAGCACATTATATGATGGATATAAAAACAGGTACGCCATCACCAGGTAAAAACGGTTGGGTATATCCAGCAATGTTCAAATACGATAATGTGTGGATGTTGATAACCGAAGCAGCATTGGGCAGAACATATTGCGGTACTTCGTTGCAACAATTTTCTGATAACAACGAATACAAAACAAATTTTCCGCAGGAGCCGGAGAAATTTACCAATGCTATTTTATTTCCAGAATCAACATTGCCGTGGCAAACTCCATGGCGTATTATTGCGCTGGGAAGTTTAAAAACTATTTCCGAATCAACATTAGGTACCGATCTTGCTTTACCCGCTGTAAAAATGGACAGCAGTTTTATAAAACCCGGCCGGGCATCGTGGAGCTGGATTATGAGTAAAGACAATTTTATTATTTATGAAGAACAAAAAAAATATATTGACTATGCAGCCGATATGCATTGGGAATATTGTTTAATAGATGCAGATTGGGATAGAAAAATTGGATATGAAAAAATAAAAGAGCTGGCAGATTATGCCGCTAAAAAAAATGTAGGCATTTTATTATGGTATAATTCTGCCGGCGATTGGAATACGGTGAAGTACACCCCAAAAGATAAAATGCTTACTCACGAAAGCAGGATGAAAGAATTTGCTATTCTGCAACAGTTGGGCATCAAAGGTATTAAGACGGATTTTTTTTCCGGCGATGGACAATCGATGATAAATTATTATCAGGATATTTTAGAAGATGCAGCACAGTATCATTTGCTGGTAAATTTTCATGGAGCCACATTACCAAGAGGATGGCAAAGAACCTATCCCAATTTAATGACTACCGAAGCAGTGTATGGTTATGAAATGATCACCTTCAATCAAAAAGATGCGGATGTTGCGCCGGCACATATGGTGATGAGTGCTTTTGCAAGAAACGCATTTGATCCTATGGATTTTACACCGGTGAGTTTGTATAAAATTCCAAAAATAAACCGTAAAACAAGTATTGCTTTTGAAATGGCTACTGCAGTTATTTTCTTATCCGGCATTCAGCATTTTGTTGAAGGGCCTGAGGGTATGGCTAAAATGCCTGGGGCTGTAAAAAATTATATGCAAAATATCCCTGCATTTTGGGACGAAGTAAAATTTATAGATGGTTATCCAGGGAAATTTTATGCTGTGGCAAGAAGGGCAGGAAAGAAGTGGTATGTAGCTGGGGTCAATGCAGATTCAATACAACAAAATATTGTGATTGATAAATTGCCTTTTATTGTGCCATTTAAAACCGGTACTTTATTTTCATCCAACGAAAAATATGAAATTAACATTAGCAAAGAAACAGTTTATGGCAAACAAAGTAAAACTATAGTTATTAAACCTAATGATGGATTTGTGATTGTGTTTGAATAATATAACCCCGTCAGTTCCGATTTATCGGAACAAACTCTGACGGTGGTTATGTGGAGAGCATGCCTTATCTATCTGCCGCCTGGATTACAAATAAAAATCACGAATGAAAAAAATAAAAGCAACGCTATTAATTCTGTTTCTATTTACTGTTGTTCATGCACAAAATAAAATTGCTTCCAAACCAGTATTTGATGATCCCGTTTATCACGGCGCAGCCGACCCTGTGATTATTTACAACAAACAAAAAAAGAAATGGTGGATGTTGTACACCAACCGCAGGGCTGCACTAAATGATTCCACCGTTCAATGGGTGCATGGTACCCGGATTGGTATTGCAGAAAGTAAAGATGGCAGAATATGGAAGTATATCGACACTGCCAATATTAATTACCGTCCCGATAGCGGTTACACCCATTGGGCACCAGATGTAATTGAAGCAAATGGAATCTATCACATGTATTTAACTTATGTGCCCGGTACTTTTAAAGATTGGAATCATCCAAGAGTAATAGTTCATCTTATAAGTAAAGATTTGAAAAACTGGAATTATCAATCCACACTAAAACTGGTGAATGAAAAAGTAATTGATGCATCCGTATTTAAAGTAAATGATAGTTTATGGCGCATGTGGTACAATAATGAAAAAGACGGCAAGAGTATTTATTATGCTGATAGTAAAGATTTATATACTTGGGCAGATAAAGGCAAAGCTATTGCTGCAAGGGGAGAAGGCCCAAAAGTTTTTTACTACAAGCAAAAATATTTTATGATCATTGATGCCTGGAAAGGCATGGAAGTTTTTTCTTCTGATGATTTGCTTACCTGGAAAAAACAAACCAACAGAATTTTAGAAACTCCCGGTAAAGGATTGGATGATCAGGCTATTGGCGGTCATTGCGATGTGGTGGTGAACAATGATAAAGCATACATTTTTTATTTTACCCATCCCGGCAGGCAAAAAACTAATCCTGCAGCAAAGGGAAGTTTTGATGATAAAAGAAGTGTAATTCAACTGTCCCAATTAAAATATGTAAATGGAGAAATAATTTGTGACAGAGATGAGCAAGTAAATATTAAATTGCAGAAAAATTAAAAATAATTATGCCTTACACTGCAAACGAAAATCGTTATCAAAATATGCAATACCGCCGCTGCGGAAAAAGCGGTATTCAGTTATCCGCCATCTCCTTAGGATTGTGGCATAATTTCGGCGATGTAGATTCAGAAGAAGTGTATCGAAAAACATTACACACTGCTTTTGATAACGGCATCACTCATTTCGATCTGGCCAACAATTACGGCCCGCCACCCGGCAGTGCCGAAATTAATTTTGGCAAAATTCTCCATCAGGATTTCCAGGCTTACCGTGATGAAATGATCATCAGTAGTAAAGCCGGTTATTACATGTGGCCCGGACCGTATGGTGAGTGGGGCAGCAAAAAAAATATGGTAGCCAGCATCGATCAGAGTTTAAAAAGAATGCAACTGGAGTATGTAGATATTTTTTACAGTCACCGCCCCGATCCCAATACTCCCTTAGAAGAAACGATGGCCACCTTAGATTTATTTGTACGTCAGGGCAAAGCATTGTATGCAGGTATTTCAAATTATCCTGCCGATCAGGCTGCAAAAGCGTTTGAAATTTTGCAACAACTCGGCACCCCTTGTTTAATTCATCAGCCCAAATATTCTATGTTTGACCGTTGGGTGGAAGGCAGCTTGCTGGATACGGTTGAACATTATAACGTGGGTTGTATTCCATTTTCTCCCTTGGCACAAGGCTTACTAAGCAATAAATATATCAATGGTATTCCCGAAGGATCAAGAGCTACTAAAGGTGTTTTTTTAAAAGCAGAACAAATAACAGAAACCATTCTGCATAAAATAAAAGGATTAAACAATATCGCTGTACAACGCAACCAAACCTTAGCACAAATGGCATTAGCCTGGTTGCTAAAAGATAGAAGAGTAACGTCTGTTTTGGTTGGCGCCAGTTCATCTGCACAATTATTAGATTCGATTGATTGTTTGAAAAATATAGAGTTTAGTAAAGAAGAGTTGGAGGCAATTGAAGAAATATTAAAATAATCTTCGGCTACGCCAAATATCTTTGTGACGGGCATTTGTACTTCTATGAGGCGACATCGGCAGAGTTTATCCTGAGGAACGAAGGGCTCCATTCAACATTATATCTTTGAAGGTCTTTCATCAAATTGGTAATGTACTTTTATAACCGCAGGATACAACAGGACAGCTTACCACTCCTATAAACCTAATTTACAATCTTATAAACGATTGTATGGTGCTAAAAAAAACTCCTCTTTTATTTTGTTGCGATTTAAGCAATTCCACAATAAACATGCGTAAAATATTTGTAGTCTTCAGCATTATTGTTTCGTCAATTGCCAATGCCCAAACAAAACAAATTCAATACCTCTCTGGTACCGATACCAAAAACACAGTGCAATGGGATTTTATGTGCAGCGCTGGAAGAAACAGTGGCACATGGAGTAAAATACAAGTACCCAGTTGCTGGGAGCAGCAAGGCTTTGGCAATTATAATTATGGAAGGGATTATAAAACCAATGGCAAAAACTTTCGTTTTTATGACGAGAAAGGTATGTACAAATATTCTTTTAAAATTGCGCCAGTCTGGAAAGGGAAAAACATCAATATTGTTTTTGATGGCAGCATGACGGATACTGAAGTAAAGATAAATGGTAAGCTTGCAGGCGCTATTCACCAGGGAGCATTTTATAGGTTTAAATATGATATTACAGCATTGTTATTTTTTGATAAACCTAACAGACTGGAAGTAACAGTAAGCAAAATGAGTGCCGATGCCAGTGTAAATAATGCAGAACGTTTAGCGGACTACTGGGTTTTCGGTGGCATTTTTCGTCCCGTATTTTTAGAAGCCACACCAAAACAGTTTATAGATTATGTGGGCATTGATGCAAAAGCAGATGGTAAATTTGCTATGCAGGTTTGGGTAAAAAATCTTTCGCAAAATGCAACTGTTGTTACTACCATTACAGATGCCAACAAAAAAATTATTGGTACGCTAAAAGCTCCGGTTGCAAAATCGGCTGAGAATATTGTTGCAACGGCATCAATGCAAAATATAAAAACCTGGACTTCAGAAACACCGAACCTCTATAATGCAAATGTGGTATTGCAGGATGCTACCGGAAAAAAAATATATGAGTTAAACGAAAAATTCGGTTTCCGTACAATAGAAATTCGTTATGGCATGGGAGTGTACATCAATGGTACACAGGTAAAATTTAAAGGAACAAACCGTCATTGCTGGTGGCCCGAAACTGCAAGAGCATTAAGCGACGATCAGCAACTGCAGGATGCATTGCTGCTAAAAGAAATGAACATGAATGCAGTGCGTTGTTCTCACTATCCCCCAGATAAATATTTTTTACAATTGTGCGATAGTCTCGGCATTTATGTTTTAGATGAACTGGCTGGCTGGCAAAAATTTTATTCTTCAAAAGCAGGCGAACCATTGGTAAAAGAATTGGTGTTAAGAGATTTGAATCATCCTTCAATAATTTTTTGGGACAATGGAAATGAAGGCGGCACCAATAAAGAACTGGATGATGATTTTGTAAAATGGGATTTTCAAAAACGTCCTGTCATTCATCCGCACCATCGCCCCGGCAATCAGTTCAATGGTATTGATTGTAACCATTACGAAGATTATTACAGCACACAAAAAATATTGAACGATTCTCTCATCTATATGCCAACAGAAATGCTGCATGCACAGGATGATGGCGGCGCTGGTGCAGCGATGGATGATTTTTGGAACCTGCATTGGAAGTCGCAAAAAAGTGGCGGGGTTTTTATTTGGGCCTTTACAGATGAAGCCGTAGTAAGAACAGACTTGAACAATGCATTAGATGCAAACGGACTAAACGCAAACGATGGTATCCTTGGCCCACACCGGGAAAAAGAAGGAAGTTTTTATGCACTGCGTGAAATTTTTTCTCCCATAAAATTAAATATGCCAGTGGAATTGCCTGCAAATTTTAATGGGCAAATTGAAGTGGATAACCGCTTTTATTTTCTAAATGCCAACCAATGTACATTTTACTGGGCATTGATAAATTACAGTAAACCATTCGATAGATTTGATGGTTATGTGGTACAGCAAAAAGGAATAATTACTGCACCGGATATTGCTGCAACAAAACAAGGTTTATTACAATTAAATCTTCCGTTAAATTATAAAGATTATGATGCACTGGTACTTGTTGCCCGAGATAATTTTGGAAAAGAATTATACAAGTGGACAAGTAAAATAAAAAGTAATCAATCTATCATCAGCAATTTTGTAACTACAAAAAATGATTCAGTTTTTGTAAGAGAAACGGATACCGTTTATACAATGCGAGGCGGCGATGTTAGTATAACTCTCGATAAAAAATCGGGCAATCTCGTTACTACAAAAAATACCAGCAACGATTATGTTTTGTCTTTTAACAATGGGCCGGTTTTAGTAAAAGGTGATGCCGCAGTGGTAAGCAGTAAAATGTACAAAGAAGTAAACGAACAGGTAGTAGAATTTAATTACAGCGGCAACATGAAATATACCAAATGGAAAATCAACAGCAGCGGATGGGTAACATTGGAGTATGAGTATAACGCTGATGGTGACCTGCCTTTTGCTGGTATCACATTTAATTATCCCGAGAATTATGTTTTATCCAGCCGCTGGTTGGGCAAGGGCCCCAGCCGCCAATGGAAAAACCGTATGGCAGGCACTCCGGTAAATGTGTGGCAGAATATTTATAACAATACCCACACCGGTTATTCGCCTGTTGTATATCCCGAGTTTAAGGGTTATTACGGCGAAGTAAACTGGATGGAATTAAGTACAGTGGAAGGTAAACTTTATATAGCCAGTAAAGACAGTGGTTTATTCATTCGCCTTTTCGATTTTTATGCATTGAGTGCTGCAGCAAAACCGCATCCCGAATTACCATCAGGCAATATTTCTTTTTTAGATTGTATTCCTCCAATAGGAACAAAATTAGCAACGGGCTTAAGTACCAATACAAAAAACCTTGGGCCACAAAGCGAATTAAATCATGTAAGCGGCAGTAAAAAACGTACGTTGTATTTTTATTTTGGTATGCCTAAAACAAGTGAGGGTAAAGAAAATTACAGCAGGCCGGCGGTGGATAATGTGTTTTAATTTATTTGCAGTGCATCTTAATTTTTTATTCCCGCTTTAAAAAAACTTTAGCCCTGCTTTTAAAAGCTGCTGTTTGATGTGGTAATTGTTCTTTAATTAATAATTTTATTTCAGGAATAATTTCGGGGTATTGTTTAGCAAGATTACCTAACACCGTTAGCGAAAATGCTTTTACTGCAACAGCTTCTGTGGGGCTTTCAACATACTTAAAACAAATATCCATTATTTGCCCCTGGTATTTTTTAGGAATTTTGATATCCTGCAATAATCGAATACTATTTCGTTTTACGGCATTATGCAAATTTTGTTTTTGCAAATTTTTAATTAAAGCAGGCCAATGTTTTTTTATAAAATCAGGGTGGCCCATTACACAATAACTCACTGGCCACGCCGCCCTTTGCACCACACGGTATTCGTCATTTAAAAATAAATGAAAAAGTTCGTCAAAACGTTTTTGTGATGCACCTACCCAATTTACAATTGTGGTGCATTGCGCTTTGGAATGTTCTTTTAAAATTTGTTCCCGTAAATTAAATGTTGCCACATTATAGCAATTAATAAAACAAATATAGCCACTGATTACACAGATTTACACAGATTTTTTTAATACTAAAAATTATAAAAGGTAAAATGTATTATTCGTGCTAAGTACTGTAATCCGTGGCAAAAACTAAAATGTAAGTGCATTCAATTTAAACTTACCATTGGAATATTCTAATGAAGGCATGGGAAATTTTACAATGTTTAAAATATTCAACGCCACTTTAATTCCTTTTTTATTGGTTTTAATTTTAGTAAGATCAATATCCGGTGCTAAATACCATTGGCGGTAGCGTTTAATATCGGTGCGGTTAAAATTCATGGTACCATTATCGTCTTTACCAATATTTTTATTGGCGCCAAATAAACCCTCGGCACCTGTACCAACAGAAATTTGCAGCCATGCCGGTAAATTACTTTTTGGAAAAAATGATTTTAAATTAGCACTCAGCCAATAGGTTTGACCGTTATAGTCTTTTAAAAAACGTTCGGCAGTACTGGCACCAAAAATTTTATTGCTGCGCTGGTTAAGTATCGGGTCACTATAAAATTTACGATGAAAAGAGAATTTAAATTGAATCCGTTGTTCGTCCCACACCAACTCCTGGGCAACCAGTATGCCGCTGCCTAAAATGTTAGCACCAAAATCGCCCCAGCTCCAGCCCCATTCTTTGCTAAAGCCATCTAAAGTTTCGATTACGGTTTGATAAACTGCACCGCTCATGCCACCCAGCCAAATTCTTTTTTTGCGGTCAATACCTGTCCAGCGCCACAGTTCCATGCTGGCTTTACTTTCGGCATAGGCACTGTAAGCATGCCCAATTTTATCAATGCCTTTCCATTCCCCAATATCGTTGAAGGAATGAAAATTAGTTTGCGGATAATTTTTATACCATGCTGCGTAAAGGCCAACCATTGCACCGCTGTAACCAATTATGTTGGTGGTGGCGATTATTTTTACTCTTTTTTTTGTTTGTTGTGGGGTTAATTTATTGTTGTTAAACTTATTCTGTTTTGTATTGAATGTTATTGTATCTCCGTGGTCAGAGAAAGTACCGTTTGTAAAAACTGAGTTTACTTTTTGGGTTGAATCCTGAGCCATTAATTGAAAAGTAGCAGCAAACAGAAGGTAAAAGCTCAATAAAGCTTTAAAAGTACAAGAGTGCGACGCCACCGCAGCCGATTTATATTCTGAAGTTTGGTACATAAAAAACAAAAATAACCCAATATGATGTTAATGATATACGAAACATTTATTTTTGAGGATGTAAATTAAAATATATGGAAGCAAACACTCTTAAAAGAATCAGCGACTGGCTTAGCGGCAATTACGACCAACCGGTTAAAGACGAAATTACTGCACTGCAAAAGGATAATCCTGCAGAGTTAGAAGACTCGTTTTACAGAAATTTAGAGTTTGGTACAGGCGGTCTTCGTGGCATTATGGGCATTGGTACCAACCGTATGAATAAATATACGGTAGGCATGGCCACACAGGGCTTTGCTAATTATTTAAAAAAATCTTTTAGCGGTACAGTTAGTGTGGCTATTGCACATGACTGCAGGAATAACGGTCGTTTTTTTGCCGAAACCACCGCAAATATTTTTGCTGCCAATGGTATAAAAGTGTATTTGTTTGAAGCCTTGCGCCCTACACCGGAATTAAGTTTTGCTATAAGGAAATTGGGCTGCCAGGCTGGTGTGGTACTTACGGC